>JBHGAX010000115.1:0-11027 GCA_041946635.1 Methylomirabilales bacterium (SeqCode)
AGGTCCGAGGTCCGGGGTTCGAAGGCTGCGGGTTCAACGCGGAAGGCGCGACGCCGAACGCAACCTCGAACCTCAAACCGGTTAACCTGTTGGTCAGGAGCGCGCATGGCTGCGGTGGCCGTCTACCCGGGCACCTTCGATCCCTTCACCTACGGCCACATCGACCTGGTGAAGCGCTCGCTTCGCCTCTTCCCGCGGCTGATCGTGGCCGTGGCCAACAACCCGCACAAGACGCCGCTCTTCACCCTGGAAGAGCGCCTGGCGATCGTGCGCGAGGCGACCGCCGGCATGCCGGGGGTCGAGGTGGACACCTTCAGCGACCTCACGGTGGAGTACGTGCGCCGCAAGGGCGCGAACGTCATCCTCCGGGGGGTCCGCGCCGTCTCCGACTTCGAGTTCGAGTTCGCCATGGCGCTGATGAACCGGAAGATGAACGAGGAGATCGAGACGCTCTTCCTGATGCCCAACGAAGCCTATACGTACATCAGCTCGCGCTTGGTCAAGGAGGTCGCGCTCCTCGGCGGTGCGGTGGACGACCTGGTCCCGCCGCTCGCCGCCAAGCTGCTCAAGGCTCGCGCCAGCCAGACCCCGGCAGGGGGAAGGAGGACTCCGTGAACGTCTCGCAGCGCGCTCGCTCCCTGGTGCCCTCCGCGACGCTCGCCATCTCGGCGAAGGCCCGACAGTTGCGCGCCGAAGGGGTGGATGTGATCAGCTTCGCCGCCGGCGAGCCCGATTTCGACACGCCGGCCCACATCAAGGAGGCCGGGATCCAGGCGATCCGCGAAGGGTTCACGAAGTACACGACCAACAGCGGCATCGACGAGCTGAAAGACGCCGTGGCGACCAAGCTGAAGCGGGACAACGGCCTCAACTATGCCCGGAACCAGATCCTCATCTCCTGCGGCGGCAAGCACTCGCTCTACAACGTGTTCCAGGCGCTGGTGGAGGAGGGGGACGAGGTCATCGTGCCCGCCCCGTACTGGGTGAGCTTCCCCGAGCAGGTGAAGCTGTGCCAGGCCACGCCGGTCATCGCGCCCACCGCCGAGCGCGACGGGTTCCGGGTGAGCCGGCGCACGGTCGAGCCGCACCTCACCGAGCGCACGAAGCTCGTCCTGCTGAACACGCCCTCCAACCCCACGGGCGCGGCCCTCACCCGGGAAGAGCTGGGCGGGCTGGCGGCGTTGGCCATGGAGCGGAACCTCTGGCTCCTGGCGGACGAGACCTACGAGGCGCTGGTCTACGACGGCTTCCAGCACACCAGCGTGGCCTCCCTGGGCGAGGAGACGTACCGCCGCACGGTCCTGGTCAACTCCCTGTCCAAGGCGTACGCCATGACGGGCTGGCGCATCGGCTACGCGGCCGGGCCGGCGGACGTGATCAAGGCCATGGACGGGCTGCAGAGCCAGATGACCTCCAACGCGACCTCCATCGCGCAGCGCGCGGCGGTGGCCGCGCTCATCGGCGACCAGGAGCCCACGCGCCGCATGCGGGAGGAGTTCGCCGCGCGCCGCCGCGTCATCCTCGACCGCCTCACCGCCATGCCGGGCGTCCGCTGCGGCAGCCCCGAAGGCGCGTTCTACGTCTTCCCCAACGTCTCGGCCCTCTACGGCAAGCGGGCCGAGAGTTCGCCCGCACCCATCACGAACTCGACCGAGATCTCGGCCTATCTCCTGGACGCCGCCCGCATCGCCGTGGTGCCGGGCGTGGAGTTCGGCAGCGACGCCCACATCCGCCTCTCGTATGCGACCTCGACCGCGAACATCGAGCGCGGCATGGAGCGCATGGCGGAGGCGCTCGCCCGGCTTCGCTGAGCGCACTCGGTTCGTCCACGGGCGAAGAGCAGCGGCTCCTCGCACGTGGACTGGTCGGCACACCACCCAGTTCGACGGTATTCGAGGAGGGAGCCATGAGCGGAATCGGCAGACGGATCGGCATGCTGCTCCTCGTATTGCTGCTGGCCGGGCCGGGGATGGCCTGGGCAGGCCAGGCCACCTTCATCTTCGGCGCGCAGGGGGAGCCCGTGGACCTGGATCCCGCCATCATCACCGACGGGATCTCGTCGCGGATCACCCGCCAGATCTACGAGGGGCTGGTCAAGTACCGCGGCGCCACGACCGAGATCGCGCCCGCCCTGGCGGAGAAGTGGACCGTCAGCAAGGACGGCACCGAGTGGACCTTCACGCTGCGGAAGAACGTGAAGTTCCACGACGGGACCCCGTTCGACGCGGCGGCCGTGGTCTGGAACTTCGAGCGCTGGCGCTTCAGCAACCACCCGCAGCACGAGAACGTCACCAAGGCGGGCAAGACCTTCGAGTACTACGGGAAGCAGTTCGGCGGCTTCGACGACAAGAGCATCATCACCAAGGTGGAGGCCGTGAATCCCACCACGGTGAAGATCACGCTCAAGACCCCGCAGGGCCCGTTCCTGAACAACCTCGGGATGTTCGTCTTCGACATCGCCAGCCCCAAGGCGGTGGAGAAGCACGGCCTGGCCTTCACCAAGAACCCGGTGGGCACCGGTCCCTTCCGCTTCGTGGAGTGGAAGGTGGGGCAGGAGGTCGTCCTGGAGGCCAACAAGGACTACTGGGACAAGGCCAACGCGCCCAAGGTGCAGCGGGTGGTGATCCGCAACATCAAGGACAACGCCCAGCGGCTCGCGGCCCTCAAGGCCGGCGAGATCCACGGCCTGGAAGGGCTGAACCCGGATGACGTCAAGGTGGTGCGGGCGGATCCGAACCTGCAGCTCCTGCTGCGCCCGGCCAACACCACCGGCTACGTGGCCTTCAACTACAAGGTGAAGGAGCTGAAGGACGGCCGGGTGCGGCAGGCCTTCGCCCACGCCATCAACAAGAAGGCCATCGTGGACGCCCTGTACGGGGGCACCGGCATGGTGGCCACCCAGTTCCAGCCGCCGGCCCTCTGGGGCCACAACAAGGAGCTGAAGGACTACGAGTACAACCCCGAGCGGGCGAAGCAGCTGCTGCGCGACGCCGGCTTCCCCCAGGGGCTGAAGGAGATCACCTGGGAGGACGGCCGGAAGGAGCCGCTGCAGTTCTGGTACCTGCCCGTCTCCCGCCCGTACTACCCGAACGGCAAGGAGATCGGCGAGGCCATCGCCGCCGACCTGGCGAAGGTCGGCATCACCGTGCAGCTCCAGACCACGGACTGGACGGTGTACTTGGACAAGCGCAAGAACGGCCAGCTGCCGCTGTACATGCTGGGCTGGACCGGCGACAACGGCGACCCGGACAACTTCGTCTGCTACTTCTTCTGCCAGCCCGGCGCCTCCACCGAGGGGTTCTACTCGAACCCCGCCCTGGCCGAGGTGCTGCTGCAGGCCCAGAAGCTGACCGACCAGAAGAAGCGGGCGGAGCTGTACCGGAAGGCGGAGCAGATGATCCACGACGACGTGGCGCGCATCTTCATCGCGCACAACCAGCCGCCGCTGCCCTTCCTGAAGAGGGTGAAGGGCTACGTCCCCAACCCGACGGGCAGCGAGTACTTCAACACCGTCTCGCTGCAGTAGGCTCTCTCGCCTCACCCGCCCCCTCTCCCCTGGCGGCAGGGGAGAGGGGCTGGCGGCTCACCGCTCAGCGCTCGTGGTCGTGCCATGAGCCATGAGCCATGAGCCATGAGCCGTTCTTATGGGTCGATACGCCTTCCGACGCTTCCTGACGATCGTGCCCGTCCTCATCGGCATCTCCGTCATCGTCTTCGGCTTCATCCACATGATCCCGGGCGACCCGGCCGTCACCATGCTCGGCGAGCGGGCCACGCCGGAGCGCGTGCAGGAGATCCGCGCGCAGCTCGGGCTGGACAAGCCGCTGGTCGCCCAGTACCTGATCTACGCCGGCAAGATCCTGCGGGGCGACCTGGGGGTCTCCATCCTCCGGGGCGACCCCGTGGCCCTGGACCTGCTGCGCCGGTTCCCCGCCACCGTGGAGCTGGCGCTCTCCGCCATCTGCCTGGCCCTGCTGGTCGGCATCCCGAGCGGCATCATCTCGGCCGTGTGGCGCAACTCCCTCTTCGACGCGCTGGCCCGCCTGCTGGCCCTCACCGGCGTCTCCATGCCGATCTTCTGGCTCGGCCTGATGCTGGCCTGGGTCTTCGGCGTGCTGCTCGGCTGGCTGCCCACCGGGTTTCGGCTGGACACCGACGTGGCCCTCGTCACGATCACCCACTTCACCATCCTGGACAGCCTGCTCACCGGCAACGGGGAGGCCCTCGCCTCGGGACTCCGCCACCTCGTGCTCCCGGCCGTGGCGCTCTCGACCATCCCCATGGCCGTCATCACGCGGATGACGCGCGCCAGCCTGCTGGAGGTGCTCTCGCAGGAGTACATCCGGACGGCGGAGTCGAAGGGCCTCCCGCAGCGGGCGGTGGTGCTCCGCCACGGCATGCGCAACGCCCTCCTGCCCGTCATGACGGTGACCGGGCTGCAGGTGGGGCGCCTGCTGGCCGGCGCCATCCTCACCGAGACCATCTTCTCCTGGCCGGGCATCGGGCTCTGGATCTACGAGGCCATCCAGGCGCGGGATTACCCGATCGTGCAGGGGGCGACGCTCTTCATCGCCACGGTCTTCGTCATGGTCAATCTGTTCACGGACGTGCTGTATGCCGCCGTCGATCCCCGCATCTCCTACGATTGAGCTGGCGCTCCCGCCGGCGGTGGCGAAGGGCACGAGCCCCTTGCAGGCGGCCGTCCGCCGGCTGCTGGCGAACCGGCTGGCGCAGGCCGGCCTGGTGATCCTGCTGCTCTGCGCGCTCATGGCCGCCCTCAGCCCGCTCCTCTTCCCGTACGACGCCTCCGTGGACTCCAACCTCATGGCCCGGCTGAAGCCGCCCACCGCCGAGCATCCCTTCGGCACGGACGCCCTGGGCCGCGACATCCTGATGCGCATCCTCCACGGCGCGCGGGTCTCCCTGAGCCTGGGCGTGGGGTCGGTCGCCATGGCGGCGCTGATCGGCGCCGTCCTGGGCCTGCTGGCCGGCTACCGCGGCGGCCGCGTGGACCTGGTCCTCATGTTCTGCATGGACATCCTGCTGGCCTTCCCCGCCACGCTCCTCGCCATCGCCATCGTAGCCATGATCGGACCCGGGCTCCGGAACTCGCTCATCGCCATCAGCGTGGTCTCCATCCCCTTCTACGCGCGCATCACGCGCGCCGAGGTGCTCGGCCTCAAGGAGCGGGAGTTCGTGACGGCGGCCCGGGCCCTCGGCGGCAGCGCGGTGCGCATCGTCATGCAGCACGTCTTCCCGAACACGCTCCCGCCGCTCGCCGTCCAGACCACCCTGGCCGTGGCCTTCGCCATCCTGGAGGCCGCGGCCCTCGGCTTCCTCGGCCTGGGGGCCCAGCCGCCGACCCCGGAGTGGGGCGCCATGCTCGCCGACAGCTACAAGTTCTTCACGAGCGGCGCCTGGTGGGCCTTCTTCTTCCCCGGCGCCGCCATCATGCTGTCCGTCCTCGGCTTCAATCTCGTCGGCGACGCCCTGCGGGATGCGCTGGACCCGCGGATGCGGATCTGAAAGAACAACACGTAACGCGTGACGCGTAACAGCGAGAACACGTCCTTCCGGAGGCTACGTGTTACGCGTTACGTGTTACGAGAGCGCGGGGGGGGAATTCGATGAAGCGCAGGCTGATACTTGTCGCCATGCTCCTGCTGGCCGCGCCGGCGGGCGCCGCGGCGCAGGAGCAGGTGTTTCGGCTGAACAACATGGTGGAGCCCGAGAGCCTGGACCCGGCCCTCGTGACCGGCGTGCCGGAGCACCGGATCGTGGCCAACCTGTTCGAGGGACTCACGACCCCGGACCCCCGGGATCTCTCGCCGCGCCCGGGCATGGCGGAGTCGTGGACGGTCTCCAGGGACGGCCTCACCTACACCTTCAAGCTGCGGGAGGCGAAGTGGACGGACGGGAAGCCGGTCACGGCCGGCGACTTCGTCTTCGCCTGGGAGCGCGTGCTGAACCCGAAGACGGGCGCCAGGTACGCGCAGCAGCTCTACTACCTGAAGAACGGCGAGGAGTACAACAAGGGGCGCGTCGCCGACTTCCGGCAGGTGGGCGTGCGGGCGGTGAACCCGCGCACCCTGCAGGTGACGCTCAGGTGCCCGACGGCGTACTTCCTGGACCTCACCAGCTTCTACACGCTCTTCCCCGTGCCGGCCTGGGCCATCGAGGCGCACGGGAAGGACTGGGCCAAGCCCGGCAAGCTCGTGAGCAACGGCCCCTTCCGGCTGGGGAGCTGGGTGCCGCAGAAGGAGCTCACGCTGGAGAAGAATCCGGCGCACTGGGATGCCGCGAGCGTGAAGCTCCGGCGCGTGATCTTCCTGCCCACGGACGACGTGAACACCGCCTTCAAGCAGTTCCTGGCGGGCGACAGCGACTGGGTGCCGCAGGTGCCCACGCCGCAGATCGACTCCGCGCGCGCCCGCCCGGAGTTCTACGTCTCGCCGTACCTGGGCACCTACTACTTCCGCTTCAACGTCACCAAGCCCCCGGTGCACGACGTGCGCGTCCGCAAGGCGCTCAGCATGGCCGTGGACCGGGAGTCGCTCACCCGGTACGTCACCAGGGCCGGCGAGATCCCCTCGAGCAGCTTCGTGCCCGCCGGCATGCGCGGCTACGAGGGCGTGAAGGGCCTCCCCTTCGACGTGGCGGCCGCCAAGAAGCTGCTGGCCGAGGCCGGCTATCCGGACGGGAAGGGCTTCCCCCGCGTGGAGCTGCTCTACAACACCAACGAGCTGCACCGGGTGGTGACGCAGGCGGTCCAGCAGATGTGGAAGCAGCACCTGGGCATCCAGGTCGAGCTGGCCAACGTGGAGTGGAAGGTGTACCTGGCCCGGCAGAGCGCGCTGGACTACCAGCTGTCCCGCGCCGGCTGGATCGGCGACTACGTGGACCCCAACACCTTCCTGGACATGTGGATCACCGGCGGCGGGAACAATCAGACCGGCTGGAGCAGCCCGCGCTACGACGAGCTGATCGCCCGGGCCGCCTGCCGGCTGGTGAACCCGAAGGCGCGCATGCAGGCCCTGCAGGAGGCCGAGCGCCTCCTGGTGCAGGAAGACGTTCCCGTCCTTCCCCTGTTCACGTATGTTAACAAGGGAATGCTCGGCAAGCGCGTGAAGGGCTGGCACCCCAACCTCCTGGACCAGCACCCCCTGAAGTACATCAGCCTGGAACGGTAGGACGGGCCGAACCGCAGAGACGCTGAGACCGCAGAGGCGGGTCAAGGGGTACAGGCCGCATGCACCTCTGCAGTCGTGACCTCCGCGCTCTCTGCGGCTCTGCGGTTCACGGTCTTTCGCTGTGCTGAGCTACGTCGTCCGGCGCGTCCTGGGGTTCCTGCCGGTCCTGTTCATCATCGTCTCCGCCTCCTTCTTCCTCATGCGCCTCGCGCCCGGCGGGCCCTTCGACCAGGAGCGGGCCCTGCCCGAGCAGGTGCGCCTGAACATCGAGGCGCGCTACCACCTGGACGAGCCGCTCTGGCGGCAGTACGCCCGCTACCTCGGGCACGTCGCGCGCGGCGACCTGGGGCCCTCCTTCCGCTATCCCGACCGCTCGGTGACGGAGCTGCTGGCCCTCGGCCTGCCCGCGTCGCTCACGCTCGGCGCCTGCGCCCTCCTGGTGGCCGTGGGGATCGGCGGCACGGCGGGGATCCTGGCGGCCCTCCGTCGCAACTCCCTGGTGGATTACCTCACCATGTCGCTGGCCCTGGGCGGCATCTCCGTCCCGAACTTCGTGCTCGGCCCCATGCTCATGCTGGTCTTCGCGCTGGGCCTGGGCTGGCTCCCCGTGGCCGGCTGGGGCACCTGGCGGCACCTGATCCTGCCCGCCATCACGCTGGGGGCCTTCTACGCGGCGTACGTGGCCCGCCTCACGCGGGCGGGCATGCTCGAGGTGGTGGGGCAGGAGTTCATCCGCACCGCCCGGTCCAAGGGGCTGCGGGAGGCGGCGGTGGTCCTCCGCCATGCGCTGCCGAACGCCATCCTGCCCGTGGTCACCTACCTCGGCCCGGCCTCGGCCGCCATCCTCACCGGCTCCGTGGTCGTGGAGACCATCTTCAGCATCCCGGGCGTGGGCCGCTACTTCGTGGGGAGCGCGCTGAACCGCGACTACACCATGGTCCTCGGCACGGTAGTGCTCTACTCTGGGATCCTGGTGGCGTTCAACTTGATCGTGGACGTCCTGTGCGCCTACCTGGATCCCCGCATCCAGCTCCCGGGTCGCCCGGGATAGACGCGCCGATGGTCCGCCACGCAGATCACGAAGGTCGGAGCGGACGGCGCCCGAAGGGACACCTCGTGCCCTTCGTGTCCTTCGTGGTGAGAGTGTCTTGACGGGAGGGAGGGGATGCCGAGAGGGAAGCGGAAGGGCGCGCCGCGGCGGCGCCTGCCCGTGGGGGCGGAGGTGCTGCCGGGCGGCACGCACTTCCGGGTGTGGGCACCGCGGCGCCGCCGGGTGGAAGCGGTCCTGGAGGACGCCGACGGCGCGCCCACGAAGGTGGTCGAGCTGGCGGCCGAGCCGGGCGGCTACTTCTCGGGCTGGGGCCAGGAGGCGGGGGCGGGGACGCGCTACCGCTACCGGCTGGATGGCGACGGGCCGTTCCCCGACCTGGCCTCGCGCTTCCAGCCGGTGGGGCCGGGCGGCCCGTCCGAGGTCGTGGATCCGTCCACCTTCGCCTGGACGGACGCGGCCTGGGGCGGCATCCCCGCCGAGGGCCAGGTCATCTACGAGATGCACGTCGGCACCTTCACGCCCGAGGGGACCTGGGACGCGGCCTGCCGCGAGCTGCCCGAGCTGCGGGCGCTGGGCATCACGGTCGTGGAGGTCATGCCGGTGGCCGAGTTCCCCGGCCGCTTCGGCTGGGGCTACGACGGCGTGGACCTGTTCGCGCCCACCCGCCTGTACGGCGCGCCGGACGACTTCCGGCGCTTCGTGGACTGCGCGCACGGCCTGGGGCTGGCCGTGATCCTGGACGTCGTCTACAACCACGTGGGGCCGCTCTACAGCTTCTTCCGGGAGTACGCGACCGCCTACTTCTCGGACCGCTATCCCAACGAGTGGGGCGAGGCGCTGAACTTCGACGGCGCGGACAGCGCGCCGGTGCGCGAGTTCTTCGTGGCGAACGCCGGCTACTGGGTGGACGAGTTCCACTGCGACGGGCTGCGCCTGGACGCGACGCAGCAGGTGTTCGACGCGTCCCCCGAGCACGTCCTGGCCGCCGTGCGGCGGCGGGTCCAGGCGGCCGCGGGCCGCCGGCGCACCTACGTGGTGGGGGAGAACGAGCCGCAGCGCGTGCAGCTGCTCCGCCCGCCCGAGCAGGGCGGCGCGGGACTCGAGGCGCTCTGGAACGACGACTTCCACCACAGCGCGGTGACCGCCCTCACGGGCCGCAACGAGGCCTACTACTCGGACTACCGCGGTACGCCGCAGGAGTTCGTCTCCGCCGCCAAGCGCGCCTTCCTGTACCAGGGGCAACGCAGCACCTGGCAGGGCAAGCCGCGCGGGACGCCGACGGCGGGCGTCGCGCCGGCCCGCTTCATCAACTTCCTGCAGAACCACGATCAGGTGGCGAACTCGGGCCGCGGGCAGCGCCTGCACGCCTCGACCACCCCCGGGCGCTACCGCGCCGCCACGGCGCTCCTGCTGCTGCTCCCCGGGACGCCGATGCTCTTCCAGGGGCAGGAGTTCTGCGCGGACAGTCCCTTCCTCTACTTCGCGGACCACGAGGAGGGGCTGGCCGGCAAGGTGGCGCGGGGCCGGCGCGAGTTCCTGGCGCAGTTCCCGTTGCTCGCGAGCCCCGAGATGCAGCCGCTCCTGGCCGACCCCGCCGATCCGGCGACGTTCATGCGCTCCAAGCTCGACCTGGCCGAGCGGCAGAGCCACGCGGCAGCCTACGCGCTGCACAAGGACCTGCTGGCGCTGCGGAGCCGGGACCCCGTCTTCCGCACGCAGGGCGGAGGGGGCGTGGACGGCGCGGTGCTCGGGCCGGAGGCGTTCTGCCTGCGCTTCTTCGGCGAGGCGGGGGACGACCGGCTGCTCGTGATGAACCTGGGCCTCACCTGCACGCTGCACGCGGCGCCCGAGCCGCTGCTGGCCCCGCCGGCGGGCCGGCAGTGGAGCGTGCTCTGGTCCAGCGAGCACCCCAAGTACGGCGGCGAGGGGGTGCCGGCGCAGGCGCCGGACCAGCCCTGGCGGCTGCTGGGGCAC
Organism: Methylomirabilales bacterium (SeqCode); assembly: GCA_041946635.1. GTDB lineage: Bacteria > Methylomirabilota > Methylomirabilia > Methylomirabilales > 2-02-FULL-66-22 > 2-02-FULL-66-22. Next base: position 10,216 of record JBHGAX010000115.1, read on the forward strand.
GCCGCGCTGGTGTACGCGGCGACGGAGGCCGGGACGCATGGCTGAGCTGACGCGGTCGCTCGGGCTGGGGGACGGCGAGGCGCGGCGGGAGATCCTGCGGCGCCGCTGGCTGGTGACGAACGGCCTGGGGGGCTTCGCCTCGGGGACGATCAGCGGCGTGCTGGGGAGCCGCTACCACGCGCTCCTGGTGGCCGCGCTGGGCGCGCCCCTCGGGCGGGTGGTAATGCTGAACCACCTGGTGGAGCAGGTCCGGCGCGGGGATGGCCAGCCCTGGACGATCGGGGGCGGCGACCCCGCGGACCCCGGGGGCGGCGAGGCGGAAGGGCTGGTGGAGTTCCGGCTGGCGCACGGCCTGCCCGTGTGGCGCTACGAGCTGGAGGGGGCGGTCCTCGAGAAGCACGTGCTCATGCCCCGGATGCAGAACACCGTGCACGTGACCTACTGCATGCTGGAGGGACGCGGCCCGCTGCGCCTCACCCTCCGCCCGTCCATGCACTTCCGGCCGCTGGAGGCCAGCGTGGGCGAGCCGCTGCGCGGGGAGTACGTGCTCTCCATCATGGGGAGCCGCTTCGAGGTGGGCGGGGTCCCGGACATCCCACCCCTGCGCATCCTGTTCCTCGGGGAGCGGCCCATCTTCGCCGCCGGGGCGGAGCCCACCTGGGAGATCTACTACCGGGCGGAGGCCGAGCGGGGCTACGATGCCCGCGGGGTCCTCTGGACGCCCGGCACCTTCAGCCTGGACCTCGCGCCCGGCTGCGAGGCCGGCTTCGTCGCCTCCACCGAGCCGTGGACCGTGGTGCGGGCCCTCTCCC
>JBHGAX010000116.1:0-11014 GCA_041946635.1 Methylomirabilales bacterium (SeqCode)
TCCGCCATGGCGAGGTTCGCGCCGGCGCGCCACACGGGCCGGCCCGCCTCGCGCAGCCCGGCGAAGGCCTGGGGGCTGCTCACCTCGTGGAGCAGGTGCCGGTCCACGTAGAGGAGCGTCGTGCCGTCCGCCTCCTGGTGCACGACGTGGCTGTCCCACAGCTTCTCGTACAGCGTCCTGGCCATGGCGTGGCGCTTCCCGGGGTTCTACATGCCCACGGTGACTGCCCGGTGGTGCAATCGGCGATCGATGGCGAGGAGCAGGGTGTTCACCGCGGCGGCGAACACCACCAGCATCAGCGTGATGGCCATGATCGTCTTCACGTCGTGCAGGCCGATGGCCCGCATCAGGACGAAGCCCACGCCGCGCAGGGCCCCGAACATCTCGCCGATGAGCGTGCCGATGAGCGTCAGCGCAAAGCCCACCCGGAGGCCGGTGAAGATCTCGGGGAGCGCGGCGGGGACGAGGATGGTGCGGGCCATGGCGATCGGCCCCAGGCCGTAGACCCGCCCCACCTTCACGTAGACCGGCCGGATGTTCCGCACCGCATCCATGGTGAAGATCACGATCGGCACCACGCCGTGGATCGCCCCAAACGCCACCTTGGCGCTGACCCCGATCCCGAAGATCAGGAGGATCACGGGGTAGAGCGTGACCTTGGGGATGGAGTAGAGCGCCGACAGGATCGGCTCGAACACCTCTCCGGAGAGCCGATGGAACCCGAGGACCAGACCCAGGCCCAGGCCCGCGGCGACGGCGATCAGGAGCGCCCAGGCGAACGCGTTGGCGGTTTCGAGCAGCTCCGGGCGGAAGCGGTCGCTCTGCAGGAGCTGCAGCGCCTGCGCGGCGGTCGTGAGCGGCGAGCTGATGGCCAGGTCGCCAAACAGCAGGTAGACCGCCTGCCAGGCCAGCAGCACCCCGCCGATCAGGATGAGGGCGTCCACCGTGCGCTGCAGGCCGCCCGGGCCCATCGTCGCTACCGCCTCCCCATCCGCGTGAGCAGCCGCTTCTCCCACGCGTACAGGCTGAGGTTGATCGCGGTGACCAGGATGAGGGTCAACGCGATGAGCGCGTACATGGTCGGGTTGTCGAAGGCGAAGTAGGTGAACGAGATCTGGTAGCCGAGCCCGCCGCCCGAGAGGATGAACTCCGCCGCGATGACCCCGATGAAGGCGTAGGCCACCGCCAGCTTCACCCCGGTGAAGAGGTGGGCCGCCGCGGCCGGCAGGACGATCAGGCAGACGGTGCGGGCGCGATTCATCTGCAGCACGCGGGCGGTCTTCAGGAGCGCCCGCGGCACCCGGTCCAGCCCGTTGAGGGTGTTGATGATCATGGCCACCACGGCGCTCAGGAACCCCATGATGATCAGGGGCACGGAATTCATCCCGAAGATGACGATGAAGAGCGGGTAGAAGACGAAGATGGGGATCGAGTAGTAGCTGGCGAACAGCGGGTCCAGGATGCTCCGGACCCGGGGAAGGGCGTGCACGAGGGCGCCCACGCCGAACCCGAGGACGATCGCCGCGGTGAGGGCGATCCCGATGTTGCGGAGGGTCAGGAGGATGTGGGGCGTCATGGCGCCCGAGCCGAGCAGGCGCCAGAGCGCCGCCGCCATCTCGCTCGGCGCGATGAGCATGACCCGCGGGATGGTCCCCGCGCGGACCAGGACCTCGATCAGCAGGACGCCGAGCAGCACGACGGACGACCGCAAGGCGTTGACGCGCCAGCGCATCGGGTTCACCGCACTCGGGGGGCCTGGGAGCGCATCGGCTCCGCCGGCCACGCGTCACTTCTCGTGGCGCAGGGCCTTGATGGATTCCTCGCGCAGCAGCGCCCAGAGCTGGCCGGTGATGCGGCCGAACTCCGGGCGGGCGACGATCCGGCTGTCCCGCTCGCGCGGCCATCCGGTGGGGAGCGTCTCGATGAAGCGGCCGGGCCGGGCCGACATCACCCCCACCCGATCGGCCAGCATGGCCGCCTCGTCCAGCGCGTGCGTGATCAGGAGCACCGTGGCGCCCGTCTCGCGCCACAGCCGGAGCAGCTCGTCGCCCATCAGCAAGCGGGTCTGCTGGTCCAGGGCGCCGAAGGGCTCGTCGAGGAGGATGAGGCGCGGCTGCATCACGAGCGTCCGGGCAATGCAGACGCGCTGTCGCATGCCGCCGGACAGCTGCGCCGGGTAGGCGCGCGCGAACTCCTCCAGGCCCATGAAGCTGACGGCGTACTGCACCCGCCGGCGGACCTCCGCGGCGTCCGTGCCGGCCCGCCGCAGGCCGAACGCGATGTTGTCCTCGACGGTGAGCCAGGGGAAGCTGGCGTCCTCCTGGAACACGACCCCCACGCCGGCCGGCACTCGCCCGGCCACCGGGACGCCCTCGATGGTCACCGACCCCTCGCTCGCCGGCGCCAGGCCGGCGATGACCTCCAGGAGCGTGGACTTCCCGCAGCCCGAGGGGCCGACCACCGAGAAGAACTCCCCGCGGTGCAGCTCCAGGTCGAGCGGACCCAGCGCGTGCACCGGGGGGTGCCTGGCACCCCCCGGGTAGACGCGGCTGACGCCGCGCAGGACGACGTGGGCGGATTCCATCCCTCTTCGCGGCCCGTCACTTCAGGAACGACTCGTCCACCAGCTTCTTCCAGTCCACCTCGGTCTTGATGACCCCCACGAGGCGCTGCGCCCGGATCATGTTGTTCATGCTGTCCCAGTCGAACTGTCCGGTGGGCGACCAGTAGGGCAGCCCGCCGGGCGCCTTCTTCTCGATGAGGTTCCGGAGGACGTTCCGCACCGCCGCCGGATCCATCTGGTAGTCCTTGGCGATGATCTGGGCGCTCTCGTCCAGGTTCTTGGTCATGAACTCCACGGACTTCCGCCGCGCGGTGAGGATGGCGCGGATCAGGTCGGGGCTCTCGCGCATCGCGCGCCCCGTCGTCACCCCGACCACGTTGCAGAGCGGCGGCAGCACCTCGGGCGCCCAGAACGTGGCGCGGAAGCGCGACTGGTTGAGCGTCCAGAGCGGCTCGGCCACCGGCATGAGGTCGATGCCGCCATGGGCCAGCGCCGTCACGCCCGCCCCGAATCCCCCGGTCTTGATGAGCTGCACGTCCGCCTCCTTCAGGCCCGCCGCCTCCAGCAGCAGGTAGTCCATGGCCTGGGAGGTGGACTGCGGGTTGGTGAAGCCGATGCGCTTTCCCCTGAGGTCCTGCAGCGACTTGATGGGCGAGTCCGGCTTCGTCAGCCAGTAGAACTCCGCCACCGTGTAGACGTTCTCGCTGATGATCTTGAGGTCCGCGCCGTTCTGGATGGCCAGCACGGCCGCCGAGAGGGACACCTCCCCGTAGGGCATGTTCCCGCCGAGCATGTTGCGGATGCTCGTCCCGCCGCCCTCCGAGCCCCGCACGCCCGTCACGTCCGCCCCGGCCTCCTTGAAGAAGCCCTTGGCCTTGGCGATCGCATAGGGCATGCCGTTCGTGGTGGTCCCGTAGTTCGAGGCCTCGATCTCCACCGCCGCGGCCGTGGCGACCATCAGCAGCGGTGCGGACCAGACCAGCATGGCCAACGCCAACCCCACGGCACGTGTCTTCATGTCCCTCCCCCCTGTCGCTGGGCCCGCCGATCCGCCGGTGATGCGCTCCCGCTGCACCCGGGTCGCGTGCGGCGGGACAGCCCGTGTGGAAGTTCACCGCTGGTCGAACGAAGCTCGCACATCGGCGGCGGGACGTCAAGCGGGCGGGGCCGGGCCACCCCGGAAGGAGGGCGCGTCAGCGGGCGATGTGGTGCTTTTCCAGCCGGTAGAGGAAGGTCTTGTAGCTCATGCCCAGGAGCTTGGCCGCCCGGGTGGCCAGGCCGCCGGCCTTGGCCATGGCCTTGATCAGCAGGTCCTTCTCCAGCTCCTCGAAGTCGATCCCCGTCTCGGGCAGCTCGAAGTCCAGCCCCTGCCCCGCCGCCGGAGCGCGCAGCTCCCCGCGCACGTCCGCCAGCGAGAGCGTGCCCCGCTCGTTCATGAGCACCGCCCGCTCCATCACGGCCGCGAGCTGGCGCACGTTTCCCGGCCAGTGATACGCCGCGAGCGCCTCCAGCGCCGCCGGCTCCAGCCGCAGGGGCGGCCGGCCGTACTCCCGCGCGTACTTCTCCAGGAAGTAGGCGGCCAGCTCGGGGAGATCCTCGGCCCGCTCGCGGAGGGGCGGCAGGTGGATGGTCACGACGGTCAGCCGGTAGAACAGGTCCTCCCGGAAGCGTCCGGCCGCCGTCTCGCGCTGCAGGTCCTTGTTGGTGGCGGCCAGGATGCGGACGTCCACGGGCAGCGAGCGCTGCCCGCCCACCCGCCGGATCTCCTTCTCCTGGATGGCCCGGAGCAGCTTGGGCTGCAGGGCGATGGGGAGGTCGCCGATCTCGTCCAGCAGCAGGGTCCCGCCCTCCGAGACCTCGAACAGGCCCTCGCGCCGCGTGGTGGCGCCCGTGAAGGCGCCCGCCTCGTGGCCGAACAGCTCGCTCTCGAAGAGGCTCTCGGGGATGGCGGAGCAGTTCACGCAGGTGAAGGGCTTGGCGCGGCGGCTGCTGTTCTGGTGGATGGCGCGGGCCACCAGCTCCTTGCCGGTCCCCGTCTCGCCCATCAGGCAGACGGTGGCGGCCGAGTCGCACACCTTGCGGACCGTCGCCACCACCTCCCGCATCTTCTCCGAGCGGCCCAGGATGCCCTCCATCTGGAAGCGCTCGAACAGCTCCCCCCGCAGCCGGCGGTTCTCCTTGAGCAGGCGGGCGCGCTCGGCCGCTCGCCGCACGGTCAGGAGCAGCGACTCCTTCTCCAGCGGCTTGGTCAGGTACTCGAAGGCGCCCTTCTTCACGGCCTCCACCGCGGAGGCGATCGTGCCGTGGGCGGTCATGATGATGATGGACGGCTTGCACGGCTCCTCGGGGATGCGCTCCAGGAGCTCGATGCCGTCCATCCCCTGCATCTTCAGGTCCGTGAGGATCACGTCGGGCAGCAGCCGGGCGGAGAGCGCCAGCGCCTCGGCGCCCGAGGCGGCCGTGTACGTCTCGTGCTGCGCGGCATCCAGGATCGTCTTCAGGATGCCGCACTGCAGCGGCTCGTCGTCCACCACCAGCACCACCGCCATGGCTAGGCTTCCTCCACGACCAGCGGCGTCCGCCCGGCTGCTCAAAAAGGCCCAGGTGCAAGGCGGCGAGCCGCAGGCCGAGCGAGGCGTACTGGAGGTACGTCGCAGCCCCTCGACTTCGCTCGGGGTCCTGAGCTCGTCGAAGGACGAGTGCCGAGGCGCGCGGGGCACCCATCCGAAGGATGGGTCTCCACAGATGGGCCTTTTTCAGCAGCCGGGGCATGGGAGGAGCAGGCGCACCCGGCTCCCCTTCCCCTCCTGGCTCTCGAAGCTCACCCGCCCGCCGTGCTCCTCCACCACCCGCTTGGTGAAGGCCAGCCCCAGGCCGATGCCCTCGCGCTTGGTGGTGAAGAAGGGATCGAAGGCGCGCGCCGCCGCCTCCGGCGGCACGCCCACCCCGGTGTCCGCGACCTCCACCACGAACCAGCCCTCCTCCGCGCTGGTCCGCACGGCGACGCGCCCGCCCTCCGGCATGGCCTGGAAGGCGTTGAGCAGGACGTTCAGCAGGCAGGTGCGAAAGAAGTCGGCGTCGATGCGCAGGACGGGCGAGGCCGCGGCCTCCTCCAGCCGGACTTCCACGTTGTCCCGGGCGGCCTTGACCGCCACGAGCTCCAGCACGTTCTTGAGCAGGGCCGCCATGTCCGTGGGGGCCAGGTTCAGCTCCAGCGACTTGCCGAACTCGAGGAAGCTCTCGGCGAAGCGGCTCACCCGCTGGATCTCCTGCTTCATGTTGCCGAGCAGCGACTCGTACTGGGCGGCGTCCGCCGCGCCGGCCGGGCGGAACGCGTCCCGGATATGATCGATGCCCAGGCTGAGGAAGTTCAGGGGGTTCTTGATCTCGTGCGCGATGCTGCGCGAGAACTGCCCGATGCCCGCCAGGTGCTCCGCCCGGCGGAGTTTGTCCCGCAGCTCGCGGTCCTCCCGCAGCCGGCCCAGCATGTAGTTGAAGCTCGCGGCCAGCTGCCCGATCTCGTCGCGGCGGCCGGCGGGCAGCTCGCAGCTCAAGTCCCCCTCGGCCACCCGCCGCGCCGCCCTCGCCATGGTCTCGATGGGCTTGGTGTACCAGCGGGCCAGCACCAGGGCGAGGCCGGTCCCGAGCAAACAGATGAGCAGCGCGGCCGCGATGCGGCGCAGGACGGTGGTCTGCAGGAACACCGAGAAGTTCTCGGTGGACATCCGGAGGTGGATGTATCCCAGGGTGCGGCCCTCGGAGGCGACCGGGATGACCACGTCGTAGAACGTGTCCTTGCTGGTGACCGGGTGCCCCAGCTCGGCCCGGAAGATGAGCTCCTTCTTGCTCCGGGTGACCCACTTGCCCACCTCGGAGGACTCCGTGCTGGCCAGCACGCGGTCGCTGCTGCTGATGAGCGAGATCTCCTTGACCCCCTTCGGGTTCAGGGCGGCCAGGTACTCCTTGAGGCTCTTCTCGCTGTAGGTGCCCTTGCGGGTCAGCTCCTCCACCCCGATGCGGATGGCCGCCGACAGCTCGGCCGTCTGGCGGGCGAACTGGTTATAGAGCTGCTTCTCCGTGTGGTAATAGAGGAGCACCAGGATGGCGACCAGGCTCAAGCTGAGGAAGAGCATGATCGCCACGAGCTTGCTGCGGAGCGAGGTGAGCATCGCGAGGCGATTTAACCAGCGCCACGAGGGCCTGTCAACCCGCCGGGCCGGCATTGGTACGCAGCCCGAGCAGGACTGGCGCTTCACGCTAGCGCGACAGGACGAGCAGCTCGGCGCCCTCGGCGCAGGCCCAGTAGAGTGCGCGGGCGTCGGGGGCGGCGAGGCGGACGTAGAGGGCCGTGTAGGGCCGGCCCCGGGCCAGGCGCCAGAGGGTGGGCAGCGGCCGCGCCAGGTGCCACGCGAGCCGGTCGGCGGCGGCGACCACCCGCGAGAAGAACCCCTCGGGCTCCGGGCGGACGGCGATGCTCACCCCCCGGGTGAGCGTGAGGTGGAACCGGGCCGGCATGCTGGTCACCTCCAGCACATCCAGCGCCGACGCCGGCGTGGCGCTCGCCTCGGCGTCCTCGGGCTTCCGCTCGGCCGGCCGGATCGTCGGCCGCCGGGGCGTCATGAGGGTGCTCTTGGCGACCAGCGAATGGGGCCGGGTGGCGACGGCGTCGCCCCACTGGGTCAGGTGGGTGATCGGCAGCGTCTTGAGCGTCAGCCCGGCGGCCTTGACCAGCAGCTTCGAGGCGCGGGCGTCGAGGACGAAGTAGATGCTCGGCTTGGCCGCCAGGCCGATCTCGGCCTCCAGCGCACGGGCCTCGCGCGCCAGGGCGGCCGCATCGGCGGGCGCCCGAGCCGCCCACGCCCCGCCCGCGTTCAGCAGGAGGGCCAGCGCGATCGCGGGGGCCACTCGCATGCGCACGGCTCAGAAGAGGATGACTCGCGAGCCCAGCCCCAGCGCCTGGAAGATGGCGGCCAGGTCGCGGTCGCCCACGCGGACGCAGCCGTGCGTCACGTTCCGGCCGAGCAGGCGGGTGTAGAGCGTCCCGTGGATGAAGTAGCCCTCGCCCAGCCCGATGGCGTAATCGCCCATGGCGCCGGGGTCTAGCCGCTCGGCGTACTCGGCGGGCGGCGGCGCGCCCTCCTCGATGAAGGCCCAGTCCGGCCGGACCCACACCGGGTGTTCGATCTTCGACTGCACCACCCGGACCCCTCGGGGCGTGTCGAAGACCCAGCGCCGCTTGCCCGAGGGCTCGTCCAGCACGCTCCCGCTGCCCGCCGAGATCACCGCCCGGCGCAGCACGCGGTCGCCCTGCTTGACCGTCAGCACGTTGGCCGCCGTGTCCACGATGGCATAGGTCCCGCGTGGCGCCAGCGCAGCCAGCCGGGCCCGGAGCGCCTCGACCTTCCCCGCCCAGTGGCGGTGATCCCCGCGCTCCGCGCGGACCGGCGCGCGGTCCCCGCCCCGGCCGGCAAGGGCGAAGCCCAGGATCTCGAGGGCGACCAGGCCCGCCGCGAGGCAGAGGCCGGCCAGCCCCAGCCGGGCGCACCAGTCACTTCGCGGCTGCATGAGCACGGAGCGTCCTCGCCACGACGTTGTCGCCGTCCAGTGCCCCCACGATGGTGACCGGCGTCCCCACGTTCACCAGCGAGAAGAGCTGCTGCATGGGGCCGTTCTCCAGGGCGATGCAGCCGTAGGTCATGCCCGCCACGCCCCCGCCGTGGATCTCGATGAGGCCCCCGACGCCGGCCCGATCCGCGATGAGGCCGCGCCGCTTGTCCTCCCGGAAGCGCTCCAGGTCCTCGAGATTCGGGTAGTTGATCAGGAGCGCCCGGAAGAACCGGCTGGCCGCCTTCTTCTGCACGACGTGGTAGCGGCCCTCGGGCGTGGCACGGTCCCCGGCCATGCGCTTGTCGCTGAAGCCGTTGGCGCCCAGCGCCACCTCGAACGTGCGCTCCGGCCGGCCGCCGTGATACAGCGTGAGCCGGCGCTCGACCTTGCTCACCACGATGGCGTGGCGGCCCGTGCGGGCCGATTCCCGGATCGTCTCGTCCACCCAGCCCCGCCAGCGCGCCAGGTTCTCGGGATCGGTGAACCGCGCGAGCAGCGGACGCAGCGCGGCGAGCGCCGCGTCCGCCAGCGCCTCCGCCCGTGCCAGGCGCGCTTCCGCCTGGGCGTGATCCCCGCCCGCCGCGTGCCGGCGCGCTTCCGCCAGGAGGGTGGCCGCGTGGGTGAGGTTGCGGCGGGCCGTCCGGCCCTCGTTCAGCAGCCCGGCGAGCCGCTCGACCTGGCGCAGCTCCTCGCCCAGCCGCTCCAGCCTGACCGGCAGCGTGCCGGCGTGCGCCGCCCGCTGCTCCTGGATGGCCGCCAGCAGCGCGTCGCCCCGGCGCACCAGCGCACTCAGCTCCGCCCGCACCGGCCCGAGGTTGCGGACCAGGAAGAAGCGCCGCTGTTCCCGCTCCCCGGCGGCCAGCGCGCGGACCAGGTCCGCCCGGAACGCCTGGTAGGCCGACGGAAGATACACCTCCGCGCCGGCCGCGCGCAACTCCGCGCTCTTCAGCTCGGCCTGCACCCCCTCAGGCAGAAGCGCCGGTGCCCGGCATCCCGCGAGGAGCAGGAGGCCGAGCACCGGCACGGTGATGCCCGGAGTACGGATGGTCACGAGCCGGAGCGGGTCTACTTCTTCTTCTTGGCCACCGGCTTGGCGGCGGCCTGGGCGGCGGCCAGCTTCTCGATGGCGGCCGTCACCGCGGTCCCCACCTCGTCCGCCTTGGCCTTGATGGCCGTGGCCTTCTCCTTCGCCGCGCTGTAGTCCTCGGAAGCGATCAGCGGCTGCACCTCCGCCAGGCCGGCCTCCAGGCCCTGGACGTCACCCTTCAGGGCTTCCAGGTCCGCGGCCGCGCCCTTGCCCTTGGGGGCCTTGGCCAGCGCCGCCTTGGCGTTTGCCACCGCATCACCGGCCGCGGCCAGGCTGGCCGTGGCCTCGCCCTTGGCCTGCTCCTTCTTGGCGGGCAGCGCGGCCTTGAGCGCCTCGGCGTCGGCCTTCACCTTCGCCAGCATCTCCTTGGCCTTGTCGTAGCTCTTGAAGAACTTGCCCTCCTGGGCCTTGACCTCTTCCATGGCCGCGCTCAGCGCGCCGCTCACCGCCTTCATCTCCGGCCCGGCGAACTTCTCGCCGCCCTCCGCCGTCGCGGCATCCACCGCCGCCTTGGCGCCCTCGATCTCCTGCGCCGGCTGCGAGCCGCACCCGGCCAGCACGAACACCGCCACCGCGTTCACCGCCAGCACCTTCAGAAGAGTCCGCACGCTCCGACCTCCTGTGACGAAAGGGACCCGAGGCCAGCCCCACCACCCATGCGCGGCGGGCCACGCCACCGGCGCGGGGATCATGCAAACCCTGTGCCCAGCGGCCGGTCCTCCCGGCTCAAGTGGCGCGGGCACTTCCCGGCGCGTCACCGCACGCCCCGGGGAGACGCTCTCCTCTTTTGGGGAGTGCACTCCTGAAAAGAGGCGTCGGGGAGGCGGGAGTCAGGCGTCCACAGGTCATACTGCACGGGAACCCGCCGACCGGTACGCGCGGACTCGACGATCGCGTCGCCGATCACCGCCGCGCGGTAGCCGTCCTCGGACATGGCTCCGCACGGCGCGATGTCGCCCTGCCGGACGACCGCCCGGAGGAAGTGGTAGAGCTGGTTCACGGGCGTGCTGCCATCCCAGGATGTGGCCCCGCGGCCACCCTTTACTCCACGAAGGGGTGCTGCGCCTCGGTGCCATGGTTCTCCCCCGTGGAGGCGGTGGACCTTGCACCCGAGGCATGCGACGGTCAGGACCGACCCGGGACACGGCCTCAGCGGACCGCGAGGCCGAAGGAATGGCACCGGTCGCAGTAGAACACCGGCTCGGCGTGCGCGCGGTGGCACAGCGTGCAGCGGATCTCACCGAGGTGCGACTCATGCGGGTTGGGCTTCACCTGGGCTGTCCGGGCGGCCACCGCCTCGTAGCTCTTGTGGCAGCGCAGGCAGTCCTCCGTCTTGGGCCTGGCACCCGGGACCGCGGTCCCGTGGCACCCGGCGCAGTCCACCTGCAGCGCGGCGTGCTTTGCATCCAACTGCGCGGCGGCCGCCGGTGCGCCGGAGGCGAGGAGCAGGGCAAGGGTCAGCGCGGAGAGCATGCTTTCGGGCGACCGGGCATGGGAGGTGAATCGCATCGGTCTTCCTGTCAGACCAGGGGCGAGGAGCGCCTCGCCCCTGGTCGTGGGTTGCGGGTGCTCCTGATCCGGCCGCGGCCGGGCTACGCCCAGCGCTTGGACGCCGCGAGGTTCTTGCCCATCACGCGGCCGAACGTGAGCGCGTTCATGATGTTCCAGCCGCTCCGGTACCCGGAGTCGTTGGTGTACCCGCCGGTGGTGTGGCCCGCCGCGTACAGGCGCGGGATGGGCTGCAGGTCCACGTCCAG
>JBHGAX010000117.1:0-10975 GCA_041946635.1 Methylomirabilales bacterium (SeqCode)
AGTTCAAGCGAGATGGACGTCAATAGGAGGTAAGATGATGAAGCACACCCCGCGGCGTATCTTCCTCACTCTGGCCGCCCTCCTGCTGATCCTGCCGGTTGGATGGGTCAGCCAGAGCGCCGCCCAAGTCAGCCCTCAGGCTCCGCCGGCGGCGCCCGGCGCAGGGGGGATGCAGCAGATCGAGGGGAAGATCGCGAGCGTGGATCGCTCCAGCAGGACGGTGACCCTCGACGACGGGACCCAGCTCACGATCCCTTCGGCGGCAAGTGTCCGGTGGGAGTTCCTCCAAGAGGGGGCCATCGTCAAAGCCAGCTACGAGGAGCAAGGTGGTCAGAAGATGGTGACCTCGATGGAGGTGGCGCCGAGCAAGCAGTAGAAGGGCAACTGTGTACGCGGGCAGCGGATGAGTTTCCTCGCGCGCAGCGGCAAGGCCCGGAGCGTCTGCTCCGGGCCTTCGACTTCTCGAGGGCATGCCGGTTGGCGGGCATGCCCTACCTGCCCCTGGCTATTGCCGCGTGCCGGTTTCCGTGCGCAGCTCGCCGAGCAGTTGGGGCTGGCCGGCCTCCAGGAGGAATCGCCGGAGATCGGCCAGGGGCACCGCGTAGGTCTCGCCAGGGACCGGCACATCGATGTACTGCGAGTCCCCGCTGAACGACACGCGGGCGGTCCGGTAGCCCTCCACGATGCCCAGGAGCCGCCCGGTCCGTGCGTCGTAGACACCGCCCCCGCTGGACCCGTAGCTCACGGAGGCGTCCACGATGAAACGCGGCGCCGTGGCGCGGTCGCCCGGTTCGTCCAGATTCACCTGGCTGACGATCCCGCCCACCAGCGTCATGTTCCGCCCCCAGGGGTACGCCACGACCCAGATCGGGGCGCCCAGCGATGGCGAACGCCCGAACTCCACGGGGAAGCACTGGTTCGTCTGGGCACGGAGGAGCGCAACATCCATCGTGTCGGTCTCGCGCTGCGCCAGCACGGTGGCGGCCACCTTCGTCCCCGCGCCCTGGTGTCGGCCAAAGAGGATGAAGACCGGATCCTGCTCGGATCGCTGGGTGAGGGTGTGCCCGCTCGTCAGCACGAAGCAATCGGTGCCCGTGGGGGACGGCCGGGCGGCAATCGCCACGCCGGACCCCGTCCGGAAACGCTGCCCACCCCGTTCGAGGACGACCTGGACCGACGACGGCAGAATTCTCGCGAGGACTTCCTCGCGACTGGGCTCCCAGAGGCTGCCCGCCCCACAGCCGGAGCCCAACGCCAGGACAATCGCGCAGACAGCCAACCTTTGCACGCAGCCCCTCCGCTGATGAGTTCGTCGAGGCCGCATGGTAACGGGCGGTGCCGCGAACATGCAACGTTTTTTCGCTTGTCTTGCCCTCCCGCACGATCCTTGCGGCCGCGTGGATCCTCGGGGAAGCAAGCTCAGCGGAGTGGAAACCCACCGGCGCGCACCTCCCCGACGAGAGGTGTCAGCGGACCCCCAGAGCGGGCAGCCAGCTCGGACGTCGATCGAACTGGCGGACGGTCCGGAGAATCCGGTCCGCGTCGCCCCAGTCGCACCAGGTGACCCCGCGGACGGCTCGGACGAGCAGCGCCTCGCAGCCCGGCTCGAGGACTTGCCGCGAGAAGTTGGCCGGAGTGAGCTCCCGGTAGGCCACGGCGAGCGCCTCAGCCTCCCGCGGGGTCTCCCACCAGGCGCTCGCCTCTCGCAGGGTCGCCATCGCATCGGGCAGGTGCGCCTCGGCGAGCGCCAGGAGCGCGTCCACGGACGCGGCGAGCACGAAGCTGTTCCAGAGGCAGCCGGCGGCCTGCAGCCGCATGGCCAGGTCCCGGTCGGGCTTCTCCCAGAACGCCTGCACCTGGTACAGGTCCTCGCTCGCCCCGCAGCCCTCGAGCGCTCGCCCCGGAGCGATCCACCCGTAGCCCGTGTCCGGGGTCGTCGCCTCCATCCCGAGCAACACGACCTGCCTGGGGTGGGCGCGCGCCGCCGCGAGGGCCGCCTGCACCACCTGGAGGAACCGGAACTCCTCCCAGATGAAGTGATCGGCCGGGAACACGGCCACCCGGGCGTGGGGGTCCCGTCGGGCGATCCAGAGGAGGGGCAGGATGAGGCCGGGTCCGGTCTCCCGGTTCCGCGGTTGCACCAGGATGCGCCCGGGGATGCCCAGAGGCGCCTCATCGGCCAGGAAGCGCTCCTGGCCCGCTGTGATGACCGTCACTGTCCGGGGCGCCGGTGCCAGTTGCAGGGCGCGGTCCCACGTGTGCCGGAGCATGGAACGGCGCCCGATGATCCGGCAGAACTGCTTGGGGCGGTCGCTGTGCAGCACGTTGCGGATGAACGGCTCCAGCCGGACACCCTGACCGCCCGCGAGGACTACAACCCAGACGTCCTCGTGCGCCCGCATGTCTCAGTGGCCTTTCGTCCGCGCATCCGCGGGCCGATCGGGCGCGAAGTCGAGGTCACGGACCATCGTCGGCATTCCGACCTCCGCGTCTCTCATGGGGGGCCATCGCCGGGCGCGTCCTCGGTCGGCTGCACTTCCACCACCTGCACCGAGAAGCGGAGCCGCTCCCCGGCCAGCGGGTGGTTGAAGTCCAGCGTTGCATGGCTCTCGGACAGGCCCCGAACCGTGACAGGCAGCTCCCCGCCGTCCGGGTCGCGCACGACGAGCCGCATCCCTGGCGCCGGCGTGACATGTGCCGGGAACCGGTCCAGCGGGACGCGCTGTACGGCCTCCGGACGGCGCGGCCCGTACGCCTCCTCCGGCGGGACCAGGATGTCCCGGCGATCACCGGCTCCGAGCCCGGTCAGCTCGCGCTCCACGGCGGGGATGATCTCCTCTCGGCCGAAATGGAAGACCAGCGGCGAGCCGCCTTCCGTCGAGTCCACGACCTCGCCCGATTCCAGGCGGACCGTGTAGTCGATGGCGATCGTGGTATTCGGTCCGACACGCATGGCTCTCCTCCCATTCTCCTGAGGCCGCGTCCCGGCGCGGAGAGGAGCGCGGATGCCATCACCGCCGGGATGCGCATCCCCTCCTTCCCTGCTTCCGGGCGTGTCCGCTCCGCCCTCGCCGACGGCGTGGCCCGAGCGTGCGATCTCCGCGTCCCGAAACCAGATCGCCCCAGTGGTGCAAGAGGCTTGCCGACGCGGATGCGGCACAACATCTGTCCTCAGAAAAACAGGGCGCGAACGACGTGGCCGGACAGGGCGCATGCGGTGCAGGGAAAGCAGAGTGTAAAGGCTCCGGACTGGGGAACAAATTACTCACCCAGTAGACGAATGAGGCCATTCGCCCGCAGGCGCCGGCGTGCCGGGAGCGGATCGTGGGGGCGGATTTCGCGGCCATGAGGCGCGGGCGATCGGGGAGGGCAGCTGTCGCGGCGGGAGGGCAAGGGGGGACGGGGCGGGGCCCGTGCCGGGAGACCGGATCCTGGCGCCCGCAGAGGCAGGCGAATCTCAGGGAAGAGCCCCTGCGACGCTCTGCGTCCTCTGCGCCTCTGCGGTTCGGTCTGCGGTTCGATCAGAAGGGCGGCAGGTTGCCCAACGCGTCGAATGCCGGGGCGGCAGGATCCGAGACCGCGCTCAGCCGGTCGTTCGTGCGGACGTCGGGCAGCAGGCTCTCCGACACGTCGATCTCGGTCAGGCGGAGCGTATTCTTGATGCGCACGACCCGGGCGCGCTCGGGCGGGGTGAGGCCGTTCATGCCGAGCGCGGCCTCGATCGCCTCGCGATCGCTGTCAAACGCCATCGGTACCTTGGAATCGTGCGTGTCGCTCGACGTGAGGCCGTTCATGTACATCACGCGGTAGTCGATGGCCCGCACCAGGCGCCACGTGGTCAGGTCGGCGAACCCGATCCCGATGGCATTCCCCTGGCTCTCCGGCGTGAGATCGCGAACGAACAGGTGCCGGACGTGCGGCGTCCCCGCGGGCTTCTGGATGGTGGGGCGCCCGATGACGTGCGGGTCCATACCCGCCCCGTTGATGTCCTTGCCCATCTCGTCGACGACCAGGAGGTCGATCGCCTCGAAGGGGAGCCGGGCCTTCCACGCCTTCGCCTCTCGCAGCAGCGCCCGCTCGACCGCTTCAAAGTCGTCGGGGAGCACGGCCCGGACCTTCGCCGTCTGGCCGGAGCCGTTCTCGACGACGCCCAGCCCGAACAGCACGTGACCGGTGTTCAGGACCGTCCTGCCCACGAGCGGGAATATCTCGGCGTAGCTGTAATGCTGCCCGGCCCGGTGATACGCTTCCGCGCCGTGCTGCTTGCCCAGCCCGATGGCCATCATCTTGAAGAGGCCGCTTTCGATGTCCCCGCTGAAATCCGGATGCGGCGCGATCCGCCCCACCACGACGATGTGATCCGCCTCCCAGGCGTGCTTGTCACAGAAGACCGTCGTCCCCTTCGTGCGGCCGATCTCGGCGACCGCCATGCTCGACCGGATCGGGCACCCCACCCCCGCCTCGGTGATGCCGTAGTGCTGCAGGAGCTGGGCCTGGCCCTCCGCCGTGGCCCCGCCGTGGCTTCCCATGGCGGGGACGATGAAGGGGGCCAGGCGCAGCGCCTTCAGCTCGTCCACCACCGCCCGGGTGATGGCGGCGATATTCGCCACCCCGCGGCTCCCGGCCGTCACCGCGACGGCCTGCCCCGCCCGCACGCGGGCTCGCAGCGGCAGGGTGCGGACGGCCTCCCGGACGGCGGCGGACACGTCCGGCACCGCGGGGCCTTCCAGTCGTTGGCGCACCCGGATGAGCCGCGGATATCGCATCCACTGACCTCCAGAGGGGGCGCGGCCGCCTCAGCCGCGTCCCGCTGCCCGCGCCGGCCGGCGAGCGGGGCGGAGCCGTCTCACCGCCCCGCCGCCGCCTCGCCGATCGCCTCGTCCAGCGCCGCCAGGCCGTCCGCGATGGCCTCCGCCGTGATGACCAGCGGCGGCGCGAGCTTCACGGTCGCGCCGCCAAACCCGACGGGGGAAAACAAGAGCAGCCCCTTCTGCACGCACTTCTCGATGACGGCGAAGGCCAGATCGCCGTCCGGCTCCTTGCCGCCCGGCTTCACCATCTGGAGGCCGGCGACCAGGCCGCGGCCGCGGAGCGCCCCCACGACGGAGGCGTGTCGCTTCGCCAGGCGGCCGAGCCCCTCCAGGAAGATCTCGCCCATGGCGCGCGCCCGCTCCGCCAGCCCGTGCTTCACGATGGCCCGGATGTTCGCCAGCGCGGCCGCGGCGCACACGGGGTTGCCG
Organism: Methylomirabilales bacterium (SeqCode); assembly: GCA_041946635.1. Lineage (GTDB taxonomy): Bacteria > Methylomirabilota > Methylomirabilia > Methylomirabilales > 2-02-FULL-66-22 > 2-02-FULL-66-22. The sequence continues at coordinate 5,241 of JBHGAX010000117.1, forward strand.
GTGTGGGTGCTGGTCATCTCGGCGGGCCCGTACAGGTCCATGATCTCCGCGCGCCCGATCACGGCGGCCAGCGGCAGCGACCCGGAGATGCCCTTCCCGCAGCAGATCAGATCCGGGACGATGCCGTAGTGCTCGAACCCGAAGAGCCTGCCGGTCCGCCCGAACCCGGCCTGCACCTCGTCGCACATAAGCACGGCCTGGTGCTCCCGGCACCACCGGGAGAGCGCCTGCACGTACTCGGTCGGCGCAAAGCAGGCATTCCCGCCCTGGTACGTCTCCAGGATCACCCCGGCCACGCGCCGGGGCGGGATGCCCCTGGCCGCCAGCGTGCGGAGGAACAGGTCGAAGCTGGTATCCTCCGTCCGGAAGCCATCCGGGAAGGGCACCTGGTGGATGTCCGGATCCGGGTTGACGATCCAGGCCTTCTGGGCCGGGATGCCGCCGATCTGCTGGGCGCCCAGGGTGCGGCCGTGGAACTCGCCCTCGAAGCTGATCACCACGTTCTTGTCCGGCCCGCCGATCCGGTGGCCGTAGGTGCGGGCGAGCTTGAGCGCGCACTCCGTGGTCTCGGCGCCGGTGGTGAGCAGGAACACCTTTTCCAGCGGGGGCGGGGTGATCTCGACCAGGTACTGCACGAGCGCGGCGCGCTCGGCGTTGGGGAAGCAGTAGTTGTGCAGCAGGCCCTGCTCCACCTGCTCCCGGATGGCCGCCCGCACCTCGGCCGGCGCGTGGCCGGCGTTGGCCACCACCACGCCCGAGGTCCAGTCGAGCCACATGTTCCCGTAGCCGTCGTACACCTGCACGCCCTCGGCGCGCTGCCAGACGATGGGCGGCTGGCCGGTCATGGAGACCGGCTCGCAGCGGTGGAGCGCCTCGAGTACCGGCACGGACTCCGGGGCGGGGATCTTGGTCACGATGGTGCGAAACCGCGTCTTGACCTGCGGCACAGCCTTCGGCTGGATGCTGAACGCCTTGCCCATGGCACCTCTCTCCCGAGTGACGGCACTCCTGCGAGTGGCTTCGTGCGGACCGCGCCGCGCGGTCGCGGGCGCGGGCAGACGACGGCCGGGGTCGCCGCGCACGCCCGGCGCGCGGTCGGCGCTACCGGAACGCCGGCGCGGCGGCGGGCTGCCGGATGAGCGTGCAGCGCGAGAGGTGCAGGCGCACCTCGCGGCCAACGCTCTGGATGTACGTGAAGCGGTCGGCGCCGTGGACCGCGACCTTCAGCCGCTCCGGGCCCACCGCCACCTCGAGGGCCGTGCTGGCCCCGGCGAACAGGCTGGCCGTGACCCGACCGGGGACCGTGTTCGGCCCCCGGGCCGCCTCGCCCGGCAGCACCTCGATGTCCTCGGGCCGCGCGAGGAGCAGCAGCCGGTCGCCGGGCCGGACGTCGGCGGTCCCGCTCGCCCAGAGCCGGGTGCCCAGCGCCTCGACCAGCGCCTGTCCCGGCCGGTCCTGCGTGGGGGCCGGGGACGCCGCCGTCGCGGGGACGAAGTTGTTCGCGCCGATGAAGGCCGCCACGAAGGGGCTGGTCGGGTGGACGTACAGCTCCTGCGGCGTGCCCGCCTGCACCACCCGCCCCTCGTGCATCACATAGACCTTGTCGGCGATGGCGAAGGCCTCCCCTTGATCGTGCGTCACGTAGACGGTGGTCTTGCCCGTCTGCTGGTGGACCCGCCGGATCTCCATCTTCAGCTCGTCCCGCAGCTTCAGGTCCAGGCTGGAGAGCGGCTCATCGAAGAGCAGGATGTCGGGGTCCGTGACCAGGGTCCGCGCCAGGGCCACCCGCTGCTGCTGGCCGCCGGACAGCTCGCGCGGGTAGCGGTCCCCGTAGCCCGGCAGCCGCACCAGCTCGAGCCCCTCCTGCACGCGCCGGGCGATCTCGTCGCGCGGCCGCCCCTGCATGCGCAGCCCGAAGGCCACGTTCTCCGCCACGCGCATGTGCGGGAAGAGGGCCAGCCGCTGGAAGAGCAGCCCGATCCTCCGGCGCGCGGTCGGCACGTCGTTCATCAGCCGGTCGCCGAAGTAGATCTGCCCCCCGTCCGGGTCCGCCAGCCCGGCGATGCAGCGGAGGATGGTGGACTTGCCGCAGCCGCTGGGCCCGAGCAGGGTGACCAGCTCGCCCTCGGCCACGTGCAGATCCACCCGATCCACGGCCACGGTCTTCCCGAAACGCTTGAGCAGCTGCTCGACCCTGACTGACGCCACGGCACTCCTCGCTGCGCGCCCCGCGCACCGGCGGGCCCCCGGCCGTTTCCCCGCGGTCAGAACACCACGCCCTGGAGGTACCGCCGCCCGATCACGCCCACCAGCAGGTAGAGGACCCCGAAGGAGACGAGCTGCATGATGGCGACGGCGGCGGCGAACTGCGGCGTGATGCCGTACATGAAGAGCATGTTCCAGAGCCAGACGGACGCCGGCAGATTCCTCGGCCCGTAGAGGAAGATGATGATGGTGAACTCGTTGAACGCGATGATGAAGCTGAGGAGCAACCCCGCCAGCACGCCGGGCCCGATCAGGGGCAGCAGGACCAGGCGGAAGGTGCGCCAGCGGCTGGCGCCCAGCGTCCAGGCCGCCTCCTCCAGCGCCGGATCCAGCTCGTTGAAGGCCGACATGACCGAGCGCAGCATGTAGGGCATGGTGATGATGCTCAAGGCCATGGTCAGGCCCCAGAAGGTGTCCATGAGGCGGACGGCCGAGTAGAGGGCCAAGAGGCCCAGCGCCAGCGAGATGGCGGGCACCATGTTGGGCGCCAGGAGAAAGGCGTTGATGAGATTCTTGCCCCGGAACTCGTAGCGGCTGAGCACGAAGCTCGCCGGAATGGCCAGGACCACGTTCAGCAGCCCCGCCGCCAGGCCGAGCAGGAGGCTGAGCCGCAGGGCGGGGAAGAACTGGCCCGTGATCTGCGTGTAGTTCTCCAGGGTGAGGCCCGTGGGGGGGAACTCCAGCGTGACGCCCTCGAAGAAGGAGTGCATGAAGAGCAGGAGGAAGATCAGCCACAGCGTCGCGACGAGCCCGCCGAGGTACACGCCCCAGCCCAGCCGCGCCAGCCACCGCCCCCGCCGGATACTCTGCATCCCCGGTCTCCCCTACGCCGCCCGCTTCGGCTTGACCAGCACCATGTACAGGTAGCTGAGCCCGAAGGTGATCGCAAAGAGCACCATCGAGAGGGTGGCAGCGTACGACCACCGGATGCCGTAGCGGGTGGAGAAGTAGATGTCGAGGGACAGGAAGCTCGCCCCCTTGAAGGCCAGGACCAGGGGGATGCTGAAGATGGCCACGTTCCAGCCGAAGTTCAGCAGCACGCCCCCCACCATGCCGATGGCGCTCATGGGCAGGAGCAGGCGCCGGAGGATCTGCCAGGTGCTTGCCCCCAGCGTGCGGGCGGCCTCCTCCAGCACCGGGTCGATGCCCTGGAGCGCGGCGCGGAGCGGATACACCATGAACGGCAGCCCGTAGATCCCGAACGCGGCGATCAGGGTGGGGCGGGTGTAGAGCAGGGCCAGCGGCTGGTCGGTGACGTGCAGCCACATCAGGAGCGAGTTCAGGAAGCCGTTCGGCAGCAGCATGAGCATGAAGGCGAAGGCCACGTACAGGCCGCCGTACAGGGGAATGAGGAGCGACACCTGGACGACGTCCGCCAGCCACCCCCGGCGGCGCGCCAGGTAATAGGCGACCGGGTACCCCAGGACGAGATCCAGCAGCGTCGCCGCGCCCGCGATGGTGAGGGTGTTCACCAGGGTGCGCCGGAGCCCCTCGCGCTGAAAGAAGTCCAGGTAGTTCGCGAGGCCCAGGCCGCCTCCCCGCACCTGGACGCTGTACTGGCCAAGCACCAGGATCGGGTAGGCGAGGAAGACGACATAGAACACGAGGATGGGGGCGAGGGGAATGCCCAGCGCGAGCATGGAGCCCCAGCCGCGCCCTCCGCCCTTCCCCGGCGTGCGGCTGCACCCGCTGTCCGACGCCGCTGCCACGGCTCCCCGCCTTTCGGTCCCCGACCGGCGCGAGCCGGCCGGAGTCGGCGGCCAGGCCGGCCTGCCGGCCGGCCTGGCCGGGTCCACGACGGCTACTCGCCGATGATTTTGCCCCAGAGCTCCTGCCACTCGCCCTTGTGGGCGAACACGTAGTCCCAGTCCACATCCACGAACCGCTTGTTGACCTCCTCGGCCGGCGGCACGACCGCCTTGGCCCAGGCGGGCATGTACTTCTGGTAGTCGCCCGGGATGCCCACGCCGCCGAAGGAGCCGCGCAGCCAGTTCGCCTGGTCGATCTTGAACATCTCGTACGGCGCCTGCGCCGGGTAGGGCGGCATCTGGACGTAGTGGCTCATCTGGAAGTTCATGTAGAGGGCGGCGAGGGTCGGATGCGCGCTGCCCTTCGCCATGGCCATGTACCCCGGCATGGACATGCAGTTGCTCACCCAGATGGGCTGCACCAGCCCGCTCAGGATGTACTTCTTGCTGGTCCCGTACCACATGACGGCCGCGTAGGCCTCCCCCTTCTCCACCAGCACGGTGAAGTCGCCGTAGCCCCGCACGTAGCGCAGGATGTGGGGATCCACGTTCTCCTTGATCCACCGGATGCTCTTCTCGATCTCCTTGGTGTCGTGGTAGTCGGCCCCGCGATCCATCGTGATGCTGAGGATCTGGGCCAGGCCGGCCGGGTCCCCTACCGGGTGCCACCACAGGATCTTGCCCTTGTACTTCGGGTACACCTTGGCGACGTCCAGCCAGGTCTTGATCTGGTCGGCGTCTTCCTTCTTGAAGAACTTCGGGTTGTAGACCATGAAGATGCCCTCGGCCCCCTGGATCCGGAGGGCCGTGTTGGCCATCTTCAGGGCGGCCGGCACCTTCTGGGCCAGCGGGATCAGCGGGGAGTTGAGCACGTTCGGCTCGACCAGGCCCTGCTTGATCGCGCTGTTCACGAACATGTTCTCGGTGGCCAGCAGGTCGATGGGGGCGGGCTGGCCGGCCTTGGCCGCCTTGAGCTGCTCGATGATCTGATCGCCCTCGGCCGGCACGAACTGCACCTGGATCGGCACCCCGTAGATCTCGCGCACCCACTCCTGGAACCAGAGCGGATGGTAGTGCGACCGCACCTCGCCGGAGCTGAAGCCGCTCACCACCAGCTTCGAGCCCTCCTTCTTGATGGCCGCGGCGACCTCGCTCACGGGCACCTTGGGCATCACGTCCGCGCCCCACGTGGGGGCCGCCTTGCCGGCGGCGAGCGCGGGAGCCGACGCCCCCAGGAGGGCGCCGGCCAGGACGGCGCCCAGCGCGAGCATGGTCCAGCTCAGCCGTGTCCCTCTACGCATGGATGAGTCCTCCTTCACGCCCGGGTCAGGAACCGGAACAGCGACCGACTGCGTCTCCGCGATGGGGCCTCTCCTCCTTTCTGCCGCGTCCGGCGTCACCGCTTGGGCGCGCCGCCGCGGCGCGCGTTGTAGCCTTCCACCCGCAGGAGCGGGTAGCCCGACAAGCGCAGCACCACCGGCCGGATGTCCGGGGTGTCAATGCTCACCAGCACGGCCTTCGTGCCCCGCGGCCCGTCGCGGAGAGTTCGGATGTCCAGCACGGCGGCCGTCGCCCCCTCGACCGCCTCGATGACACGGGAGAGGGCGACCATCCGCTCGTCGTATTCGAGGAGCAGGTGCGCGTGCGCGTCATCCAGCGGGAGGTCGCCCCGCTCCTCGTCGGACTCCTCCGGCTGTCCAGGCTCCTCCGGCTGTCCAGGTT
>JBHGAX010000118.1:0-10973 GCA_041946635.1 Methylomirabilales bacterium (SeqCode)
CGGAGGCGTAGGGGGCCATGCCCATGAGCTTGTACTCGTGCTCCAGCGGCACCATGCCCAGGAGGCACGTCACGACGCTGTAGAGCGTGGCGACGGAGTCGGTGCCCGGGATGGAGTCCAGGCGGGTGAGCTGGCCGCCCGCGCCGACGCTCACCGTCGCGCAGAGGTCGTCCCCCAGGCCGTCGTTGGTGAGGACCAGCACGGGCGCGTCCAGCCGGCCCCCGCCGTAGTAGGCCGCCGCGGCGTGGGCGGCGTGGTGCTCCACGAAGCGGACCTGGTCCGGCCGGAAGCCCGCGGCGACCAGCGCGGCCACCCGGGCCGCGCGGCTCTTGCGGTCCCGCATGCCGTCGTAGAGCCCCTTGATGGCCGTGCGCTTGGCGTACTTGAAGAGCGTCTTCTTCAGGGAGGCCGAGGTCCGGTACTCGCGGATCATGGCCTCGCGGCTGAGCCCGAAGGGCGTGGAGAGCCCGGCCACGCTCACGACGTCCACGTCGTGGGGCTTCAGGCCGGCGAACTGCAGGGCGGCGGCGATGGCGCCCTGCGGCATCCCGCTCCAGTTCTTCACCCGGGTGAGCCGCTCTTCCTGCAGGGCGAAGACGATGCGTCCGTCCACCAGCAGCGCGACGCTGGCATTGTGGCTGTCGTTGATGCCCAGGACGACCATGATGCCCAGTCCCTTCCCCGGCTGCGCGCAGGGCGCAGGGTGCCGGCGGTGCGGTGTTTCGGGGTCCCCTCCTTTCTGGCAAATCAGGCGGGCCGGGGCAATACCGAATAATTACACGGCGGGGCCGCGGCCGTCGGCTGCGGCGACGATCCGCGTGGCCGGGCCGGAGGCAGGCGGCCGCCGGCTGTCGGGGAAACGACGGTGCCGGAAACAGCACGGCCGCCCGTCCCCGGCGGGATGGGCGGCCGCGGCGGGCCGCCGTATCGAGATGCAGCGTTCGGCGCTCAGCCGCCAGCCATCAGCGAGCGAGCCTGGCAGAAAGCTGACCGCTGATCGCTGACCTCGTCGGGCTCTCTGGCGCTCAGCGGCTCTCGGCTTTCTGCACCTCGCTGGCCTTGAAGGCGTCCGCCTTCAGGCCGTGCTTGGCCAGCAGCTCGTGGAAGGCGGGCCGGCTGATCTGGACCGCCTTGGCCGCCTGGCTGATGTTGCCCCGGTAGCGCTGCAGGGCCTCCACCAGCACGCGGCGCTCGGCCTCGTTCCGCGCGAGCTTGAGCGAGGTGGGCACGGTCTGGAGTCCCTGGCTGTCCAGCTCCAGGTCGGCCGCGGTGATGCGGCGCCCCTCGGCCATGATGACCGCGCGCTTGATGCGGTTCTCCAGCTCGCGGATGTTCCCCGGCCAGGAGTAGAGGTGCATGGCCGTGAGCGCCTCCGCCGAGAAGGGCCGGGGGCGCACCTTGTACTCGCTGGAGAAGCGCTCCAGGAAGCGCGTGGCCAGCAGGCGCATGTCCTCCAGCCGCTGGCGCAGCGGCGGGATCTCCAGCCGCACCACCGCCAGCCGGTAGTACAGGTCCTCGCGGAAGCGGCCCTCCTGGATGGCCTTGCGCAGGTCCTGGTTGGTGGCGGCCAGGACGCGGACGTCCAGGGGGATCACCTCCCGCCCGCCCACCCGCTCGAGCTGCCGCTCCTGCAGGACGCGCAGCAGCTTCACCTGGATGGGCGTGCTCAGCTCCCCGATCTCGTCCAGGAAGACGGTCCCGCCGTCCGCCATCTCCAGCCGCCCCTTGCGCTGGGCGTGCGCGCCGGTGAAGGCCCCCTTCTCGTGGCCGAACAGCTCGCTCTCCACCAGGTTCTCGGGGATGGCCCCGCAGTTGATGGCCACGAAGGGCCGCTGCCGGCGCGGGCTCTTGGCGTGGATGGCGCGCGCCGCCAGCTCCTTGCCCGTCCCGCTCTCGCCCGAGATGAGCACGGTCACGTCCGTGCGCGCCACGCGGCGCACCGTGTCGAAGATCCGCCGCATGGCCGGCCCCTCGCCGATGATCTCCTCGCTGGGGGAGGCGCCGGGCTCGGGCTCCAGGCCGAAGGCTTCGCGGTCCAGCTTGGACAGCCGGCAGGCGCGCTGCAGGATCAGGTCCAGCTCGCCCAGGTTCACCGGCTTCAGGTAGTAGTCGAAGGCGCCGAGCTGCACGGCGCGGATGGCCTGCTGGCGCTCCCCGTTGCCGGTGACCACCACCACCTTCATGGCGGGGTCGTGGCTCAGCAGCTCCTCCAGCAGCCGGAAGCCCTCCGAGGGGCCCGCGGGGTCGGGCGGCAGGCCCAGGTCCAGGCTCACCGCGTCGAACCGCCCGGAGCGGATGGCGGCGCGCGCCGCGTCCGCGTCCTCCGCCAGCCAGACCTCGAAGCGGTCGCACAGGCCCCAGCGCAGCTGCGTGCGCACCGCCTCGTCGTCCTCGATGATGAGCACGCGCCCCGCCGGCGCAGGCGCCTCCGTCACCTTGCTCGCCGCTGTCCCTCGTCCGTTCACGTCAGCCTCCCGAGCGCCGACGCCGGCGCCATCGCGGTGAAGGGGTCCGACGGCGGGCTCAGCGCCCCGTCGGATTGCATGTCATCCATGGCCGCGCCCCCGGCGGAGACCGCGGGCAGGCGCACGGTCATGCGCGTGCCGCGGCCCTCCTGGCTCTCCACGCTGAGGCTGCCCCCCATGGCGGAGAGCAGGTGCCGGCACTGGTACAGGCCGATGCCCAGGCCGCGCGGCTTGGTCGTCTGGAAGGGGCGGAAGAGGCGCTCGCGGATGAACTCGGCCGGCATGCCGCGCCCCGTGTCGCTCACGATCACGAGTGCCTCGTCGCCCGCGGCCGCGGTCTCCACCCGGATGGTGCCCTCCTCCGCGATGGCCTCCACCGCGTTCAGGAGGAGGTTCTGCAGGATGGAGCGGAGCTGCTCCGGGTCCGCCTGCACCTCGCCGGCCCAGGCCAGGGCCGTCTCCAGCCGGATGCGGGGCGGGAGCGCGCGCGCCTGCTCCCGGAGCCAGGCCTCCAGGGCGGGGGCCACGGCCACCCGCTCGGGGCGCCCGCCCGGCTGCCCGCCGGGCGCGCCCAGCACGGCCAGCAGCTTCTTCATGCGCGCCGTGAGCTGGACCAGCGTCTCCAGGGCGTCCCGCTGGAACTCGGGCTTGTGCAGGTGCTGGCGCGCGTTGTCGGTGAGGAGCGACAGTCCCGCCACGGTGTTCTTCAGGTCGTGGGCGATGAAGGCCGAGAGGCGCGCCATGACCGCGAGCTCGCGTCCGTCCGAGGTCTCGCGCGCCAGCCGGGCGTTCAGCAGCATGGCGCCCGCCTGCGTGGCCACCGCGGCCAGCAGGTCCTGATCGTCCACGCCGAACGGCTTCCCCGAGCTTTCCGGCCCGACCAGCAGGAGGCCCACCAGCGTGTCCAGCGCCACCATGGGCGCGACCAGGCCCACCGGCGTGCCGGCCGGCAGGAGGCTGGCCAGGCGCAGGGCGCCGTCGCGTCCCCCGGCGCCGCCCGCCGGCTCCCGGAGCGCCTCCAGCACGGCCGGGGCCAGCCGCAGGCGGTCCGGCAGGCGGGGGTACTCGACCTGGTGCGCGAGGACCAGCTCGCCGGCCTCGTCCAGGGTGTACACGGCCGCCCGGCGCACCCACATCACCTCCAGCAGTCGCCCCAGCGTCTGGGCGGCGATCTCCGGCGCGGCGCCCGCATGCGACAGGCGGCGGGTGAACTCCATCCACTCCAGCCGGTAGTCGTACTTGTGCTTGAAGAAGTGGGTGTGGAGCTGGCACTGGATGCGGCGCCGGACCTCCTCCGAGAGCAGCACCAGGGCCAGGGCGCCGGCGCCCAGGCTGGCCAGGACCACGCCCGTCACGGCGTCGAGCTGGATGTCCAGGCGCTTGAACAGCTCCGCCACCGCGCCCAGCGAGAGCACGTAGCCGCCGATCAGCGCCAGGGTGACGGAGCGGTAGACCACGTAGCGCGAGACGAAGACGTCCACGCGGAGCAGCCGGTGGCGGATCAGCGAGAAGGCGATCATGGCCGCGCCGGCCAGGAAGGCCGCGGCCCCGAGCGCCGGATACTTGGGGTGGATGTGCCCGAGCAGCAGCGCGTGGGAGATGGCCGCGATCTGGCAGGCGAAGGCCAGGAACACGCCCACCACCAGGAACTTGATCTGCCAGCGCGCGATCCGCGCGGCGTGGCGGTACAGGTTCTCCACCTGCAAGAGCAGCAGGGAGGCGCCGAGCAGCGTCAGGCTGAGCAGCGCCTTGCCCCAGCCGTCCACGCCCCAGAGCAGCTCCCCCCCGGACCAGAGCCGCACGGGCCGCAGGCCCGCCCCGGCGGCCAGGACCAGCGCGCCCGCCAGGCTGCCGGCGCCCAGGGCGAGGAGCAGGAGCCGCCAGCGCCGCGAGACGCCCACGCGGCCGAACACCAGGCTGAAGGCCAGCCAGGCGGGCGGCAGCGCCGTCCAGAGCGCCAGGGCGACCCGGGCGAAGGCGAGCCGCAGCCCGAGGCCGGGCGCCGCCCCGGCCAGGCCGAGGGCCGCCAGGTGGGCCGCCGCCAGCGCCAGGCCCACGGCGAGCAGCCGGTTGGCCGGGGCGCGCCAGTCGCAGCGCAGGACCATGGCGGCGACCCCCAGGGCCGCCCCGGCGGCGAACAGCGGGAACAGGATCAGCGCGAGCATGGGGAGCATAGCGGCACCGCCTTGGGGCCGGAGCCCGAGCGCGGACTCACGACGGCAACACCGCGTCGAGTCGGGGCACGAGGTGCTGGAGGAGGTCCCGGAGCCGCTGCGTGGCCGCCGCCGGATCCCCCTGTGTCTCGGAGGAGACCCGCACGAAGGCCACGTCGGAGCGCCGGTTCCACAGCGTGTCGATCACCAGCCAGAACTTCCCGAGGTACTCGCTCGTCACCACGCGCGAGCCGGTCTGGTACCAGTACAGCACGACCTCCTTGGCCGCCCCCTTCTGGAACAGCATGCGGTTGACCGGGATCCGCTTGCCCCCGGGGAGGTGCAGGGTCTCGGTGGTCTGCTCGATGGGCAGCCAGCCGGCGCCCGGGTAGCACAGCTTGGGGGAGTGGGCGGCCATGCCGTCCGCCTGCCGGCCCCAGTAGGCCACGTAGAGCCAGGCCGGGGGCTGCCCCGGGGCGGTGTAGGCCCGGAGCAGCGTGTCGTCCGCGCGGAGGAGCGCGTCCACCTTCTCGGGGAAGAAGCGCTCCTCGCCCCGCCAGGGGCCGGCCACGGCCGGGAGCGTGCGCAGGCCGGCCTGCAGCGGCCGGGGCGGGGCCGGGCCGAGGGCCGCCAGGACGGCCAGGCACAGGGCCACGAGCCCGGTGGAGATGCCGAAGGTCAGCCGCGCGCGCACAGGAGCCTCCCGAGGGCGAGGATGGCCAGCGTGCCCACGAGGAACACGCCCATGCCGGAGAGGGTGTGCAGGAAGCCGTCCGCCACCTGCTGCCCGTAGCGCTCGGCCAGGACGCCGGTGGTGACCAGGCGCAGGATGTTCGCCAGGAACGCCACGGGCACCGTGGCCAGGAGCAGCAGCAGGCGGCGGGGCCAGCGCTCGAGCATCCCGTAGGCCAGCGCGCCGGAGACGGCCAGGAGCGAGAGCAGCGAGCGGATGCCGCTGCAGGCGTCCACCACCTCCAGGCTGGCGCGGGCCAGGTGGATCACGTTGCCGTCCCGGAACACCGGGATGCCCGCCAGGGCCAGCGCGTCCGCGCTGACGGCGGTGGCCAGCTGGCGCAGCGGGAAGCTCAGCGTGTTGTAGAGCACGCCGGGCAGGGGGATCATGAGGCCGGCGTAGAGCAGCGGGTAGATCCAGGCGCGCAGGCCGGGGCGGCCCCACAGGCTGGCGACCAGGCCGGCCGCCACCACGAGCACGGAGACGCGCTGCGTGAACTGCTCGACCGCCACCTCGCCCAGCAGGCGGAGGGCCACGCCCAGCAGCGTGAGCGCCGGGCCCAGCCAGGAGGCCTGCACGCGGGCGGGGCGCCACTCCCCCGGCCGCTGCCAGAGCAGGTAGGCCACCACCAGCGGGATCAGGACGCCGTGCGAGTAGTCCTCGTTCTGCATCCAGTCGCGGAGGAGCTCGGGGGCGAGCGGCGCGGCCAGCGCGGCCAGGAGCCCGACGCCCACGGCCAGCGCGCCCCAGACCAGCGCGGGGGCGGGCGCGGGGGCCTGCGGCAGGCGGCCCAGGGAGGCGGCGGGGGAGGAGGTCACCGGCGTCTCCGCTCGGCGGCGCCGCCGGGCCCGATGGGCCGGGTGGCGATCACCAGGTTGTCCAGCCACTTGTGGAAGGGGGCGGCCCAGGCGGCGCACAGGTCGCTCTTGAAGATGCACTGCAGGCCGTCGCCGTAGGTGAACGAGGCGGTCAGGTTGGTCACGGCGGGGTCCTCGCCCCGGATGACGACGGTCCCCACGTGGAAGATCCGCGCGCCGTCCACCCAGAGGCCCAGCTGGCCGTTCTCCTTGCCCGGGTCGTTCAGCTTCACGTGGAGCTCCACGCTCTGCCAGCGCCCGCGCGCGGCCTGCGCGGCCCCGGGCGGCGGGCAGGCGCCCACCACGCGCGGGCCGCCCGGCCGGTTGTCGAAGACCATCTGCTCGCCGAAGAGCGTGGTGCTGCCGACCGTGCTCTTGGCGCTGTTCACGAGGGCGATGACGCCGGGCTGGTAGCGGAAGCTGTCGCCGACCTTGCAGACCGCGTCCCGGGTCAGGTAGGTGAGCACCTCGTAGGGCGCGTCGGCGGGGCCGCCGCCCCGGGGCGGCACCGGGTTGAGGATCACGTCCTTGTCGTCCAGCTTGCTCGGCCAGCGGAAGTCCGCCGCGTCCCCGTTCATGCCCGCCTTGGAGCGGAAGACGTGGTAGCGCACGTAGAAGTCCGTGAGCGGCGTGCGGAGGCGCCCGCCGGCGCCCGAGTTGTTGGCGAAGGGCGGCAGGTAGTCGCCGCGCAGGCTGTGTACGCCCGGGATGCCCGGGACGGGCGGCGGGTTCAGGACCGTCGTCGTCCCTCCCGGGCAGGCCGGGCAGGCCAGCCGGTCGGCGGCCCCGCTCCGCGCCACGACCTGCGTCTTGAGCAGCGAGTCGTGGTCCCGCAAGGCGGGATTGGCCCAGCGGTTCGCCGGGTTGCCGGGGCCCAGGAAGTGGTAGCCCGACTCGGCCGTCTGGTCCTCGAAGTCCTCGCACAGCACCACGTCCGGCCGCGCGCAGAGGGCCGCCTCGGCGTAGGGGATCCCGCTCCGGCGGGGGGGCGCCTGGGCGCCCGCCGCAGGGACGAGCAGGAGGGCCGCCAGCAGGGCGGCGAGCAGGGCGATCATGCGGCACTCCACGCGGCGGCCACCGGCCGCGCCTCCAGGACGGTCCGGTGCCAGGTCTCCAGGACGAGGAGGGCCCAGAGCGGCTCGCCCGCGTCCAGGCGGCCGGCCGCGTGGGCCGCCAGCATGCGCGCCACCGCCTCCTGCCGGACGTAGCGGGCGATGCGGGCGCCGGGGGCGAGCAGCAGGTCCTGGGCCGCGGGGTACAGCTCGCCGCGGAACCAGTCGCGGAGCGGGGTGCTGAAGCCCATCTTGGGCCGGTCCAGGATCGCGTCGGGCAGCCTGCCGCGCAGGCTCTCGCGGAGGATCCACTTCTTCTCCCGGCCGTGCAGCTTCAGGCCGGCCGGCAGGCCGGCCGCGAACTCCATGAAGACGTGGTCCAGGAACGGGGAGCGGGCCTCCAGGCCGTGCGCCATGCTGGCCCGGTCCATCTTCACCAGCAGGTCCTCGGGCAGATAGACGCTCACGTCGGCGCCGAGGGCCGCGTCCACGGGGTCCGCGCCGTCCGCCGCGGCGAAGGCGGCCGCCACGGGCGCCTCGGCGTCCAGGTCGGCCGTGGCCGCGGCGAAGTCCGGGGTGTAGAGGGCGGCGCGCCGCTCCGCGGGGAGGAGGCTGCTCCAGCGCGCGTAGCGGCGGGCCGGGTCCAGGGCCATGGCCTCGCTCACGCGGTGGAGCTTCGCGAGCGGGCCGGGCCGGGCCGGCAGCCCGCGCAGCAGCGCCGCGGCGCCGCGCCAGAGCGCGCGGGGCAGGACGTCGGCGCGCGCCGCCCGCGCCACGGTCCGGTAGCGCGGGTAGCCGGCGAAGGCCTCGTCGCCGCCGTCGCCGTTCAGCACCACGGTCACGTGCCGGCGGGTCAGCTCGGCGATGCAGTAGGCGGGGACCGCCGAGGCGTCCCCGAAGGGCTCGTCGTAGTGGTCCACCAGCCGGGGGAGCAGGTCCACGGCGGAGGGCTTCACGAGCAGCTCGGTGTGCTCCGTGCCGAACCGGCTGGCCACCCGCTGCGCGTGCACCCGCTCGTCGAAGGCCGCGGCGTCGAAGCCCACGGCGAACGTCCGCACGGGCCGGTCCGCCGCGGCCGCCATGGCGGCCACCACGGCGCTGCTGTCGATGCCGCCGCTCAGGAAGGCGCCCAGGGGCACGTCGCTCACCAGGCGCAGGCGCACGGCCTCGGCCAGGTGCGCCCGCAGCGCCTCGCACAGCTCGGGCACGCCCGCGCGGCGCTTGGGCGCGTAGCGGAGCGACCAGTAGCGCTGGAGCGCCAGGCGGCCGTCCTGCACCATGAGCCAGTGCGCGGGCGGGAGCTTCCGGATGCCGCGCAGGGCCGAGCGCGGCGCCGGGACGTAGCCCAGGGTCAGGTAGTCGTGGAGGGCCGCCGGGTCGGCCTCGGCCGCGAGGCGGCCGGTGGCGAGCAGGGCCTTGGCCTCGGAGGCGAAGGCGAAGCGGTCCGGGCCCGCGTGGTAGAAGAGGGGCTTCTTGCCCACGCGGTCGCGGGCCAGGAAGAGGCTCCGGCGGCGCGCGTCCCAGATGGCGAAGGCGAACATGCCGCGGAGATGCGCCAGGCAGTCCGGCCCGTCGGCCTCGTAGGCGTGGAGGATCACCTCGGTGTCGCTCTCGGTGCGGAAGACGTGGCCGCGGGCCTCCAGGCCCGGGCGCAGCTCGCGGTAGTTGTAGATCTCGCCGTTGAAGACGATGTGGAGCGTGCCGTCCTCGTTGGCCATGGGCTGGTCGGCCACGCTCCGCAGGTCGATGATGGCCAGGCGGCGGTGGCCCAGCCCCGCGGGCCCGGCGGTGAAGACGCCCTCGCCGTCGGGCCCGCGGTGGGCCAGCCGGGCCGCCATGGCCCGCACCTCGGCCGCGCTCGCGCGCCGCGCCGGGTCGTATTCAAGGATGCCAGCGATGCCGCACATGGAAACCTCGAGAGCTGTCAGCTCTCAGCTAGAAGCCTTTGGAACGGCTGTCGCTTCCGTTCTTAGCTGACAGCTGACAGCTGAGAGCTGAGAGCTGAGAGCGGTTCTCCTCACGCCGTCGCGGGCGCGGGTGTCGCCGCGGGCTCCTCGGGCGCGGCCGGCTCCCCGGCCGCCTCCGCGGCGTCCGCCAGCGCCAGCTTCAGGACCTCGCGCACGACGCCCGCCAGGACCACCTGCCAGTAGAACAGCTCGTTGTAGTTCGCGTTCAGGAAGAAGGCCCCCACCGAGAAGCCCAGGATGCCGATGGGGATGCCCCGGCCCGCCTGCCACACGGCCAGGATCTCGCGCGAGGCGCCCTCCGGCGGGCGGGGCAGGGGCACCAGGATCCCCGAGAGCAGGAAGAGCAGGAAGGGCGTGAAGAGCACCAGGCCGCCCTCCGCCAGCCAGTTGACGTAGGTGTTGTGCACCACCCGGTAGCGGCCGAAGATCATCATGTGGGACACCGGATCGATCAGCGGCCGGTACTCCTCGGCCAGGGCCTCCTTGGCGCCGGAGAAGCCCTCCAGGCCCACGCCGGTCAGCGGGTTCGCCTCGAAGACCCGCATGCCGATCTCCCAGAGGATCAGCCGGTTGAAGGCGGACCCGTCCATCTCCTGCTGCTCGAAGGTGATGGTGTGCATGCGCTCCCACCAGGACTCGGGGGCGCTGTAGATCAGGGCCAGGCCCGCCAGCCCCACCGCGGCCAGGGCCAGCGCCCGCTTGCGGGCCAGGAGGATCAGGAGCACGCCCACCGCGGCCAGCGAGAGGAACGCGCTCCGCGACTGGCTGAGGATCACCGCCACCAGCATGAAGGCTGTCATGGCGAAGCCGGTCAGGCGCCAGAGGCCCCGGTCGAAGCGGGCGATGTGCACCACCATGGGCGAGAGCATGACCAGCGTGATGGCGAAGACGTTGGAGTCCGGCAGGGCGGTGCCGATGTTCTCCAGCCGCTCGTTCCCGGCGTGGTACTGGAAGATGGCCCAGAGGGACAGCAGGCCGGCCGCCAGCGCCACGGTGCGGACGTACCACTGGACCCGGGAGGGCCGGTCCACCAGGCGCGAGAGCAGGAAGCCGAAGAGCAGGGCCTTGCCGATGACGGTGGAGAACTCCCAGGAGACGTCGGGGTCCACGGCCAGCAGGGTGACCACCAGGCTGGCCGCGTACAGCCCGAGCATGAGCCAGACCTGGATGGGCACGCGGCTCAGCCCGTGATGGCGCGACTGGCGCTGGTTCACCAGCCAGGAGATGAAGGTGGCGATGCCCACCAGCAGGTGCAGCCGGCCGAAGGTCTCGCCCCAGGCCAGCTGCTCCGGCCGGAAGATGCTGATCCAGACGAAGAACACGATCCCCCAGAACGGGTAGGCCAGGATGGGGAGGATCGCGCCGTAGAAGGTCGTGGTGAGGAAGGCAATCCGCATCATGTCCCCCGCGTGCCGGCGGCCCCGGCGGCCAGCTCCAGGTAGAGGGCCTCGATCCGCTGCATGCGCCGCGTGAAGGAGAACTCCTCCACCACCCGCTGCCGGCCCGCCTGGCCCAGCCGGCGGCGGAGGGCCTCGTCGCCCGCCAGGCGGCGGAGCGCCAGGCCCAGGCCCTCCACGTCCCCCTGCGGCCGCACGAAGCCCGTGGTGCCGTCCACCACCAGCTCCTTGGCGCCCGCCACGTCGGTGGTCACGACGGGGAGGCCGAGGGCCATGGCCTCCAGCAGGCTGTTGGGCAGCCCCTCGCGGCGCGAGGTCATCATGAAGCAGTCGAAGCCCGCGTAGACCT
>JBHGAX010000119.1:0-10927 GCA_041946635.1 Methylomirabilales bacterium (SeqCode)
GGGGCAAGGTGGGGGCGGGAAATGGGGGAACGGGGAACCGGAGAGACGGGGACCACAGGACCACTAGGCCACGAGACCACAGGACCTCTTCGGACCTTGGAGCTGCGCCTGACCTCCAGCGCAGAACGCTGATCGCTGTTCCGTTCGAATCTGCGTGATCGGCCTAATCTGCGGATGAGAGGATCCGCTCTGGAGGCCGCGCCCCGCGGGCGGGGCCCGCGGGGCGCGGAGTTTCCAGTGGAATCTCGGTGGCGTCTTGGCGCCTTGGCGGTTGGAGTCGTTCTTGGTCAGATGTCGTAGTACAAGACGAACTCGTAGGGGTGCGGGCGGAGCCGGACGGGGTCCACCTCGCGCTTGCGCTTGTACTGGATCCAGGTGTCGATCGCGTCCTGCGTGAACACGTCGCCCTTGAGCAGGAACTCGTGATCGTTCTCCAGCGCCGTGAGGGCGGCGTCCAGCGAGCCCGGGACGGACGGCACGCCCTTCAGCTCCTCGGGCCCCAGCTCGTAGATGTCCTTGTCCAGGGGCAGGCCCGGGTCGATCTTGTTCTGGATGCCGTCCAGCCCCGCCATCAGCATGGCGGCGAAGGCCAGGTAGCCGTTCGCGCTGCAGTCCGGGAAGCGGACCTCGATGCGCTTGGCCTTCGGGCTGGGCGAGTACATGGGGATGCGGATGCCGGCGCTGCGGTTCCGGCTGGAGTAGGCCAGGTTCACCGGCGCCTCGTAGCCCGGCACCAGCCGCTTGTAGGAGTTGGTGGTGGGCGCCACCAGCGCGCACAGGGCCGGGGCGTGGGTCAGGATGCCGCCGATGTACCAGAGGGCCAGATCGGACAGCCCGGCATAGCCGTTGCCCGGAAACAGCGGGTTCCCGCCCTTCCAGAGGCTCTGGTGGCAGTGCATGCCCGAGCCGTTGTCGCCGAAGAGCGGCTTGGGCATGAGCGTCACCGTCTTGCCGTGGCGGCGCGCCACGTTCTTCACGATGTACTTGTACCACATCAGCTTGTCGGCGATCCGGGTCACCGAGTCGAAGCGCATGTCGATCTCGGCCTGCCCCGCCGTGGCCACCTCGTGGTGCTGCGCCTCGACCTGGATGCCGATGGACTCCATCACCAGCACCATCTCGGAGCGGATGTCATTCATGCTGTCCGTGGGAGCCACCGGGAAGTAGCCTTCCTTGTACCGCGCCTTGTAGCCCAGGTTCGGGCCCTCGCTCCGGCCGGTGTTCCACTGCCCCTCCACCGAGTCGATGTAGTAGAAGGCGCAGTGCTCCTTCGCGTCGTAGCGGATGTCGTCGAAGATGAAGAACTCGGCCTCCGGGCCGAAGTAGGCGGTGTCCGCGATGCCGGTGGACTTCAGGTAGGCCTCGGACTTCTGGGCGATGTTCCTTGGATCCCGGCTGTAGCGTTCCTTGGTGATGGGATCCACGATGTTGCAGATGAGGCTGAGGGTCGGAACGGCCGTGAAGGGGTCCATCACCGCCGTGACCGGGTCCGGGACCACGAGCATGTCGCTGGCGTGGATGGCCTGCCACCCGCGGATCGAGCTGCCGTCGAACCCGAAGCCCTCCTCGAAGCAGCTCTCCCCCAGGTGGTGGATCGGGAGGGTGAAGTGCTGCCACATGCCGGGGTAGTCCATGAACTTGAGGTCCAGGAACTTCGCCCCCTGGTCCTTCGCCAGCTTGATCACGTCCTTAGGTGTCATGCGTCGCTCCTCTCCGCCGCGGGCGCGGGCCCGCGGGCCGTCCCGGGATCTGCGGTCCTCGCTAGATGGCCGCCTCGCCGCGCTCGCCGGTGCGAATGCGGATCACTTCCTCGCAGGGTAGGATGAAGATCTTGCCGTCCCCGATGCGTCCCGTCTTGGCCGAGGCCTGGATGGTCTCCACCACCTGGCTGCACTTCGCCTCGGGAACCACGATCTCCACCTTGACCTTCGGCAGGAAATCGATGGTGTACTCCGCCCCGCGGTACAGCTCGGTGTGCCCCTTCTGCCGCCCGAAGCCCTTCACCTCGCTCACGGTGATGCCCTGGATGCCGATCTCCGCCAGCGCGTTCTTGACCTCGTCCAACTTGAACGGTTTGATGATGGCCTCGATCTTCTTCATCCGTCTCCTCCCGCCCAGGAAAATGTGAGCGTCCATGTAGGGTGGAGCAACCCCTATGCCAAGCGCGTCCTCCTCCCCGGAAACGCCAAAGCCGCGCGCCACCGCGCCTTTCGGCCGGCGGCCGTCCGCCGCATGCGCCGCCGCTGCCGGTGGCGTAGGCAGCCTCACGCATCCCTGCCGGTTTTTTCGCCACGCCGCCCGAGCAGCTCCTGCACCTTCGCCTTCAGCTCCTGCAGGTCGGACGACTTGGTGACGTACGCGTCGCCGGCCCAGGTGCCGAAGTCCCGCCGGTAGTCGTAGGCCGTGCAGATGATGATGGGCAGCTCCCGATGGCGCTCGCGGACGCGGGCGACCAGCTCGAGGCCGTCCATGCCCGGCATCCGCACGTCCACCGTCATGAGGTCCGGACGCCCCGCGCCGAGCTTCTGCAGGGCCTCCTCGCCGTTCGCCGCCAGCTCCACCTGGTATCCGGCGTCCGTCAGCTCCTCGTGGTAGAGGAGCCGGATGGCCTCCTCGTCATCCACCACCAGGATGCGCTTCATCGGCTCCTCCCTGCGGCCCCGCCGCGGGCAGCCACAGCCGGAACGTGACCCCCTCCCCGGGCCGGTTGTCCACCTCCACGTGCCCCCCGTGGAACCGCGCGATGCGCCGGACCAGGGCCAGCCCCAGTCCGGTCCCCAGTTCCTTCGTGGTGAAGAAGGGCGTGAACATCTCCTCGAGCACGTGCGGCGGGATCCCCCCGCCGGTGTCGTCCACGCTCACCACCGCCCACTCGTCGGCCGCCAGGCGACGCGTGGCGGGGTCCCCGGGCGCCGGGGGCGGGTGGGCCTCGGGGAGCCGGGCGGCGCCGGACGGCCCGGCCGCTCCGGCGCGGACGACCTGCGTGCCGAGCGTCAG
Source organism: Methylomirabilales bacterium (SeqCode) (assembly GCA_041946635.1). Lineage (GTDB taxonomy): Bacteria > Methylomirabilota > Methylomirabilia > Methylomirabilales > 2-02-FULL-66-22 > 2-02-FULL-66-22. The sequence continues at coordinate 2,998 of JBHGAX010000119.1, forward strand.
CCGGCCGCCCGAGGGCATGGCGTCCAGTGCGTTGCTCACCAGGTTCAGGATGGCCTGCTTCACCCGCACCGCGTCCAGCGTGAGCAGGGGCGCCGCCGGGGCGAGGTCGGTGCGGAGGGTCACCTGCTGCGCCGTGATCCGGTCGGCCACCAGCACCAGGCACTCCTGCAGAAGGACGTGCAGGTCCGTCTCGCCGAGGTGCATGGCCATCTCGCGCGACATGCCCCGCACGTCATGCACGATCCGCTCCAGGCGATCCACCTCGCGCGCGATCACCTGCGCGTAGGCGCCCTCGGGCTCCCGCCCCGCCAGCCGCTGCGCCAGCCGCCGCGCGAAGCCGCCGATGGCCACCAGCGGGTTCCGGATCTCGTGGACCACGTGGGCCGCCATCTCGCCCAGGGCGGCCAGCCGCTCCTGCTGCACGAGCTGGTGGTGCGTGCGCTGGATCTCGCGGTGGGCCTCCTCCAGTCGCTGGTACACGCGGGCGTTCTCGATGGCGATGGCGGCGTGCGTGGCCAGCATCTGCATGAGCCGCAGGTCGTCGGAGCTGAACCGGCGGCCCGGCTGGGTGGTGTGCGAATGCAGCACGCCGAGCAGCCGCTCGCCGAAGAGCACCGGCGTGGTGATCGTCGCCACGATGTCGGGGAATTCCGCGAGGGCGTACGGGGAGCTGCGGTAGTCGTTCAAGACCCGGGCCCGCTTGGTGGCGGCCACCACGCCGTTGATGCCGCGGCCGAGCTCGAAGGTCTGCCGCCGCACGCGGTCGGCCTCGGGGCCGACGGCCGCGCCGAAGTAGAGCTGCCCGGTGGCCTCGTCCCGCAGGATGATCTGCACGTGCTGCGTGTTCAGGAGCCGCAGGGCGCCCGCCACCACCGCCTCCAGCACGGCCGGGAGATCCAGCCGCGCCACGACCGCCTGGCTGATCTCCCGGAGCGCGGCGAGCTGCCCGGCTCGCTGCTCGGCGGCGGCGTAGCGGCGCGCCTGCTCCACGGCGCGGGCGACGGGCTCGGCCAGCGCCGTGAGCCGCCGGAGGTCGCGGGCCTGGAACACGGCGGGGTGGCCCAGCCGGCCGCAGACGCTCAACGTGCCCAGGGGCCCCTGGCGGCCGGCCAGGGGGACGATCAGGAGCGGGACCGGCGGGGGCTCGGGCTCGTCCCCCGTCCGGCCGGGGTCCAGCGGGGGAACGGCGAGCGGGCGCCGCTCGGTCCACACCTGGCGCGCCAGCCGCTCCTCCGCGGGCAGGGGCGGCTCCTCGCCGCCCGCATCCAGGCGCGAGGCCACCACCAGCTCGCCGTCGTCCTCGACCAGCCGCAGGATGGCGGTCCGCGCCTGGAGCGCGAGGGCCGGGACGCGGGTGGCCGCCTCCAGGACCCGCGGCAGGTCCAGGCCGGGGTCCAGCGCCCGGGTGGACTCGTGGAGGAGCTGCAGCTCCTCGATCCGCTCGGCCTCCTGCTCGAGGGGTAGCATGGGCGAATGGTCCGGCGTCCGCATGGTCCAGGACCCCGCCGCCCGGCCGCGAGATCAGGGCTTCACGTCGCGCAGGTACTTCGCAGCCTCTTCGGGCGGGGTGGGATTGATGTAGAAGCCGCTCCCCCACTCGAAGCCCGCCACGTGGGTGAGCTTGGGCATCAGCTCGATGTGCCAGTGATAGGCGCGGCCGTCCGCCTCGCGGAGCGGTGAGTTGTGGATGATCAGGTTGTAGGGGGGGTTGGTCAGCACCTTCTCGAAGCGCAGCAGGACGTCCCGCAGCAGCCGCGAGAGGTTCACGTACTCGTGCTTCTGCGCGTCCTCGAAGAACGGGTCGTGGGCCCGGGGCAGAATCCAGGTCTCGAAGGGGAAGCGCGCGGCGTAGGGGGCGATGGCCACGAAGTCGTCGTTCTCGCTGATGACCCGGAGCCCCTGCGACAGCTCCTGCCGCGCGATGTCGCAGAAGACGCAGCGCTCCTTGTAGTCGTAGTACTCCCGGGCGCCGTTCAGCTCCTCGCGCACGCGCTTGGGGACGATCGGCGTGGCGATGAGCTGGGAGTGCGGGTGCGCCAGCGAGGCGCCCGCCGCCCGGCCGTGGTTCTTGAAGAGCAGGATGTACCGGAAGCGCTCGTCCTTCTTCAGGTCCAGGACGCGGTCGTGGAAGGCCCACAGGATGTCCTCGACCCGCTGCTCCGCCATCCCGGCCAGGGTGTCGCCGTGCTCGGGCGTCTCGATGATCACCTCGTGCGCCCCCACGCCGTTCATCTTGTCGTACATGCCGTCGCCCTGACGGTTGAGGTCCCCCTCGATCTGCAGGGCCGGGAACTTGTTGGGCACCACGCGCACCTGCCAGCCCGGCCCGTTCGGCGCCCCGTGCGGGCGGTAGGCCAGGACCTCGGGCGGCGTCTTGTCCTCGTTCCCGGGACAGAACGGGCAGAAGCCCGGCCGCTCGCGCTCCGGCTCGGTGCCGAAGTCCGAGGGGCGCTTCCCGCGCTCGGTGGAGATGATCACCCAGCGCGACGTCACCGGATCCTTGCGCAACTCCGGCATCCTGCTCCTCCGGCGGAAGGGATGGAACGGATGGAAGGTAGAGGAGGATATGGGGAAAGTCAAGCCGGGCCGGCCGCGCGCACGAGCGCCCGGAGGGCCGCCACCAGGGCCGTCTGGAGGGCCAGGGCGCCGCCGTCCACGCTGAGCGTCGCGCGGCGCGTGACGCCGTCCCGCGCCCCGGCCCGGACGATGGCCCGCAGCATCCGCGCCTCGGCGGCGGGCCGGTGCAGGAGGTCCGGGCGCCGGTGCGCCGCCGCCAGGGCCGCCACGATCCCGTAGCTGCCCCAGTTCGAGGTGTGGGCTACCACCGGGGCGTCCGCCCGGGTGGTACACGCGATGGAGCCGCCGCAGCCGCAGAGGCAGCGGCGCCCGGCGCGCAGCAGGCCCCCCATGCCGATCTCGTTGCCCCGATCGCCCACGCCCACGCGCAGGACGCCGCGCCGGGCCGCCCCGCCGAAGAGCACGTCCGTCCGCGCCTGGCGGGCCGTGACGTCCTCCCCCCGCATGGTGTGGATCACGCCGCGCCCGTTCGGGCCGAGCTTCTCCACGGCCACCACGGCCGCCGGATCCAGCGCCGCCCAGAGCTGCCGGGCGGCGGCCCGGGCGGCCGGCAGATCCGCCGGGAAGGCCTCCAGTTGGACCCGGTCCCGCCACGCGGCCCCGTCGCCCTCGCCGCGCGCCAGCGCGTCCAGCGCGGCGCGCTGCACCGGCATCACGGGCGGCTCGGTGAGGAGCCGCACCTCCACGCCCGCCGCCAGGGCCAGCGCCCGGGCCAGCACGGCGGCCCCCGGGGGACCGTCCGTCTCCCCGCGCGGGATGCGGGGCGTGACCAGACCCGTGGTCAGGATGGCCGGGCGGCGGGACCGGAGGGCCGCGTCGAGGGCCAGGGCCGCGCGGGCCGCGAGGGGCTGGCCCGTGCGCCGGCGGGCCTCCGCGTAGAGCTCCAGGAGCGCCGGGCCCGCGGCGGCCCCGGCGTCCCGTGGCGGCGCGCCGGCCGGCGCGCGATCCGCGGGCGGCGCGGAGAGGAGGAGGCAGTCCAGGAGGTCGGCGGCGCGGGCGCCGAGGCGGCCGCGGATCACCGGACGGTCAGGGGGGCCCGGAGGCGGTTGCTCACGAGGCCTTGCTTGGTGACGACGTACAGCTCGAGATACCGGACGCCCAGGCTGCTCCAGCGCAGCGGGACCTCCGCGGTCCCGGCCACCTGCCCCGCGAAGGCGCGCAGGTCCACCGGGATGGGCTGGAGGGCCTGGTAGAACTGGAACTGCGAGATCCCGCGCTCGATGAGGAAGCCCTCCTCCAGGTCGGCGCCCCCCACCTCGAAGTAGAAGGACATGCGGGTGGTGCCCCCGGCCCGGATCGTGTCGGGCTCGAAGCGGAGGTTGGCGATGCGGGGGCCGCCGGCCGAGGGCTCCGTCGCCGGCGGGGCGAGGGCGCAGCCGGCGACAAGCCACGCCGCCAGGAGCACCGGCAGGATGCGCCTCCATCGGATCATGGCCGCCCCCGGGGACTACGAGAACGTTCTACGAGAACGTTCAACACGGAACGCTGGACGCGGAAGGGGCAGTTCAGGGGTAGAGGCCGCGCAGCTCCGTGGCGCGCGCCACCCGCGTGACCGCCTCCATCAACGCCGCCGTCCGCAGGTCCACGCCCTCGGACTTGGCGCGGCCCAGCGTGCGATCGAAGGCGGCCGTGAGTATACCACGGAGGCGGGCGTTCACCTCCTGCTCTTTCCAGAAGAAGAACTGCAGGTCCTGCACCCACTCGAAGTACGACACGATCACGCCGCCGGCGTTGGCCAGGACGTCGGGGACGATGAACACGCCGCGGTCCCGCAGGATCTTGTCGGCGTCGCCCGTCGTCGGCCCGTTCGCCCCCTCCACGATGAGCGCGGCCTGCACCGCCGCGGCGTTGGCGATCGTGAGCTGGCCGCCGAGCGCCGCCGGCACGAGGACGTCGCAGGGCAGCGTGAGGAGCTCCGCGTTGGTCACGCGCTCCCCGCAGCCGGCCGCAGCCACCGGCTGCCCGCGGCGCACGAGCGCCTGCAGCGCGGGGACGTCGAGGCCCGCCGGGTGGTGCAGCCCGCCGTGCACGTCGCTCACCGCCACCACGCGCGCGCCCATCTCCGCGAGGATCTGGGCCGCGATGGACCCCACGTTGCCGAAGCCCTGGACCGCCACCCGGGCGCCCCGGAGCGACCGGCCGAGGTGGGCCAGGGCGCGCTCCGCGATGCAGGCCACGCCGCGCCCCGTGGCCTCCGTCCGGCCCAGCGAGCCGCCCAGCAGCACGGGCTTGCTCGTGACCACCCCCGGAATGGTGGCGCCCCGCTGCATGCTGTAGGTATCCATCATCCAGGCCATGACCTGCTCGTTGGTCCCCATGTCCGGGGCCGGCACGTCCCGGTCGGGCCCGATGCAGAGGGAGACCTCGGCCGTGTAGCGGCGCGTGAGCCGCTCCAGCTCCTTCAGCGACAGGCGGGAGGGATCGCAGCGCACGCCCCCCTTCGCCCCCCCGTAGGGCAGGCCCATGAGCGCGCACTTCCACGTCATGAGCATGGCGAGGGCGGAGACCTCTTCCAGGTCCACCTCGGGATGGTACCGGACGCCGCCCTTGCTCGGGCCGAGGGTCATGCTGTGCTGGACCCGGTAGCCCGTGAACACGTCCACCTCGCCGGAGTCCATCTTCACCGGCACCGAGACGATGAGCGAGCGCATGGGGTAGCGCATGTGCTCCCGCACGCGCGGGTCCAGGTGCAGCCGGTCGGCGGCCTGGTCGAACTGGGCGAGGGTCGTGGCGAGGATGCTCATGGGAATGGCCAATGGCCAATGGCCAATGACCAACCGGAGCTCGTGCCGTCGGCGTTTCTCATCGGGATTTGGTCATCGGTCATTGGGATTTTGCTCCGAAGGGTCAATCTTCCATATAGCCCGTGAAGAGCGACGGGGTCTCCAGGCGATCGGGCAGCTCGGCCAGCCTGCGCTCCACGTCGCGGGCAGCCGCCTGCGCCTCCGCCACGGCCACCGCGCGGAAGCGGAGCGCGTCCCCGGGGCGGCGCTGCGCCACCACGGGGATATCGGGGCCGATCACGGTCGCGATCTTGGTGTACCCGCCCGTGGTCTGGCGATTGGCCAGGAGGATGATCGGCTTGCCGCTCCCGGGCACCTGGATGCCGCCCAGGGGGATCCAGTCGGAGATGATGTCGGCCCCGCGCGCGTGCGTGAGGGCCGGCCCGTCCAGCCGGCAGCCCATGCGGTCCACGTCGGACGTCACCTGGTAGACCGACGAGAGAAATGTCTCCCGGCCCGCCTCCGTGAACGCGCCGTCCTGCGGGCCAAGCACCACGCGGACGGTCGGGGTCGCGGCCTCCTCCGGGCGCCAGCGCGGGGCGGCCGCCCCGATGAGGGGCGGCCGCCCGGACGCCGCCACGCTCAGCCGGTCGCCGGCCTCCAGCCGGCGGCCCCGGTGCCCGCCGAAGCGCGCGCCCAGGCAGGTGGACCGGCTGTTCAGCAGGACCGGGACCTCGATCCCGCCCGCCACGGTCAGGTAGCCCCGAAAGCCTCGAACCAGGCCGCCGACCTCGAGCACCTGGCCGGCCCGCACCAGGAACGACTCGTACCAGGGCGCCGGCCGGCCGTCGAGCGTGGCCCGGCTCTCCCCGCCCGTGAGCGCCACGGCGACGTCGCGCAGGAAGCGGAGGGAGGGGCCCATGAGCATGAACTCCAGGCCCGCCGCGCCCCGCGGGTTGCCGACCAGGATGTTGCCCACCTGCAGCGCCACGCCATCCACCGCCCCGCTGACCGAGACGCCGAACTTCTGGTAGCCCACGCGCCCGCGATCCTGCACCGTGGTGAGCGGCCCGGGGGTGACGACCTCGAAGGCCGGCAGAGGCGCAGAGGCGCCCATGCCCAGTGGCACATCCCCGGCAGGCACCGCCGCCGATTCCGCATTCCGCAGTCCGCATTCCGCATTGCGCTCGGCGCTGTACCGCTGCTCCAGCCTCCGGTACTCCTCCGCGTCGATGGGCACGAAGCGCACGCGGTCGCCGGGCAGCATGGGCGTGGGCGGGTCCTGCAGCGGATCGAAGAGCGGGACCGGGGTCCGGCCGATCAGCCGCCAGCCGCCGGGCGTCTCTGCCGAGTACGCGCCGGTCTGCGCGCCGCCGATCCCCACGGAACCCTTGGGGACACGGGTCCGCGGCGAGGCGAGCCGCGGGGTGTGCAGCCGCTCGGGCAGCCCGCCCAGGTAGGCGAAGCCGGCCGTGAAGCCGATCATGTAGACCGGGTACTCCGTGCCGCTGTGGAGCCGGACCACCTCGGCCTCGCTCAGGCCGGTGTGCTCGCAGACGGACGGCAGGTCCGGTCCGAACTCCCCGCCGTACAGGGTGGGCAGCTCGACCCGGCGGGAGGGCGGGAGTTCGGCCGTGTCCAGGCGATCGAGCAGCCCCCGGATCCCGGCGACCAGCGCCTCGAACTCCAGCCGCGCGGGATCGTACTCCACTCCCAGCGACCGGTACGTGGGCACGACCTCCCGGACGCCGGGCACCCGCCCGGGCGCCAGGAGGTGCGCGAGGGCGCGCACCCGCGCGTTCAGCGCGGGATCGATCGCGTCCCCGAACTCCACGACCAGGCCGGCGTCGCCGGCCGGGAGGAAGCGGACCTCCCCGCGGCTAGCCACGGCCGACGAATTCCCCCATGGGCGCGAGCCGGATGCCGGCCGCCTCCAGGCGCTCGCGGACCCGCCGGGCGATCTGCGGCGCCCCGGGGGTGTCGCCGTGCAGGCACACGGTGTCCGCCTCCACCCGAATCTCCTTGCCGGTGATGGCCGTCAGCTTGCCGGCGACGAGGTCGAGCACCCGCTGCGCCACGCGGTCCGGATCCGTGATGAGCGAGCCGGCCACCTTGCGCGACACGAGCGTGCCGTCCTCGTTGTAGGCCCGGTCGCCGAAGGCCTCGCGCGCCACCCGGAGGCCCAGCTGCCGTCCGGCGCGGAGCGTCTCCCCCTCGGGCAGCGTGACGAGGATGAGGTCGCCGCCCGCCTCCTTGACCGCCTCCGCGATCCCGAGGCTCACCTCCCGGTCCTTGACGGCGGCGTTGTAGAGGGCCCCGTGCGGCTTCACGTGCTGGAGGCGCAGGCCCTGCGCCTCCGCGAAGGCGCGCAGGGCGCCGATCTGGTACAGCAGGTAATCCCGGGCCTCCTGCCGGGTGAGCTGCATCACCCGGCGGCCGAAGCCCAGCAGGTCCGGGTAGCTCGGGTGGGCGCCCACGGCCACGCCGTTCGCCTTGGCCGCGGCGATGGTCTGGCGCATCACGTGGGGGTCCCCGCCGTGCCAGCCGCACGCCACGTTCGCCGACGTGACGCATCGCAGGATCTCCGCATCCGCCCCCAGCCCGTACACCCCGAACGACTCGCCCATGTC
>JBHGAX010000012.1:0-49521 GCA_041946635.1 Methylomirabilales bacterium (SeqCode)
GGTCTTCGCCAGCGACGGGATGTCCAGCGCGCGCAGGGCATCGCGCACCGTCAGGGCCGCGTCCCGCACCGCGGCGAACCCCGCCGGGGGCACCGGGTCCAGGTCGAAGTGGAGATAGTCCGGGCGATTCACGTCGTCGCAGCGCGCGTACCAGGGGTTCAGGTCGATGCAGCCGAGGTTCACCAGCCAGAGCAGCGACGCGAGGTCATCCACCACGGGGAAGTCGATCACGCTGCCCGAGGCGTGCTCGATGCTGCACACCCGAAGCCACCCCGGCCGCGGCGAGGGGGCCCGCTTCATGAAGAAGAAGGGGCCCCCCGCGCCGTGCGGGTAGCGCTTCATCACCATCGCGCGATCGGCCAGGTGGGGGAGCAGGACCGGAGCCAGCAGCTCATAGTAGCGCAGCAGGTCGCCCTTGGTGATGCGGAGCGCCGGCCAGAAGGGCTTCTGCAGGTTGGTGAGGTGGACCCCCCGTCCACCCGTGACGACCTCGGCCGCGTCGCGATCCGCGGGGATGATAGAGCCGCGCCGGGGCGCGGCCCTCGGCGCGATCCCGGCGGTCGGGGTGGCAGCAGCCTGAAAATTTTTCAAGGGGCACGTAAAAGGGACACGCCGGGCGCGGCGGGCCGGCCGCGCCCGCGCGGCCCGTCACGCCTCTTCCCGCTCGGGGCTGTCGAAGCGAAAGAAGTTGCTCTGCGTCCCGTCGCGCTTCTCCTCCTGATACAGGAAGACCAGCTTCCGGTCGTCGAAGGTCCGGAACCAGTCGTCCCAGCTCACTTCCTGCAATCGCCGGCCGCCGTAGCCCGGGAAATCGAAGCGGAGGACGCCGGGCCGCTCCTCGTGCCAGGAGCCCTCCACGGTTGCCGGCTTTGCGTTCCGCTGCTCGGCCCAGCGCTGAATCACCTCGTGGCTGCGCGTGGCCAGCGTCTGTCCCGCTCGATCCCCGCGCTCGTCCGGGCCCTGCACCCACTTGGCCCGCTGCGCGCTGCGCGAGAGGCCGGTCTCGCCGCGGGATGCGCCCCCGCGCCCGGCGCCTCCGGATACGCGTCGCCGCTCGGCGGCGGCGCCCGTGCCGGCGGCGCGGCTGGTTCCCCGGTTCGTGCGCGCGGCCGGCTTCTTCGCCGCCGGCCTGGACTTCGATGCGGCGGCCGCGCGGCTCTTCGCCGCCGGCTTCTTCGCCGTGGACTTCTGGGTCGCGGCGGTCTTGCCTGCGCTGCGCCGGCCCGCGCTCGACCTGGTCTTGCCCTTCGACTGCGTCGTCCTCTTCGTCGCCATGATTCCTCCTGGGGAGTGTGGCCCGGGAAGTAGGGAGCAACGTTCATGCCAAGGAGCGGGCGGGCGCGCCGCGCGGCGCGCGATGTTTGCGGTTTCCGGGCGAGCGGATTTCGCGATATAGTGAACGCTGCAGTGACCGCTGTGGAACGCGGAGAGGATCAGATGACGCAGCCCGCCGCCCCGCAGGTGAGCACGCCGACCAAGCGGCTCGCCCTCTTCGTCGGCGCCCTGATTGCGCTCTTCGCCCTGCTCGTGATCTTCCGCGATATCTTCTGGCCGCTCCTCCTGGCCCTCGGCCTCGCCTACCTGCTGGACCCCATCGTCACATGGCTGGAGCGGCGTCGCGTGCCGCGGAGCATCGGCGTCCTGGTCACGGGACTCCTGTTCGTCCTGGCCGTCACGCTGGTCCTCCTGTTCGTCGTGCCGGCCGTGGGCGAGCAGCTGCAGCGGCTGGTGGAGCGGCTGCCGGGGTACTGGGACAGCCTCCGCCAGACCGCGATCCCCTGGCTCTCGCGCGTGGAGGCGGAGTTCCCCGCGCCCATCAAGGACCTGCCCGACACGATCATCCGCACGCTGCGCGAGAACATCCCGCAGGTGGCCACGCAGGCGGGCAAGATCGTCACGGGCCTGTTCGGCAACCTGCTGGACATGGTGCTCCTGTTCCTGGGTCTCGCCTTCGTCCTGGTCTTCACCTTCTACGTCCTGCGCGACTTTCCCGCCATCAAGGCGGCGGCCTTCGACCTCGTGCCCGTGCCCTACCGGGAGGTGACCCGCGCCCGGCTCGAGGAGGTGGACGACGTGGTGGCGGGCTTCGTCCGCGGCCAGCTCGCCATCGCGCTCATCGTCGCGCTCCTGAACAGCACGGGGCTCACCCTGCTCCAGGTGCCCATGGGCTTGCTCATCGGTCTCGGCGCGGGGGTGGGGAATCTCATCCCGTACATGTCCATCGTGATCGGCCTGGTCCCCGCGCTGATCCTGAGCTGGCTCGAGCAGGGCAGCCTGGTGCGCCTCCTGGCCATCCTGGGGCTCTTCATCGGGGTGCAGATGCTCGAAGGGGCGATCCTGAGCCCGCGCATCCTCGGCAGGAGCGTCAACCTGCACCCCGTGTGGGTGCTCCTGGCGGTCATCGCGGGCGGCAACCTCTTCGGCTTCTTCGGCATGCTGCTGGCCGTCCCGGTGGCCGGCGCCATCCAGGTCTTCGCCCGGCACTGGCTGGCCGCCTACCGGACCTCCTCGCTGTACTGGGGGGCGCCCCGCGGAGAGGGCGTGATCCTCCCGCCCGAGTCCGGGCCGCGGCAGGAGGCCGCCGGCGCGGCGGAGCAGGACCTGGAGGCCAAGGCGCCGCGCACCGGCGCCGCCGAGGGGCCGGTGCTCACCGAGCGGACGCGCGAGAGGAATCGGCCATGAGACGCATCGCGGTGCTGACGAGCGGAGGGGACGCCCCGGGGATGAACGCGGCCATCCGGGCGGTGGTCCGCTGCGCCGCCGCCCAGGGCTGGGAAGTGACGGGCGTCCGTCACGGCTACGCGGGGCTCATCGCCAACGACATGCAGCCGCTCAGCGTCCGCGACGTGGGCGGCATCCTCCAGCGCGGCGGCACGGTGCTCGGGAGCGCGCGGAGCCAGGAGTTCCAGACGGTCGAGGGGCGGGAGCGGGCCCTCCGGCACCTCGGGGAGCGCGCGGTGGACGCCCTGGTGGTGATCGGCGGCAACGGCTCGCAGACGGGGGCGCATCACCTGGCCGAGATGGGCTACCCGGTGGTGGGCGTGGCCTCCACCATCGACAACGACCTGGTCGGCTCGGACATCACCATCGGCGTGGACACCGCCCTCAACATCGCGCTGGAGGCCATCGACCGGCTGAAGACCACCGCCTCGTCCCACCAGCGGGCGTTCCTGGTGGAGGTGATGGGCCGGCACTGCGGCTACCTGGCGCTCATGGCCGCGCTGGCCGGCGGCGCGGAGGCCGTGGTGCTGCCGGAGGTGCAGGCGGATCCGGAGACGCTGGCCAAGGAGCTGCGGGACGCCTACCGGCGCGGCAAGGCGCACGGCCTCATCGTGGTGGCCGAGGGGGCCAAGTACAACGCGGAGGCCATGGCGGCGTACTTCCAGCAGCACAAGGCGGCCCTCGGCTTCGATCTCCGGATCACCAAGCTGGGCCACGTCCAGCGGGGCGGCGCGCCGGGGGCCTTCGACCGGGTGCTGGCGACGCGGCTGGGAGCCGGCGCGGTGGATGCGCTGGCCGCCGGCCAGGCCGGCGTGCTGACGGGCTTCGTCAAGGGCGAGATCACCACCACGCCGCTTCGCGAGGTGGTCGGCCGGCAAAAGGCGCTGGACCTCCGGCTCGTCGAGCTGAACGACGTGCTGGCCCGCTGACGCGGCGCAGGCGCGCCGGGGCGCGGAGACGCTGAGGCGAGCAGGCGCGAGCCGAAGAGGGCAGCGGTGGAGAGGCGAATGAGGGGAGCGGCGATCCGGCGCGGGACTTGGGCGGCTCCCGGCGCCTCCGCGCTCCGGCGCGCCGGCGCCCCTGCGAGAGGCGGCGGGTTCTTCGGGCGGGTGTACGCGCTCGTGGCGGCCGTGCCGCGCGGGCGGGTGGTGACCTACGGGCAGGTGGCGCGGCTCCTCGGCGCCCCGCGGTCCGCGCGCCTGGTGGGCTGGGCCATGCACGGCAACCCCCACGGGTCGCGCGTCCCCTGCCATCGCGTCGTGCAGCAGGGCGGCTCGCTCAGCCCCAGCTACTGTCTGGAGGACCCCGGCCGCCAGCGCCGCCTGCTCGAGCGCGAGGGCGTCCGGTTCAGGCTGGACGGCCGGGTGGACATGACCGCCCACCAGTGGCAGCCGCAAGACGGTCCGAAGTCCGAGGTCCAACGTCCAAGGTCCAGGGTCAAGCCGCGAGAGAACGCCTCACGTCCGACGCCCAAAGGCAGGAGGTGATGCCGAAAGAGACGCGTGCTGATCTGCTCCCACGCGACCCTCCACGTTCCCCCGCTGCGCTCGTCTCGTCTCCGGACCTCGCACCTCGCACCTCGCACCTCGGACCTCGCACACCTCGGACCTCGGACCTCGCACCTCGCACCTCGGACCTCGGACCTCGGACCTCGCACCTCGGACCTTCTCTCTCTCTTTCCCAGTTGACACCATCACCCGAATTGGACTATGACCCCGCGGACGGCGGGCCTCGGCCAAGGAGTCTCTGCGTGCACGGTCGCGTGTGCCCCGTCATGCCGGGGCCAGGAGGGTGGCCATGCGGACGACGAGGATGAGGTGGAGGCTTCTCGGGTCGGCGGTGTGCCTTGTGGCGGCGCTGCTCGTCGCGACGCCGGGGGCGGGGCAGGACTACCCCAGCAAGGCCATCGAAGTGATCGTCGGGTTCGCACCGGGCGGCGGCACGGATATGATCGCGCGGGCGGTGGCCGACGTGGCGCACAAGTACGTGGGGCAGCCGCTGGTGGTCGTGAACAAGCCCGGCGCCTCGGGCATCATCGGCGCCCAGTATGTCGCGAACGCCAAGCCGGACGGCTACACGCTGCTGGTGGCCGGTGGGAGCGAGACCGTCTCCACCCCGCACTTCAAGGAGATCCCCTTCAGCCCGGTGGACGACTTCGAGCCGGTCATCCGCTTCATGATCGAGCGGCTGAACTTCTACGTGAAGGCGGACAGCCCCTGGAAGTCGTTCGGCGACCTGGTCGCCGACGCCAAGAAGAACCCGGACAAGTACTCCTACGCCACGGCCGGGGTGGGCGGGCTGCACTACTCGACCATGGTGGTGGCGGCCAAGCGGGCGGGCTTCCGCATGACTGCATCGGCGGCCTGACGGGCCGCTCGCGCGCCCGCGGGCTGCTCATGGGCTGCCTGGGCCTGCTGCTGGGCGCGGTCGGCACGGACCAGATCCACGGCGTGGACCGCTTCACCTTCGGGACCCTGTACCTGCAGGACGGCATCGGGCTCGTGCCGCTCGCCATGGGCCTCTTCGGCATGGGCGAGATCCTCTACAACATCGAGCGGCGCGAGGCGAGCGGCTCCGTGCTGGAGACGCCCGACAACCTGCTGCCCACGCGGAAGGACTGGCGGGACTCGCGCTGGCCCATCCTCCGCGGCAGCGCCCTGGGCTTCGGCATCGGCATCCTGCCCGGGGGGATGCCCGCCGTGGCCTCGCTCCTCAGCTACGCCGTCGAGCGCCGGATGGCGCGCGAGCCGGACCGGTTCGGCAAGGGGGCCATCGAGGGGGTGGCCGGACCGGAGACCGCGAACAACGCCGCCACGGCGGGCGGCTTCGTGCCGCTCCTGACCCTGGGCATCCCGACGAACAGCGTGCTGGCCCTCATGCTGGCCGCCCTCATGCTCCATGGGGTGACGCCCGGCCCGCTCCTGCTGTTCAAGTGGCCGGACGTCTTCTGGGGCGTGATCGCCAGCATGTACATCGGCAACGCCATGCTCCTGGTCCTGAACCTGCCCATGATCGGGCTCTTCGTGCAGCTCCTGAAGGTGCCCTACAGCCTGCTCTCGCCCCTGGTGGTGATGTTCGTCCTGCTGGGTGCCTACGCGCTGAACAACAGCGTGACCGACGTGCTGGCCACGATTCTCTTCGGCATCCTGGGCTGGCTGATGAAGCGCTACGGGCTGGAGCCCGCACCGCTGGTGCTGGCCTTCGTCCTCGGCCCCATGCTGGAGAACAACCTGAGCAAGGCGCTCATCATGGCCCGCGGCGCGGGTCCGGCCTTCTTCTTCACCCGGCCCATCTCGGCGCTGCTCCTCACGCTGGCGCTGCTGGTGCTGGTCTACCCGCTGCTGCGCTGGACGGGAAGACGCAGCAGTGCGTAAAACGTAAAACCTGAAACGGAAGGAACAGGAACGCGAACCAGGACTGGTTCACGTTTCCCGCAGCAGTTCACAGGAAGGGATGCCATGAAGGCCAAGGTGCTGGTGACGGAGAACATCCACGCGATCGGGTGGGAGACGCTGCAGCGGGCGGGCCTGGAGGCGGTGGCGTGGCCCGGACAGGAGACGCAGCCGCTCGCGGAGGCGGTGGCCGACGTGCAGGCCATTCTCGTGCGGGTGGCGAAGGTGGGCGCCGACGTGATCCAGGCGGGCAAGGCGCTCCGGGTCATCGGCAAGCACGGGGTGGGCACGGACAACATCGACATCCCGGCGGCCACCCGCCAGGGGGTCCTGGTCACCAACACCCCGCAGGCGAACTCCACCTCGGTGGCGGAGCACGCCCTGGCGCTGCTCCTGGCGGTGGCGAGGCGCATCGGGGAGTCCGGCCGCGACCTGGCCACGGGCACGCTGCGCCCGCAGAAGGTGTACCAGGGCGTCGAGCTGTCCGGGAAGGTGATGGGGGTCATCGGGCTGGGGAGCGCCGGCTTCCGGCTGGCGCGGATGACCGGGCAGGGACTCGGCATGCGCGTCCTCGGCTTCGATCCCTACAAGAGCCCGTGGCCGGAGGGCATCCAGCAGTGCCGGGAGCTGGCGCCGCTCCTGGCCCAGGCCGACTTCGTCTCGATCCACGTGCCGCTCACCAAGGAGACGCGCAACCTCATCGGCCCGGACACGCTCCCCAAGATGAAGCCCACCGCCATCCTGGTCAACACGGCGCGCGGCGGGATCGTGGACGAGGCCGCGGTGGCGTCGGCGCTGCGGGCGGGCCGGCTGGCGGGCGCCGGCCTGGACGTGGTGGAGGACGAGCCGCTCAAGGCGGATCACCCGCTGAACGGGGTGCCGAACTGCATCCTCACGCCGCACATGGCCGGCGTGACGGAGGAGGCCATGATGCACATGGCCCAGGACTCGGCCGAGGACATCGTGCGGGTGCTGAGGGGCGAGCGGCCCAGGTACCCGGTGAACCGGGAACTGGTCGGGTAGCTCCGGGCAGGCCGACCTCACCCGGAGACGCGAGGGCCCGAAGCCACCGGTTCATGTTCGCCCCGAGCCTGGCGGGGCGAGCCGGGGCGCGCCCGGGCAGACGGCCGGCGGGGCTCACTCGATCCCGTACTCCGCCCAGCGGGTGTCCACGAGCCGCTTGATGGCTCCGTCCATGACGATCTCGTCGGGCCAGGGGCGGGTGAAGCCTTCCTCGGGCCACTTCCGCGTGGCGTCCACGCCGACCTTCGAGCCGTACTTGGGGAGGCGGCTGGCGTGGTCCAGCGTCTCGACCGGGCCGAGGACGAACTCGAAATCGCGCTGCGGGTCGATGTGGTTGAGCGCCTTCCAGGTCACCTGGGCGTAGTCCCGGATGTCCACGTCCTCGTCCACCACCACGATGACCTTGGTGACCATGGCCTGGCCCAGGCCCCAGAGCGCGTGCATCACCTTCCGGGCGTGCCCCGCGTACTGCTTCTGGATGCGGACGAGCGCCAGGTTGTGGAAGATGCCCTCGAACGGCATGTGGAAGTCCAGCACCTCGGGCAGCTGCTTCCGCATGAGGGGCAGGAACAGCCGCTCGATGGCGGCCGCCATGTGGCAGTCCTCCATGGGCGGGCGCCCCACGATGGTGGTCAGGTAGATGGGGTCCCGGCGGCGCGTCAGGCAGGTGAGGTGGAACACCGGATACGCGTCGGCCAGCGAGTAGAACCCGGTGTGGTCGCCGAAGGGCCCCTCGGTCCGCAGCTCCTCCGTGTCCACGTACCCTTCCAGGACGATCTCGGCGGAGGCCGGGACCTCGACGTCCACGGTCTCGCAGCGCACCAGCTCCACGGGCTTCTTCCGCAGGAAGCCGGCGACCAGCATCTCGTCCAGCCCCTCGGGCAAGGGCAGCGTGCCCGCGAAGCACACGGCCGGGTCGGCGCCGATGGCCACGCCCACCTCGACCCGCCGCCCGCGGCGCTTGGCCTTCCGGTAGTGGGCGGCGGCGCCCTTGTGCACGTGCCAGTGCATGCCCGTGGTGCGCTCGTCGAAGACCTGCATCCGGTAGGTGCCGCAGTTGCGCACGCCGGTCTCGGGATCCTTGGTGAAGATCAGCGGGAAGGTGATGTACCGGCCGGCGTCCTGCGGCCAGCACTGCAGGATGGGGATGCCCGCGAGCGAGGGATTCTCCCGGACGACGACCTCCTTGCAGGGGCCGTCCCTCACCACCTTGGGGAAGGCGCCGGCCAGATCCTGGAGCCGGGGGAGCAGCCTGAGCTTGGCCAGCAGCCCCTCCGGCGCCTTCAGGTCCAGGATCTCCTGCAGGTCCTCGCCCACGCGCTCCAGCGAGTCCAGGCCGAGGGCCAGGCTCATGCGCGCGGGGCTGCCGAACGCGTTGATGAGGAGCGGCATGGCGGCGCCCGCGGGGCGCTCGAAGAGGAGCGCCGGGCCGCCGCGCTTGCTCACGCGATCGGTGATCTCGGTCACCTCGAGGACCGGGTCCACCGCCGTCCGGATGCGGCGCAGCTCGCCGGCCCGCTCCAGGGCCGCGATGAACTCTCGCAGGTCAGCGTAGGCCATGGGGTTCCCCAGGGTGGTTCAAGGTTCGAGGTGCGAGGTTCGAGGTTCGGACTCGACAGAGCGACCTCTGGACCTCCTTCGCGGGACGGCGACGGCGTACTCTAGCACACCGCGTTGCGGGTGAGAAAGGCGACCAACGCCGGCTTTCCCCTTGACACGCCTGACGCGACTCACTAGCATCGGCGCGCTTTTCCCCTCCCCCGCTGCTTCCGGAGGCGCGCATGCGGGCCATCGTCCTCGCGGCCGGCGTCGGCTGGCGGCTGAAGCCGCACACGGAAGCGACCCCGAAGTGCCTCCTGGAGATCGGCGGAAAATCCCTGCTCCTCCGGTACCTGGAGGCGCTGGCCGCCGTCGGCGTCCCCGAGGTCGTCTTCGTGGTCGGCTTCCTGAAGGAGCGCGTCGTGGCCGAGGCCGCCCGCGGCCCGGCCGGCCTGCAGGTGCGCTTCATCGAGAACGACCACTACACTCGCGGCAACATCCTCTCGCTCTGGTACGCGCGCGAGGAGTTCGACGACGACATCCTGATCATGGATGCCGACGTGCTCTTCCCGCAGGAGATGGTGGCCCGCCTCCTGGCCGCGCCGGACAAGAACGTCATCGCCGCGGACGAGCGCTTCCAGGACACGGGGGAGGAGCAGAAGGTCGTCTGCGAGGACGGCTGGGTCGTCGAGGTCACGAAGAAGATCGGCCTCGACCCCCGCGTGCGCGGCGAGGCCGTCGGCATGCTGCGCCTCTGCGCCGAGGCGGCCGAGGTGCTCCGCGGGATCCTCGACGAGTTCATCGACACCGGCAAGGACGGCCTCGAGTACGAGGACGCCTTCCGGGAGCTGGCGTCGGAAGTCCCCATCGGGGTCGTGGAGGTCGGCGATCTGCCCTGGATCGAGATCGACTTCGAGCACGACCTGGCCCAGGCCCGCGAGACGGTCCTGCCGGCGGTGGAGCGCCTGGACCGCGGCCAGTCCCTCCCCTCCCCCTAGAGCCCGGAAGACTTGAACGGCGGAGGCGCAGCGCGCGCAGAGGGTGCCTCTGTCGGCGAGGCCCGGCTCTGCCCGGACGTTCTGTGCCTCCAATGGGGGTCTGCTCTGCGTCCTCCACGTCTCTGCAGTTCGTGTCCTTACTGGGCGGGCAGGAGGTGCGGGTCGTCGGGGAGGATGAGGGTGACGGGGTCTCCGGCCTGGAAGCGCGGGGCGTGTCGCGGGTCGGAGAGGTCGACGGCCAGGCGCAGGCCCTTGGCCTCCACGGTGTAGCGGATGACGGCCCCGGTGTAGGTGGCGCTCTCGATGCGTCCGGGCACGCGGTTGGGGCCCTGGGAGGCGGCGCTCGCGGGCTCGAGCCGGATGGCTTCCGGCCGGAGCACCAGGCGGACGCGGGTCCCGGCGCGGTGGCCGTTTACCGCCGCCTGGATCCGCAGCGTCCCGAGCGGCGTGGTGACGGCGGCGGCTTCCCGGTGCCCGTTGCCCAGCACGCCGTCCAGGAAGTTCGCCGCGCCCACGAACCGCGCGATGAACTCGGCCGCGGGCCGCTCGTAGATCTCGCGCGGCGTTCCCGTCTGCAGGATGCGCCCCCGGTCCATCACCACGATCCGATCGGAGAGGCTCATGGCCTCCTCCTGATCGTGCGTCACGAAGACCACGGTCTGGCGCAGCTCGCGCTGCAGGCGGGTGATCTCGGCCCGCATCTGGATCCGGAGGTTCGCGTCCAGGTTGGAGAGCGGCTCGTCGAGGAGCAACACCTGCGGCCGGAGGCTGAGCGCCCGGGCCAGGGCCACCCGCTGCTGCTGCCCTCCGGAGAGCTGCACCGGGCGCCGGTCCGCCAGCCCCTCCAGCTGCACCAGCGAGAGCAGCTCCTGCACGCGCCGCGCGATCTCGGCCCGCGGCCGCCGGCGGATGGTCAGGGCGTAGCCGATGTTCTCTCCCACGGTCAGGTGCGGGAAGAGGGCGTAGTTCTGGAACACCATGGCCGTGGCCCGCAGGTTGGGCGGCAGGGGGGTGACGTCCCGGCCCTCCAGGAGGATGCGGCCAGCCTCCGGCTGCATGAATCCCCCGATCAGGCGGAGCAGGGTGGTCTTGCCGCAGCCGCTCGGCCCGACGAAGGAGACCAGCTCCCCCCGCCGGATCTCGGCGCTCAGGTCCTGCACCGCCACCAGGCTGCCGTAGCGCTTGGTGAGCCCGTCCAGGGTGAGGAGCGTCTCGCCCGCCATCCGGTCCCCCGCCATCACGCGTGCACCGTGAAGACGCGCATGCCGGTGCGCCGGCCCATCAGCGCCAGGGCTGCCAGGCACGCGGCCAGGCTGGCGATGAGCAGCAGCGAGGTGGCGCAGGCGATGCCCATGTCGCCGTCCCGCGCCCGGTTGAAGATGTAGACGGAGGCCAGCAGCTTCCCGGGCGCGACCAGGAAGATGGCGGCGCTCAGGCTGATCATGGACTGCATGAAGGTGAAGAGGAACCCGGCGACGAACGCCGACGACATGAGGGGCAGGGTGATGCGCCGGAAGGTGGTCAGGATCCCCGCGCCGAGGTCCGCCGAGGCCTCCTCGATGCTCACGTCGATCTGCTGCAGCTTGCTCACCCCGGCCTCCAGCCCCACGGCCAGGAAGCGGGCGATCATGTTCAGCGTGAGGATGGCCGCCGTGCCGGTGAGGAGCAGCGGCGGGTGGTTGAAGGCCAGCACGTACCCGATGCCCATGATGGTGCCCGGCAGGGCGAACCCGATGAGGGGGATCAGCTCCAGGAGGCTCCGCAGCCGCAGCCGCACGCGGGCGCACAGGTACGCCAGGCCGGTCCCCACCAGGGCGGCCACCAGGCCGGAGGAGAGCGAGACCTCGAAGCTCGTCCGGATGGCGTCCAGCCCGATGTCCCGCCGCAGGTGCTCCAGCGTGAAGGTGTTGTCGATGCCCACCAGCTTGGTGACCGCGCCCAGCGCGATGACCGCGTAGCTGGCCAGGACCGCGGCGGCGAAGCACAGGGAGGGGATCAGGAGCAGCGCCAGGAGCCAGGGCGCCAGCCGCCGGACCTCCGCGGCGCCGGGCGCCCCGCCCACGGTCGTGTACGTCCGGCCCTTCAGCCAGTAGTGCTGGGCCAGGAAGATCCCCAGGCTGGGTACCAGCAGGATCACGGAGATCACGCTGGCCAGGGCCATGTTCCACTCGCCCGTGACCATGAGGAAGGCGTCGGGCGCCAGGAACGAGAGGTTCCCCCCGAGGAGCGCCGGATTGCCGAAGTCCGCGATGGAGAGGCCGAAGGTGAGGAGGGCCGCCTTGAGCAGCCCCGGCGCCGCCAGGGGCAGGATCACGGTGCGGAGCAGCGTGGCGTCGCCCGCGCCCAGGTCGCGGGCCGCGTCCTCGACGTTCGGGTCGAGGGTGAGCAGCACGTTCTCGATCATGAGGAAGGCGACCGGCAGGAGCGACAGGAGCTGCGCCAGGATCACCCCCAGCCACCCGTAGATGGGGACGCGGACATCCAGGAGCTGGGCCAGGAAGCCGCGCCGGCCGCCCACGATGATGAGCGCCAGGCCGAACAGGTAGGGGGGCGCCACCAGCGGGGCCAGCGTGACCGCGCGGAGCGGGGCGCGGAGCAGGCGCGGGCCGCGCGTGCTCAACGCGGCCAGGGCGAAGCCCAGGACGGTCACGAGCAGCGTGACCGTGAGGCCCAGCACCGCGGTGTTCACCAGGGAGCGCAGGAAGTAGGGCTTCCCGAAGAAGGTGCCGAAGTGGGCCAGCGTGAGGCCGCCGTCCGCGGCCGTGACGCTCCGCGCGAGCACCGCCAGGACCGGATAGGCGATGAAGACCAGGAGCCAGGCCACCAGCAGCGCGGCCAGCGCGGGCGGCAGGAGGCGGGCCACCCGCACGGGCGGCAGCGGCCGGGCGGCCGGGCGCGGGAGGGCGAGGTCGGTGGGCATGCGGCTGGCCGTCACCGGCGGAGGAACTTCGCCTTCCAGGCGTCGATCACCTTCGCCTGGTTGTCGGCGGCCCACTCGTACGAGTAGGTGATGAACTTCGGCTTGCTGGGATAGAGGGCGCTCGGCATGTCCCGGGCGGTGAGGTAGCCGTACTGCGCGAACCAGCGCTGGAACTTCTCGGTCCCGGCGAAGTTCACCACGCGCTTGGCCGCCTCCAGCTGCCTGGTGCCCTTCAGGATGGCGATGATGTTCCCCTCGTAGCCGATGCCCTCCTTCGGCACCGACCAGTGGATGGGAAAGCCCTGCTGCAGCCGCTGCGGCACCTTCTCGTCGGAGGTGATGCCCAGCATGTACTCCCCCCGGCCCACGTGCTCCAGGGGGGCGTTGCCGCTCCGGGTGTACTGCGCCACGTTCTTGTCCAGCTTCTCCAGGTACTCCCAGCCCTTCTCCCAGCCGTAGAGCTGCAGGAACGAGGCGTTGATCATGAACGCCGTGCTGGAGCTGACCGGCGAGGGCATGACGATCTCGCCCTTCCAGCGGGGGTCGAGGAGGTCCAGCCACGACCCGGGCATCTTCAGGCCGCGCTTGGCCAGCAGGTCCTTGTTGCCCACCAGCACGAAGGAGAAGGTGCCGGCGTCGTACCACGCGCCGTCCTTGTCCTTGTAGCGGGGGTGAATGTCCTTCCACGCGGGGGCGTCGGGATACGGGTGCCAGAGGCCCTCGCGCTTCCCCAGGATCGCGTGGCCCGACCCGAATCCGAAGAGGACGTCCGCCCCGACGTTCGGCTTCTCCGCCTGCACCCGCGCCCACATCTCGCCGCCCGACAGCCCGAGCGTCTTGACCTGCGTTCCGGTGTTCTCGGAGAGGAACTTGGTCAGCTCCTCCTGGATCGGCAGCATGTAGGTGTAGATGCGCACCTCTTCCGCGGCAAAGCCTGGCACGGCCGCGGCCAGCGCCGCACCAAGCCAGAGCGCCACCAGCGCGTGCCTTCGCCCACGTCCGCCCATGGTCGTCTCTCCTCCTCCCTCGGCCGGCGCGCCGCCTCCGGAGCGCTCGGCCCGGAAACTTCGGAACCTTAACACCGAACTCTGGGACCGTCAACGGTCCAGCGTCGCGACGACGTCGCGATGGTCCAAGGTCCGCGCGCCGCGCTGCAGCCCGCCGTGGACGCCCTCCCGCGGCTGGCCGGGCGGGTGGCCTGGCGGGCGCCGGAGGACGGCGACCTCCCCGCGCTGGCGCTCGTGCTGAGTCCGCTGGTCGTGCTGGAGGCGGGGGCGCTGCGCGCCTGGGTGGCGGGCGCGGGGCCGGCGAAGACCGTCATCGCGCCCGAGGAGAGCGAGGCCGGGCCGCTGATCGCGCGCGCGCCCGCGCTGCTCGCCGCCGTCCGCGCGCTGCGGCGCGGCCTGAACGCCGCGGCGGCGTTCCTGCGGGAGGCGTGGGACGAGGGGCACGTCTCGTTCCGGCGCTGGGGCGGTCCGGAGCCCGCCTGGCTGCGCTCGCCCGGCGCGATCCCCGCGGTCGAGCGGGCGCTCCTCCGGGCCCTCCGCACGCCGGAGGACGGGCCCATCGTGGATACGCACGTGAACCGCCGGGCCTCCGCCTGGATCACCCGCGGGCTGGTCCGCCTTCCCGTCACGCCGAATCAGGTGACGCTCGCCAGCCTGGGCACCGGGCTGGTCGCCGCCTGGCTCCTGGGGCAGCGCGGGTGGGCGGCATCCCTGGGCGGCCTGGCGCTGTTTCAGCTCTCCGTCATCCTGGATCACTCCGACGGGGAGATCGCCCGCCTGAAGTTCCAGTTCTCCCGGCTGGGGAAGTGGCTGGACAACTGGAGCGACCACGCGGTGGACCTCGCCGTCGTCGGTTTCCTGGCCTGGCGCGTGGTGGGCGGGGGATCGGGCCGCGGCGCCGTCCTCCTGGCGGTCCTGGCCGCCCTCGGGATCACCGGCTCCTTCCTTGCGGTCTTCTTCTGGTCCCTGGGCGGGCCGCCCCGCCCGGGCGCAGCCGCGGATCCGCTGCTGGCCATGGCCAACCGGGACGGGTTCTGCCTGGCGCTCTGGGGCAGCGTGCTGATCGGCCGTCCGGAGCTATTGCTCTGGCTGCTGGCCGTGGGCGCGAACCTGTACTGGATCGTCTGGGTTCTGACCCGCCGCCTCCGGGCTCACCTCACGGGCTGCTGAAGTCCCGCCCGCCCGGCCGGACCTTCCTGCCCACACGGCACTTCTTACATGCGCTGCGGGTCGCCTCCCACCCCTGCGCGGAAGGAGGCCGATCCGGCCGCGGTTTACGCCGGCGGCACGCGGCGGGCACCGGGAACGCAAGTTGCAGCAAGCCCGAGCGCCCAAATCTTCGCGAACGCTTACGAGCCTACGTCCGAACAGGGAGGAGAAGGGACATGGCCAGAAGGCGCGGGAGAGAGCGCGGGAGTGAGCTTGGAGGCGTGCTGAAAGGCTTCGGACTTGGACTCGGGGTGATGTACCTCCTGGACCCGAGCATGGGCCGGCGGCGCCGCAGCCTGGCGAAGGATAGCGTGCGGGGGAGGCTGCACGACCTGGGCGAGGAGATCGAGCGGGGCGTCCGCGACGCGGGCAACCGGCTCTACGGGCTCCTGGCCGAGGCGCGGGCCGCGTTCCGGCAGGAGGCCGTGTCCGAGCCGCAGCTCGCCGAGCGGGTGCGGGCGCGGCTGGGGCGCGTGGCCTCGCACCCGTCCGCGATCGAGGTCTCGGTGCACGGCGACCAGGTCACGCTGAGCGGGCCGATCCTGGCGCACGAGCTGGACCAGGTGCTGCATGCGGTCGCCGGCGTGCGCGGCGTCAACGAGGTCGTGAACCGGCTCACGCCGCACGCCCGCGCCGAAAACGTGCCCGGGCTGCAGGGCGGAGCGGGCCGGACCGGCGAGCGGGCGGAGCTCATGCAGGCCAACTGGGCGCCCGGCGTGCGGCTGACGGCGGGCCTGCTGGGCGGCACCCTGCTGGCCAACGCGCTCCGGCGGCCGTCCCCGCTGAACCTGCTGGTCGGCACGCTGGGCTTCGGCCTGCTGGCGCGGGCGGCGACGAACATCGAGGCGGAGCGGCTCCTCGGCGCCGGGGACAGCCGCCGCGGCATCGACCTGCAGAAAGCCATCACGATCGACGCGCCCGTGGACCGGGTCTATCGGATGTGGACCAACTACCAGAACTTCCCCCACTTCATGCGGAACGTCCGGGAGGTGCGCGACCTGGGTGGCGGGCGCTCGGCCTGGACGGTCGCGGGACCGCTGGGTACACCCATCCGCTTCAACGCCGTGGTCACCGAGCAGGTGGCGAACGAGGTGTTCGCCTGGAAGAGCGAGGAGGGGCAGCCCATCGGACATGCGGGGATGGTGCGCTTCGCGCCCGCGGGCACCGGCACCCGGGTGGACATCCGCATGACCTACAGGCCGCCGGCCGGGGCGGCCGGGCACCTGGTCGCCTCGCTGTTCGGCGCCGATCCGAAGACCGAGATGGATCAGGACCTGCTCCGCATGAAGTCGTTCCTGGAGACCGGTCGCCTGCCGCACGACGCGGCCAAGGCCAAGGTCTAGGTGGGGCGTCCTGCGCGTGAGCGTCCTCACCGGAGTGGACTGGGCCGGCGTCCTCCTTCCGGCCACGCCGGTCCTCGAGATCGTGGTCCGCGGCACGCTGACGTACCTGGTGCTCTTCCTCATCCTGCGCCTGGTGCTGAAGCGGGAGACCGGGCAGGTCGGGATCACCGACCTGCTCGTCGTCGTGCTCCTCGCCGAGGCCGCCCAGAACGCGATCGCCGACGACTACCGGTCCGTGCCGGACGGGATCCTCCTGGTCTGCACCATCATCTTCTGGAACCACGCCCTGAACTGGCTCGGGTATCGCTTCCCGCGCTTCGAGCGCCTCATCCACCCGCCGCCCCTGCGGCTCATCCAGGACGGCCGCCTGCTCTACCGCAACATGCGGCAGGAGATGATCACGGAGGGCGAGCTGATGAGTTTCCTGCGGCAGCAAGGCGTGGACGACATCCGGCTGGTGAAGGAGGCGCACATGGAGGGCGACGGCCGGATCAGCGTCATCCCCTACGATCGCGCCCCGGCCCCGGCGGCGAGACGCGTGGGCTGATCCGCGCCGCATGCCGACGGTCCTGGGGGTGATCTCCGACACGCACGGCGTCATGCGGCCGGAAGCCCTGGAGGCCCTGCGCGGCGTCGCGCGCGTCCTGCACGCCGGCGACGTGGGGAGCGAGGCGGTGCTGGCGACCCTGCGCGCGCTGGCACCCCTCACCGCGGTCCGGGGCAACGCCGACCGGGGCCCCCTGGCCGCGGCCTTGCCTGCCACCGCCAGCCTCGTCGTGGCGGGGGTGGGGATCCACCTCCTCCACGACGTGAACGACCTGGATCTCGACCCGGCGGCCGCGGCGGTGCGGGTGGTCGTGAGCGGCCATACCCACCGCGCCTCCATCCGGTGGGGGGAGGACGTCCTGTACCTGAACCCGGGCAGCGCCGGGCCCCGCCGCTTCGGCGGCGGGCTCAGCGTCGCGCGCCTGACCATCACCGCCGGCCGCCTCGATCCCGAGATCATCCCGCTTCCGGTGTAATGCCAGCGTCAGGGATCTTCTGCAGCACGCTGGCCGTCCTCCAGGGCGCCTTCTACCTGGCCGCTGGCGCCTGGCCGCTCCTCAGCCTGCCGACCTTCGAGGCCGTCACCGGGCCGAAGACCGACAGGTGGCTGGTCCGGACGGTCGGGCTGCTGATCGCCATTTCCGGCGCCGTGCTCCTGCTGGCCGCCGCCTCGCGCCGGGTCACGCCGGAGATCGTCGCCCTGGCCGCCGGCCAGGCCCTGGCCCTGGCCGGCGTGGACCTGGTGTACGGCCTGCGCGGCCGCATCGCGCGCGTCTATCTCCTGGATGCGGTGGTGGAGCTGGTGCTGGTGGCGGGGTGGGGAGGGTGCGTGATGGCAACCTGAAACGTAACACGCAAGGAACAAGGACGCCCTACCGTAAGTCGCGTTCCTTACGTTTTACGCAGCCTTTCCCTCACGGCATCTCGAACGGCACGGGCACCGGGGCCGCCATGAGCAGCTTCACCTGCACGCGCTCCCGCGTCTCGGCCAGCCATTCGTCCAGGCTCCGCTGCACCTCGGCCTCCAGGAGCCGCCGTCGCACGGCATCGCGCGCGGGCTCGGCATGCTCGCCCGGACCCAGCGCCTCGTCCACCTCGAACTCCGACACGAACGCGAACTCGCGGAAGCGGACCTCCACGTAGCGGGCGCGGCGCAGGTCGTCGGTCACCACGCGCCGGGCCCAGTCCTGGCTCACGCCGATCCGCTCCAACCACGCGGCCAGAGCCGGGAGGCCGCCCCGGCGCTCCGCCACGGCCTGCCACGCCCGGTCCACGGCGTCGGCCGGGACGCCGATCTCCAGCTGCTCCGCCTCGCGCACCAGCAGCCGGGCCTGCACCAGGCGCTGCACCTCCTCGGGCCCGATGGCCGCTCCGGAGGGCGCGAGACCGTGGGCGCCGAGCGCCCGGGCCAGGCCGACGTCGCTCGCGGTGATGATGCCGGTCCCCACCTCGGCCAGCACCGCATCCACGAACGCCGCGCGCGAGGCGGTTGCGGTGATGAGCACCAGAACCTGAACCGCCAAGGCGCCAAGGACGCCAAGGAACGTCGGGCCGCGCCTGCGACGCGAAGAAGAGCCGGAACACCGCCTTGGGCTCTGGCGTGGTTGTCCGAAACCCTCGCGAAGTTCTTCGTAGCGCTCCTGGCGCCCTGGCGGTTCAGGTCTTGTCGTCAAAATGGATAGCCCACGCTGAAGTAGAAGACCAGCCGCTCATCGTCGCCCCGCACGGGGTTCAGGCCGTAGCCCACGTCGAAGCGGAGCGGTCCCACCGGCGTCACCAGCCGCAGGCCGCCGCCCACGCCCGTCTTGAACTCGGAGAGCCGCAGGTCCAGGATCTCCGGCCGGACGGTCCCCGCGTCCGCGAAGAGGGCGCCGCCGATGAAGCGCCAGATGGGGAACCGCCACTCGGCGTTCAGCAGGACCCGGGCGTTGCCGCCGCGGGGGTGGTCGGCCTCGTCCAGCGGCCCCACGCGGTTCCGGCCGTAGCCCCGGAGGCTGGACTCGCCGCCTGCGAAGAACCGCTCCTCGATGGGGAGTTCCTTGGAGCCCCCGAGGGCCCGGGCCAGGCCCAGCCGCGCGGAGACGGCGAGCACCGTCGGCCCGACCACGTCGAACAGCCAGGTGGTGGCGGCTTCCAGCTTGAGGAAGTTCACCTGGCTGCCGAGCGGCGGCCCCGCGCCCTCCAGCGCAAGGAAGTGCAGGCTCCCGCGGGTGGGGTTGAGGGGATCGTTCCGCCGGTCCCAGGTGAGGGAGGGGCGCAGGCTGGCCACGACCTGCCCGCCCGGCTCCACGCGCTCCTCGATCAGCGCGGGGTCCACGTCGGACCGCTCCACCCAGTGCACCTGATAGCGCAGCGCAGCCAGCAGCTTCTGCCGCGGGTCGGCCAGCAGGTCGCGCTGGACCTCGGCCGCGCCGCCCACCCGCTCCACGTTGAAGCCGATCTCGTCGCGGCGCTCGCGGAACAGGTTCCCGGTCAGCGCCCAGCGGGTGCCCAGCGTCCAGGGCTGCTGGTAGGTGAGGTCGGTGCGATCCTCGATGCGGCTGATCTTCTGGCGGAGGCTGGCCCGACGCGCGGTCCCGAAGAGGTTGTCGCGCCCCAGCTCCAGCGAGGCGCGCGGGCCGTCGTCCGTGCTGTACCCCACGCCGAGGTCCACCCGCCAGGCCTTCGCCTCCTGCACCCGGACGGCCACGTCCGTGAAGGGCGTGGGCGGCGGCCGGAGCGGCTGGAGCTCGATCCGCTCGAAGATGCCCAGGTCGGCCAGCCGCTGCTCGGTCTTGACCAGCGCCTCGGGGTCGAAGGCGTCGCCCGGGTCGAGCGGGAACTCCCGCTGGACGACGTGCTCCTGGGTGCGCACCAGCCCGCTCACCAGGACGCGCCCCACGCGGGTCAGCTCGCCCTCGCGGATCCGGACCGTGAGATCCACCAGGCCGTCGCGCGCCTGCTGCTGGAGCGCAACTTCCGCCGCGGTGTAGCCCCGGGCCGCGTAGAGCGTGCTCACCGCGCGCCGGATCTCCTCCGTGAGCGCCTCGCTCCAGGCCGTCCCCGCGCGCACCGGGAGGGCGGCCCGGATGGCGTCGGGCGGGACGGCGTCCGCGCCCTCGATCGCGATGGCGCCCACCCGGGACACGGCGCCTTCCTCGATCGGAATGCGGATGCGGGCGGTCCGGCGGTCGTCGGAGAAGCTGACCTCCGGCGGGCCGACCCGCGCCTCGCCCATGCCCTGCGACCGGTAGAAGGCCAGGACCACGCTCAGGTCCCGCTGCAGGACCTCCTCCCGGAAGTAGCCGGAGCGCAGGAGGCCGTCGCGCCGCGTCTGCAGCAGGCCCCGCAGGCGGTCCGCCGGCACGCTCCGGTTGCCCTCGAACACGATCTCGCCGACCTTCACGCGCGGGCCCGCCTGGGTGTGGATGCGGATGGTCCGCACGGGTCCGTCCGGCAGGAGGCGGGCCTCCACCTCCGCGAAGTGATAGCCGCGCTCGCGGTACGCCTCGCGCAGGAGCCGCTCCGCGCTCTGCATGGCCAGGTCGTCCACGATGCCCGTGGCGGCGAAGGGGAGCGCCTCGCGCAGGACGGCTCGCCGCAGCTTCCGCTCGCCCGTGAACTCCAGCCGGTACTCGGGCCCTTCGGTCGCCGTGACGGTGAGCGTCACCCGGTTCCTGGCCGCGTCCCAGGCGGGCGGGCCGGCCCGCAGGCTGGCCTCGAAGAAGCCCGCCCTGCGCAGGCGCTCCTCGGCGGCGCGCAGGCCCTCCCGCACCGTCGCCTCGCTGTAGCGCTCGCCGGCCAGGCCCAGCGCCCGCCGGAGGCGCCCGGCCGGGAAGCGGTCCAGGCCCTGGATGCGGAGCGCGATCCGTGCCCGCCGGCCGGCCTGCACGGCGAAGGCCACGCGGGTCCCCTGCGTGGCGGGATCGGTCGTCGCCCTGACCTGCGCCTGCGCGCCGAAGTAGCCGTGCCGGCGCAGCAGGCCGGTGACCTCCTGCCGCGCCCGCTCCAGCCGCTCGGGCCCCGCGTCGCCGCCCAGCGGCAGCGCCGCGCCGGCGGCCAGCTCCGCCCGGCTGAGGCCGGTGTCGCCCTGCCAGGCGATCTGCTCGACCCAGGGCCTGCGCGTCAGGTGCACGCGGAGCCGGACCCCGCCGGCCTCGGCCGCCTCCTCCACCCGGATGGCGGAGAAGAGTTCCAGCGCCCAGAGGCGCTCCAGGCTCTCCCGGACGGCGTCCCGCGACCGCGGGCGTCCGGCCAGGGGCAGGAGGGCGGTCCGGACCAGGTGCTCCGGCAGCGCGGCGGGCGAAACCAGCTCGACGTCCGTGACCGCCGGCTGCGCCGCCGCAGGCGCGGCCCCGGCCAGGAGGGCGGCGAGTGCCGCCGGGAACAGGGCGGCCCGGCTCATCGGAAGCGCATCCGCAGGACGAGATCGGCCCCGTAGCTGCCGCGGAAGTTCTGCTCGCCGGCCACCAGCAGGGGCCCCAGGAGGCGGTACTCGACGCGGAGCCGCCGCTCGCCCTCGCCGCCCAGCTCCTGCGAGAGGATGACGCGCGCCCGCCTGGTCAGGTCGCGCTCGACCCGCAGCACGCCGGCCCCGGCGCCCGTCCGCTGGAGATCCACGTCGAAGCCCGCCAGGCCGGCGCCCGGGTCCACGCCGAGGAACTCCTGGACCATGAGCTGCGCCGCCTCGCCGGCCACGATCCCCGCGGCGCCCGCCCCGAACTCCTCGCGCGTCACGCCGAAGACCACGAGGGCCAGGAGGTCCTCCTGGGGGAGCGGCGGCGCGGAGGCGAAGCGCACGTTGAGGTCGTGGCTCGGGCCGGTGATGCGCAGCGTGACCAGGTAGCGCCGGATCTCGGCCTGCGCCTCCACGTCCAGGAGGGGATCGATGCGGCGGGGGTCGGTGAAGCGGGCCGTGGCCGAGACGATGCTGAACTCCTGCTTGCGAAAGAGGATGGTGCCCTCGGAGGCCTGCAGCGTGCCGAAGACCACGGGGTTGCCGAGCGTGCCCTCCAGGCGCACCGCGCCGCCCACCGGCAGGCGGGCCAGCTCGGTCCGCACCGCCAGGGGGCTGGGGAACAGCAGCTGGACCTTGAGGCGGAGGTCGAAGCCCGGGCCGGCGGCCTTGCCGGCGCGGGGGGCCAGGAGGAGCCCGAGGAGGGAGGTCTCCTGCGTGTAGCTGCCCCGCTGCAGCCGGGCCTCGCCCTGGAGCAGCGCGCGCGCGGGGCTGCCCACCAGCTCCAGGTCGGCGTCCCAGAAGCTGCGCAGGCCCTCCACGGGCGCGAGCGGCAGCTCGCGGCCCGTGAGCCGCAGCCGGTAGTTGCCGAGGCGGCGACCCTCCAGGATGGCGGTCCCGCTGGCCTGGAACCGCCCGGTGCCCAGGCGGCCGCTGGCCTGCTCCAGCCGGAGCCCGGCCTGCGATACCACGAACTGCGCCTGCAGGTCCCGCAGCGCGTCGGGGTAGTCCCGGAGCGCGAGCGAGACGTCGCGCAGCCGGCCCTCCCCGCGCACCCGCGGGGCGGCCGTGCTGCCCTGGAGGCTGCCCTGCAGGCTGAGGAGCCCCTGCGCCTCGCGGACCTCCGGGCGCAGGGCAGGCAGGATGCCCAGCGGCACCTGGCCGTCCAGCCGGAGATCCACCCGGCCGCCCGGCTCGACCGCCCCCTCCGCGGAGAAGCTGCCCAGGCGGCTCTCCAGCCGCAGCCGATCCACGTGGAGGGTCCGGGCCTCCCAGCGCAGCAGCACCGGCTCCCGGCTCCGCCAGGCGTCCCCCGCGATGGTGAGCGCCACGGGGTCCAGCGTGGCCCGGGCGCGCCCGGTGGCGGGCGCCCGGAGCGGGATGCTGGCCGTCGCCCGGCCGCCGATCCGCCCCGACACCTCCAGGCCCGGCCGGGCCGTGAGCTGCTGCACGATCGGCTGCACGGCGACGTCGCGCAGGGCGAGGGAGGCCTGCAGCGTGGCGGCCGGGTCCAGGGGGCCCTGCACCTCCGCCTGCAGGCCGGCGGCGGGGAAGGCCAGCGTCCCCTGGACTCGCCCGTCCGTCACCGCGACCTGGAGCCGGGAGACCTGGAGGCCCGTGGGGTCCAGGGCGAAGGCGGCGCTCGCGTCGGGCACCGGCAGGTCGCCGGGCGCCTGGAGGGCCGCCGCGCGCAGCTGCCCGCGGGCCTGCCAGGCGGCAGGCGTGCCCTCGAGGACGGCGGTGAGCGCGAGCGTCCCCGCCGCCTGGAAGCGGGGCGGGATCCAGGCCCGCAGGTCGACCAGGCGGAGGGCGGGCGCCGCCAGCTCCGCCTGGAAGCGGATGGGCTCCGGCAGGCCGTCGCCGAACCCCCGCCAGCCGGGCGGACCGGTAGCCGTCCCGGTCGCGCTCAGGCGGCTGCCCCCCAGCGTGGCGCCGGCCGGGGCGACCCGCAGGACCGCGTCCGCGTAGCGGAGCCGCGCCTCCACGTCCGTGAAGGCGGCTCCCGCCACGCGGAGCGCCGGCACGGCCAGCCGGCCCGCGGCGCGGAGCTGCTGCCAGGTGCCCTCCAGCTCGGCCGTGAGGGTCGCCTGACCGGCGACGTCGGGCGCACCCCAGAGCGGCGCCAGGCGGGCGAGCGCCGCGCCCAGGACGAGCCGGAGCGACCGCGGGCCGGACGCCGAGAGGCCGCCCCGGGCCTCCAGGTCCACGCCGGGCCAGCGCGCCTCCGCGCGGGCCAGGTCCACGCCGCGCCCCGCGAAGGTTCCTGCGGCCCGCGCGGTTCCGGGACCGAGCCGCTGCGAGGGGCCGGGGAGCAGGAGCTGCTCGGCGGCGACGTCGAAGCGGCCCTGCAGGCTCTCCAGCCGCCGGGGATCGCCCGAGAGGTCGGCGCTCCCGGAGATGCGTCCCCGCAGGCCCGGCGGGATGCCGAGCGCCGGCGGGAGCGCCTGGAGGGCGATCGCCTCGAGGCGAAGGGTCGCCTGCGTCTCGGCGAGCCGCGCGGCCACCAGCGTGGCGGAGCCCTCCAGGCGCCCGCTCCACAGCTCCACGCGCGCCTGGCTCAGGGTGAGGCGCCCGTCGGCCCACGTGCCGCGCAGGAGGGCCGGCCCGGTGGTGACCGGGCCCACGCTGAGGCGCGGGGCCGAGATGGTGCCGGTGACCTGCGGGGCGGTGATCTCGCCGCCCACCTCGGCCTGCACGTCCGCCGTGCCCTGCACCGGGATGGCCAGCCCGGCGCGGGCGGCCAGGCGGGCCAGGTCCATCTGCGCCCGGACGGTGAAGCGCAGCTTGGGCGGCGTGCGCAGGTCGAAGATCCGTCCCTCCACCCTGATGGGCTGGCCCTCCCAGGAGGCCTCCAGCGCGGCGACCTCCAGCGCGTCCCGGGTCAGGCGGCCCTGCACGTCCACCCGCCGGAAGGTCTCCTGCCGGGATGCCAGCCCGAGGTGCACGGCCTCGGCCCGCGCCGCCACGCGCAGCCTGCCGGCCACCGGGGCCACCCGTGCCTGCAGCCCCTGCACCTCCACCCGTCCATCGGCGGGCGGCGCGTAGATCACGCGACCCCGCACCACCCGGACCTCGGCGATGCCGACGGTCACGGGCCCGACGTCCACGCTTTCGGGGATGGCGGGGACCGCGAGGGGGCCGGACGGGTCGCCGGCAGCCTCGGGCTCGATCCGGACGGTGAGGTCTTCCAGGAGGGCGGCGAGCGTGACCTGCCCGCGCCACAGGCTGCTCGCCGCGACGCGCACCCGGCCGTGGCCCAGCTGCAGGAGGGGCGCGCCCGGCTCCCGGCCCTCGGCCCGCAGGCCGTAGACGTGCGCGCGCAGCAGCCAGGGGTTCAGCTCCACCCGCTCGAGGGAGACCGGTCGGCGCAGCGCGCCGGCCAGCGCCGCCTGGATGCGCTCGCGCGCGAGCGCCTCGCCGTAGCGGTTGGCGAGCAGCCACCCGCCCGCGCCGGCGGCCAGGAACAGCAACCCGACGGCGGCGAGGAGGGTGAGGAGGATGCGACGGCGACGGGACATGGGCCAGAGATCGGAGGTCAGAGGTCAGGGATCGGAAGTCCGAGGTCGGAGATCGGAAGTCAGCGATCACAGATCGGCGCTCGGTCGAGACCGGAGAACGCCGGCGCCGCGTTCGCTGCTGACCTCCCGACCCCTGACCTCCGACCCGTGTCGTTACACGTGGCTCACGGGGTCCTGGTCCTCGTCGCGCTTCCGGAGGCGGCTCTCCAGGATCTCGCGGGCCAGCTCCTTGGCCCCCAGGCCGAAGGCCACGGCCAGGGCCAGCACGGTGCCCCCGAAGGCGATGCCGAAGGCCAGGAGCACCATCTCCCGCGCGATGCCGAGCTGCGTCAGCGCGGCGCCGCCCGCGAAGATCAGGACGAGCCAGCGCACGGCGAAGGCGATGAGCGGCGCGCCGGCCACCTGCGCGTTCACCGCCCCGATCAGGGCGGCCTGGCTGAGGAAGTTGGCCAGCAGCCAGCCGGCCACCATGACGACGGTCGCCACCAGCACGTTCGGCAGGAACCAGAGCGCCATGGTCACGAGCCCGGTGGCGGTGGGCACCTCCAGCGCCTCGATGCCGAGCAGGAGGCCGACCAGGAACACCATCCAGAAGACGGCCTCGCCGGCCAGGACCGCGGGCGTCTGCCGGACGCCGAGGCGCGCCAGGCCGGCCGTCAGACCCCAGCGACTGCTGCTCTGGTCGAAGCGCGCCAGGCGCAGGAGGCGGACGGTCAGGCGCCGGGCCAGCCAGGCGGCCGCCAGGCCGAGCAGGATCAGCGTGAGCATGGCCAGGAGCCGCGGCGCCACGGCCGACAGCCGCTGTCCGGCGCCCCGGAGCGATTCGGCCAGGATCTCGGTCCAGGTGTCGCGCATACTCACCTCCAGCGGGCGCGCAGGTGCTCCGCCGCGGCCTCGAAGGCGCAGCTCACCTGCTCCAGCAGCTCGCCCAGCCGCTCGGGCGTGGTCTCCCGCGCCTCCAGGAGGAACGCCGCGGTCCGGCCGAGGTAGAGCGGCGTGAGCGAGCGGATCAGGTGATCGCGGGGCAGGCGCCGCTCATGGTAGGCCCCCGCGAAGGCGTACACGGCCTCCGCCCAGGTGTCCGGCGGGAAGCGGAACTCGTCGGCGGCCAGCAGGCCGAGCGGATAGAGCTGCTGGAGGGTCTCCTCGGGCAGGATCTCCTCCCACAGCGGCGCGAGGTCCTTCAGCCCCAGGCGGAAGGCCTTGATCATGCGCTCGACCTGCACGCCGGCGGCCGGCGGCAGGAGCGCGGGCGCGGCGCCCCGGTGGGGCAGCGGCAGGCTGTGGCCGGCCCCCTCCATCCAGACCCCGCGGTAGCGGCCCAGCAGCCCGAAGAAGGGGCCCAGGACCTGGACGAGCGTGGTGGCGAGGTCCGGCGGCGTGAGCCCGGGATCCATGACCTTCCGGCCCTGGTCCGCCTCGACCACCCGGCTGCCCGAGGCCATCGCCTCCAGGGGGAGCCAGACTTCCACGGCGCGCTCGGCCACCTCGGTCTCGCCGTCCATGGAGGAGAAGGCGCGGGCCGCCATGGCCGGCGAGAGCGCCAGGCAGTGGCCGACGACCTGGCGCAGCCGCTTCCCGAAGAGGGCGCGGGCCATGGGGGCCAGCAGGTTGGTGGTGAGCGTGCCCTCCGAGGCCGGGTGGCTGTAGGTGGGCGAGACGTAGTCGGCCTCCCCCGCCAGCACGGGGGTGAGGAGCCGCTCCAGTCCCTCGGGGGAGACGCTCTCCAGGCCGGCGTCCACGATGGCGCAGGCCCGCACCGAGGCCTGCCGCGCCCCCGCCAAGGTGGCCAGCAGGGCCCGGCCCCGGCTGGCCTGGGACAGGCGCACGACCTGCGGGCGAAGCCCCCCCTCGGCCGTCTGGGGGACCGCCTCGGGCGTACGGTCGCGGGAGCCCGCGTCCACGACCACGATGGCGGCGCGGCCCCGGTCCCGCTGCTTGGCCAGCCCGGCGGCCACGCGCTCCACCACGTGCCCCACGCTGCGAGCCTGGTTCAGCGCCGGGATGCCGACCAGCACGTCCACCGAGCCGCTGGCCCGGGCCACGGCCTGTCCCTCGAGCGCTACCCGCTCCGCGACACGTCCCTCCACGCCCCGTCTCCCCTGATCCGGATTATTCACCACGAAGTCCACGAAGGACACGAAGGGGATCCCCTGCATCGGTTGCCTTCGTGCTCTTCGTGTCCTTCGTGGTGAGATGCCGTTCCGCTCAGGCCAGCGTCGCCAGGAGCGCCAGGTAGTCGCCCAGGTGGCGCGTGACCAGGAAGTTCCGCCGGACGTGCTCCCGGGCCGCGCCGCCCAGACGGGCGGTGAGGTCGGGGCTCTGCAGGAGCTGGCGGATGCGAAAGGCCGCACCCTCCACCGAGTTGACGGTGAAGCCGGTCACCTCGGTGATCACCTGGGCGGGGAGCCCCCCGGCGAAGCTCGCCACCACGGGCTTGCCCTTCCACATGGCCTCCGCCACGCCCAGGCCGAAGTCCTCCCGGAGCGGCTTGTGGACCACCACGGCGGCCGCGCGGTGCAGCGCGTTGATCTCGAGCGCCGCGTCCGGCGGCAGGACCAGCGGGTGGATGTCCGCGTCGCGCGCCGCGGCGTCGCGCACCTCGGCCAGGACGGCCGAGCCCTCGGGGTTGTCCGCCGCGCCGCCCCCCGCCAGGACCAGCCGGCAGTCCACGTACTTCTTGACCAGCCGGTACGCCTGGATCACGCCCAGCGGGTCCTTGGCGCGGGCGTAGGGCGCCACCTGCAGCAGGATGGGCTTGTCGCGCGGGACGCACAGGTCGTCCAGCCGCTTCTGCACCTCCGCCCGCGACAGCTCGCGGTTCTTGTCGCTCAGCGGGTCCACCGAGGGGTGGATGATCAGGCTGGGCAGCGGCAGGCGCGGGGCGAACTTGGGCAGCGAGAAGACGGCCGCGTCGTACCGCTCCAGGTCCCGGCGGAGCAGGTGCCAGGTGCGCCGCGGGGCGCGCGAGAGGTCCGTGTGGCAGCGCCACACCCAGCGCCCGCGGGCCGCGCGGTGGCGGACCAGGAGGAGGGGCGCCAGCTCGTGCACCATCACCAGGTCGGCGTCCAGGGCGAGCTTCTGCGCGTTCTCGGCCGCCACCTCGGCGTAGACGCGGAGGGCCTCGTCGGTCACCAGCCCGTCCCCGCCCGCCAGCACCCGCTCCAGCGTGTGGACGCCCGCGTAGAACCGGGGGTCGCCCACGATGACCTCCCAGCCGACGTCGATGCCCAGGCTGGCCATCATGGG
This sequence comes from Methylomirabilales bacterium (SeqCode), assembly GCA_041946635.1. Taxonomy (GTDB): domain Bacteria; phylum Methylomirabilota; class Methylomirabilia; order Methylomirabilales; family 2-02-FULL-66-22; genus 2-02-FULL-66-22. The sequence goes on from JBHGAX010000012.1 coordinate 27,901, forward strand.
GACCAGGCGGCTCAAGGTCTCGGGCGAGCCCCCGCCGTAGCGGCTGGCGTTGATGTGGAGGAAGCGGCGGCTCTTCACCCGCTCCGCCAGCCGGAACAGCAGGTCCAGGCTGCCCTTGGGCGCCACCTCGCGGTAGGCCTCCCACGGAATGGCGCTCACCGGCCGCTCCCCTCGCGCAGCGCCTCGTCGCAGAGCTGGATCAGCCGCATGCGCGTGCGCTCCAGGCTGCCGGAGTATGGGTACACCGCCTGGACCCGGGCGGCCAGGGCCGGCAGCCCCAGCCCCCGGTCCAGCCAGGCGGCGAAGTCGTTTTGCCCGCGGCCGAGACGCATGCGGGCCTCCACCAGGTGAAAGTAGATGGCGCTGGCGTCCACGTCCAGGAGCACGTCCCGGAACTCCTGGAGCGTCCGCACCTCGATGTCCGTGGGCACCTCCACCATGCGGGACTGGATGAAGTCGAAGGCCTCGCCGTAGATGACCCCCGGCACGTACTGCAGCGTGCGCAGGTGGTCGTCGATGACGGCCACCAGCTCCTCGCGCAGGGCCTGCAGGCTGGCGTATTCGGCCGGATCCACCATGGCCAGGCGCTCGCCCAGCACCTGGTCGCGCACCTGGCCGGCCACCCAGGTCGCGAAGTCGTTCGGGTAGGCGCCCGCCAGGAAGCGGTGGCGGAGGAAGAAGGCGTGGGTGTGGTAGTAGATGGAGTCGAGCGGGACCTCGTCCATGCGCTCGGCCAGCTGCCGCTCGTTCTCCGCCCGCACGCCCACGAACTCGCGCAGCTCCAGGCAGGCGACGAAGCGGAACGGCCCCTCGCCCAGGCGCAGGCGCCGCGGCGGCGCCGGGGCCTCCGCCGCCGTGCCGCGCATGAGGCCGGCCAGCGGGATCCAGACCCAGTCCGGCCGGTGCATCAGCTCGTAGTGGACCTCGTAGACGGCCTTGTCGATCTCGAAGGCGCGCAGCACCGCCTCCAGCGTCTCGCGGGCGCGCGGGAGGAAGGCCGCGCCGCGCTGCCAGGTCTCCTGCTGGTAGCCCTGCAGGAAACCCGCGCGCACGGCCTCCTCCCAGGCCTCCGCCCAGGGGGCCAGGCGCTCGCCCAGGCCGCGGTCCTCGGGGGCGGCCTCCACCGCGCTTCGCCGCGCCACCTCCGCCGCATAGGCGAAGGAGCGCAGCATGCCGGCCACGTCCTTCAGCGCGCACTGCTTGCCGCGCCGCGTCTCGAGCGGCCGGGTGGGCTCCCCCTCGAAGTCCAGGATCACGAACCGCTCGCGGTCGCGGAGCACCTGCCCCAGGTGGTAGTCGCCGTGCACGCGCAGTTTGGCCACGGGCTCGCCCTGCAGGACGCGCAGCGCGTCCAGGGCCGCCCGGATGCGCCCGGCCTGCGCCAGCACCGCCTGCGCCGGCCCGGCCGTCCGCCGGTCGAAGCCGGGCAGGCCATCCCGCAGCATCGCGAGCACCTGATCCAGCTGGGCGTGCATCCCGGCCAGCCACTCGGCCACGTCGGCGGCCTGGATCGGCTCGCGACGCAGGCCGGGCGGCAGGTCGTCCGAGGCGAGGGCCATGTGCAGCCGGCCGGTGACCGCGCCCAGGCGCTCCGCATCCCTGGCGTCCGCGGCGGCCAGGGTGCGCGCGAAGGCCGGCTGCTCGTCGGCCGCCGCGTAGTACTCGCCGAGACGGGCGAGGGCCGCCTCCCAGGCATCCCCGCCGCCGGACACGAACTCCTGCAGCACGGCCAGCGTGGTCCCGGTCCCCTCGCCGGTCTCGTAGTCGATGGAGCCGGCCAGGCGGGGCGCCTCCCGGAAGCGGGTGTGGCGCGTGAGCGCGGCGGCGATCTCGTAGTCGGGATTCGGCCCGGCCTCCAGCTTCCGGATGATCTTGAGGACGGCGGCCCGGTCGAGGATGACCGAGGTGTTGCTCTGCTCGCCGCTGATGCCCTTGGCCGCGCGCGGCGGCTCGCGCAGGATGTCCGGGAACGCGTCGGTGGGGATGAAGTGAAACGCCCCGTGCCGGCCCGGGAGCCGCTCGCCCCGCCGGATGGCCTCGACCAGCGCCAGCGCGAAGTCCGGGGTCTCCATGGCGTCGGCCCAGCCCCCATTGGCGGGGACAACCGGCACGAGGTACTGCTCCTCCACGCCGTCGTCATAGGCGAGGTGAAACAGCGCCAGCACCCCGCGCGTGCCGGGGACCACCGCGGAGGCGTCGCGCAGCTTGACCGCCCGGATGGCCCGCCCCTTGCCGCCGAACCAGCGGCGCGAGGGCAGGAACTCGGCCAGCCCCGCGGCCGCGCGCTCCGCCAGGTCGCCCGGGGCGGCCCGCTTACCCGTTGCGCGTTTCTGCGGCATGCGGCCCCCGCCTCTGGACGACGAGCGATTCATAGAGGCCGAGCACCTGCTTGGCCACCGCGCGCCAGCTGAATCGCGCCTCGGCGCGGCGCCGGCCGGCCCGGCCCATGGCGCGGCGGCGCGCGGGGTCGGCCAGCAACTCGGTCAGGGCGGCGGCCAGGTCGCGCTCGAAGGCTGCAGGGTCCTCGGGCTCGAACGCCGTGCCGGCCCGGAGGCGCACGGGCACGAGCAGTCCCGTCTCCCCGTGCGCCACGACTTCCGGGATGCCGCCCACGGCGCTCGCCACCACCGGCACCTCGCAGGCCGCCGCCTCCAGGTTGATGATGCCGAAGGGCTCGTAGACGGAAGGGCAGCAGAACAGCGCGGCGTGGGAATAGAGCTGGATCAGGGCCGGGCGGTCCACCATCTCCCGGACCCAGATCACGCCGGGGCGCCGCGCCTGCAGGGCCGCCACCGCGGCCTCGAGCTCGGCCGCGACGTCCGGCGTGTCCGGCGCGCTCGCGCAGAGGACCACCTGCACGCCGGGGTGGAGGCGGGGGACGGCGCGGACGAGGTGCAGGATGCCCTTCTGCCGGGAGACGCGGCCCACGAAGAGGATGTAGGGGCGCGCGGGGTCGATGCCGTGGCGGCGCAGCGCCTCCCGGCCGGCCACGGGCCGGAACTCGCCGGTGTCCACGCCGTTGCCGATCACCGTGACCTTCTCGGGCGCCACGGCGAACAGCCGCAGGAGATCGGCGCGCATCTCCTGCGAGACCGCGATGACCGCGTCCGCCGCCTCCAGCGCCTGGCGCTCCAGCCAGGCGGAGAGCTCCGCGCCCCGGCCGAGCTGCTCGCGCTTCCAGGGGCGGAGCGGCTCCAGCGAGTGGGCCGTCACCACCAGGGGGATGCCGTAGAGCATGCGGACGAGCAGGCCGCCGAAGGCCGCGTACCAGGTGTGGGCGTGCACCACGTCGGCGTCCACGGGGGCGGCGGCGAAGCCGGTGGAGGCGCGGACGGCCCGGAGGGCCATGTGGAACGCCGCGGGCGCCTCGCCCAGGCCCTGCATGGCGCTCCGGAAGCCGCGCACCGTGAGCCCGCCCGCGCGCCACGCCTGCTCGCCGAAGGTCCGCACCTCCACGGGGACGAGCCGCGCCAGCTCCCGCGACAGGTAGTCCACGTGCATGCCCGCCCCCCCGTACACCTCGGGCGGATACTCGCGGGTGAGGAGCAGCGCCCGCAGCGGGTGCGGCTCGTGGCTCATGGCTGATGGCTCATGGCGGCCTTCGCGGTTCCAGGTTCCAGGTTCGAGATTCGAGGTTGCCGAGTGCCGAGCAAAGCCCGCGGGTGATCGCCCCGTCGCCCCCGCGCCCTCAGCGCCTCTGCGGTTCGGCTCCCCCGGCCCCTGATCCCCGGTGCCCGCCTCACAGCGGGGCCACCTCGATGCCGTAGGTCTCGGGGCCCCGCGGGGAGCGCTCCAGCCGGAACCAGTAGAAGCCGTAGGGGCCGAGGCTCAGGAAGTAGGGCTGGTCCGTGACGGGGGGGAAGCGGGCCCCGCCCAGCATCTCCACCGGCGTGGCGCCGCGGTACTCCGCCAGGTCCAGGGACACGGGCTCGGCGCTGTCGGCGAGGTTGTGCACCGTGAGGATCGCCTCCTCCCCGTCCTCGCGCAGGAAGGCCAGCACTCGCGTGTTGGCCGGGCGCAGGAAGCGCAGGCTGCCCCGCCCGAAGACCTTGGTCTGCCTGCGCGCCGCGATCAGGCGCCGCATCCAGTGGAGCAGCGAGGCCGGCGTGGACAGCTGGGCCTCCACGTTCACGGCCTGGTACCCGTACACGGGGTCCGCGACGACCGGACTGTACAGCTGCAGGGCCTCGGCCCGGGAGAAGCCGGCGTTCCGGTCGGCCGACCACTGCATGGGCGTGCGCACGCCGTTCCGGTCCCCGAGGTGGATGTTGTCGCCCATGCCGATCTCGTCGCCGTAGTAGACGATGGGCGCCCCGGGCAGGGTGAAGAGCAGGCTGTTCAGGAGCTGGATGCGGCGGCGGTCGTTCTCCAGGAGCGGCGCCAGCCGCCGCCGGATGCCGACGTTCAGCTTCATCAGCGGGTCCTGCGCGTAGGCGTAGTACATGTAGTCCCGCTCGGGGTCGGTGCACATCTCCAGCGTCAGCTCGTCGTGGTTCCGGAGGAACAGGCACCACTGGCACGTCTCCGGGATGGGCGGCGTGTGCAGGTACATGTCGGTGATGGGGCGCCGATCCGCGCTCCGGATGGCCATGAACATGCGGGGCATGAGCGGGAAGTGGAACGCCATGTGGAACTCGTCGCCGTCGCCGAAGTAGGGCCGCACGTCCTTGGGCCACTGGTTGGCCTCGGCCAGGAGGATGCGCCCCTCGTACTCCGCGTCGATGGTGGCGCGCAGCCGCTTCAGGTAGGCGTGCGTCTCGGGGAGGTTCTCGCAGTCGGTCCCCTCGCGCTCGAACAGGTAGGGCACCGCGTCGCAGCGGAAGCCGTCCAGGCCCCGGTCCAGCCAGAAGCGCATGGCGTCCAGCATGGCCTTCTGCACCTCCGGGTTGTCGTAGTTCAGGTCCGGCTGGTGGCGGAAGAAGCGGTGCCAGTAGTAGGCCTGGGCCGCGGGATCCCAGGTCCAGTTGGACTTCTCCGTGTCCACGAAGATGATGCGGGCATCCCCGTACTTGCGGTCGTCCTGGCTCCAGACGTAGTAGGCGCGCTGGGGGGACACCGGGTTGGCGCGGGCCTCCTGGAACCAGGGGTGCTGGTCGGAGGTGTGGTTCACCACCAGGTCCGCGATCACGCGCATGCCCCGCCGGTGGGCCTCGTCCAGGAAGGTCTGAAAGTCGGCCAGGCTCCCGTACGGCGGATGGATGCCGTAGTAGTCGGCGATGTCGTAGCCGTCGTCCAGCAGGGGCGAGGGGTAGAAGGGCAGCAGCCAGAGGCAGTCCACGCCCAGCGCCTGCAGGTAGTCGAGCCGGCGCGTGAGCCCCTGGAAGTCGCCCACGCCGTCGTCGTTCCCGTCCTGGAAGGCCTTGACGTGCAGCTCGTAGAAGATGGCGTCCTGGTACCAGAGATCGCCCATGAAGGTTCCCGGTTCCAGGTTCGAGGTTCCCGGTTCGAGGTTCCCGGTTGCAGGTCCGAGGTTCACGTTCCCAACCGCCGCACCTCGCACCTCGAACCGGTTAACATTTTAGCCTAATAGCAGGGCGTATCGTAGGCCTTGTGGGGGAAGCGGCGCAGCCGGAAGATGGCCGCGGGCTCGAGGGCCGGGTCCAGCCGCACGGTCTGCGCCTCGCCCCGCCAGAGGTGCCGCGCCCCCCCGAGCAGCTCCTCCACCTCGAACCGCTCGTCCGGGCCGATGCCCAGCTCGCCGAGCGGCAGGCGGAGGCGCGCGGTGTGCGCCTCGAAGGGGTCCAGGTTCACCGCCACGAGGATGTGGTTCGCGCCGTCCGCGCTGGCCTTGCCGTAGAAGAGCACGTTCTCGTCGTCGCTCTCGTAGAAGCGCAGGTTGCGGTACTCCTGGAGCGCCGGATTCTCGCGCCGGATGCGGTTCAGCCGCGCCACGTCCGCCTTGATGTTGCCGGGCGCGTCCCAGTCCCGCACCTTGATCTCGTACTTCTCCGCGTCCAGGTACTCCTCGGTCCCGGGCACCGCCTGGTTCTCGCACAGCTCGTAGCCGCTGTAGATCCCGTAGACGGAGGAGAGGGTTGCGGCCAGGACCAGCCGCATGCGGAAGGCGGGCCGCCCGCCCTGCTGCAGGATGGGGGGCAGGATGTCCGGCGTGTTCACGAAGAGGTTGCCGCGGAAGAACTCCGCGACCTCGGTCTGGCACAGCTCCGTGAAGTAGGCGGTGAGCTCGTCCTTGAAGTTGCGCCAGGTGAAGTAGGTGTAGGACTGGGTGAAGCCGACCCGGGCCAGGGCGTACATGACCTTGGGCCGGGTGAAGGCCTCGGAGAGGAAGAGCACGTCGGGGTGGACGGCCTGCACCTCCCCGATGAGCCAGGCCCAGAAGGGGATGGGCTTGGTGTGCGGGTTGTCCACGCGGAAGGTGCGGACGCCCTGGTCGATCCAGAAGAACAGGATGCTCTTCAGCTCCTCCCAGAGGGCCTCGCGGTCGCGGCAGTAGAAGTTCAGCGGGTAGATGTCCTGGTACTTCTTGGGGGGGTTCTCGGCGTACTTGATGGAGCCGTCGGGCCGGCGGTGGAACCACTCGGGGTGCTCGCGCACGTAGGGGTGGTCGGGCGAGCACTGGAGCGCGTAGTCCAGCGCGATCTCCATCCCGTGGCCCGCGGCGGCCTGCACCAGGGCCCGGAAGTCCTCCAGCGTGCCCAGGGCCGGCTCGATGGCCTTGTGGCCGCCGTGCTCGTTGCCGATGGCCCAGGGGGAGCCGGGGTCTCCCGGCTCGGCGACCAGCGCGTTGTTGCGGCCCTTGCGGTAGCTCCGGCCGACGGGGTGGATGGGGGCCAGGTACAGCACGTCGAAGCCCAGGGCCGCGATGTCGGGGAGCCGCGCGATGCAGTCGCGGAAGGTGCCGTGCCGGCCGGGCACGCGGCCCTGGGACCGGGGGAACAGCTCGTACCAGGCGGCGAAGCGCGCCCGGGGCCGGTCCGCCACGACCTCCAGCTCCCGGTCGTAGCGCGTGGCCGCGCTCCGGTCGGGGTAGGTCTCCATCAGCTCCGCGACCTCGTCCTCCAGGAGCACGGCCGCGCGCCGGGCGGGGGAGGCTTGCCGGGCGAACTCCTCCAGGGCCGTCTCCAGCCGCCTGCGGTCCGCCCCGGCCACCCGCGGGAGGCTCCCCCGGAGGAGGGCGGCGCCCTCCAGCACCTCGCTGGTCACCTCCATGCCCGCGGCCAGGCGCTTCCGGAGGTCGTCCGCCCAGCTCCGGTAGGGATCGGGGTAGGCCTCGACGGTGTACAGGTAGCGGGTGTTCTCCTCCAGCAGGAAGCTCGCCTCCCAGCGGTCGTTGCCCAGGGACGCCATCCGGATCTCGCGCCAGGCCGTGTCCTTCACCGCCCGGTACCGCAGGACCGCGGTCAGCGCCTCGTGGCCCTCCCGCAGGATGTCGGCCGTGACGGTGAACCGGTCCCCCACCTCGCGCTTCACCGGGAAGCGGCCGCACTCCAGCTCCGGCCGCACGGCGCCGATCCAGACCGTGCGAGGGTCCCCCCGCGGCGGGCGCCCGGCGCTGGTGCCGCGGGTCACGGCGCCACCCCGGCCGGACGTGCGCCCTCCGGCAGCAGGAGCGCCACGGGGAAGCCCGCCAGCACCTCGGCCACGGCGAGGACCGGCCGGCCCTCGCGCTTCTGCGCGGCCAGGCGGCGGCCCGAGAACAGCTCGGCGTAGTCGGCCGGCGCGTGCTCCGGCAGCGCCAGCGCGGTGTCGCCCCAGGTCTCCGCGCCCAGGGGGAGGCGCGTGCCGCCGCCGGTGAGGCGGGCGCAGAGCCGCGGGACGACGGTGAGGGCCAGGGCGCGCCCCGTGCGGCGGGCGAAGGCGCAGAGCGAGCCGGCCCCCGGCCCCTCGGCCGCCAGGGGCACGTAGGCGCCCTCGCGGAACAGCCCCGCCGCCTCCCGCCGGAGCTGGAGGGCCCGGTGGATGGTGTAGAGCTTCACCCGCCCGTCGGTCCAGTCCGCCAGCAGCTCGCGGCAGAGGCCGTCCAGGTCGCCCCCCGCGATCCGCTCGCGCAGGTGCTCCAGCAGCCGCATGCGCACGGCGTAGTCCACGGGCCGCCGGTTGTCCGGGTCCACCAGGCTGAAGTCCCAGAGCTCCGTGCCCTGGTAGAAGTCCGGCACGCCGGGGGCCGTGATCTTGATCAGCGTCTGGCTGAGGCTGTTCAGCATGCCGAGCCGCGCCACCGGCGGATGGAACGCCTGGAAGGCCGCCAGGAAGCGGTTCCCGGGCGCGGGGTCCAGCGCGCCGGCCACGAACCGCTGCAGCGCCTCGTCGTAGGCCTGGTTCGGGTTGATCCAGCTGGTGTTGAGCTTGGCCTCCTTGGCGGCCTTGAGGAGGTAGGCCTGCAGGCGCTGGATGAGCGCGGCGCTGCCGTCCGGCCAGGCGGGGGCGAGCGGCCAGGCGCCCACCAGCGTCTGGTAGAAGAGGTACTCGTCGTTCCGGTCGGGCGCCGGGGCGCCGTCCACCTCCCCGATGTGGCGCCGGTTCAGCCGGTGCCAGCGCCCCACGGCCGCCCGCCACTCGCGGGGCAGCTCGCTCAGCACGTGGATGCGCGCGCGCACGTCCTCGCTCCGCTTGGTGTCGTGCGTGGAGCTGGCGGAGAGCGCGGCCGGCCAGAGCTCCTGGCGCGTGCGGCACTGGGCGTGGAAGTCCTCCAGGCGCACCCCGAACTGGTCGGGCTTGCCCCCCACCTCGTTCAGGCTCACCAGCCGGTGGTACCGGTAGAAGGCCGTGTCCTCCACCCCCTTGGCCTCCACCGGGGCCGTGAGCTGCTGGAACTTCCCCACGAAGTGGCGCTGGTCCTCCCGGTAGGCGGCGTCCGCGTTCTCGGGGTAGCGCAGCAGCAGGGTGTCCTTGACGAAGTCGAAGATCGTGAAGTTGATGGCCGGGTTCCGCCGCTTGGCGAAGGCCACGGCCACCTCCACGCAGGCCCGGTCCTGCAGGCCGACCTCCGTGCGCCCGCTGATGTAGGTGCGGTAGACCGGGAAGCAGGCGATGACCTCGCGCAGGGCGCCCGTCAGGCTGTTCAGCGTGAAGTCGCGGGAGTAGCGGTTGCGCTCGGCCAGCCGGGAGAGGGCGTGGCCCAGCACGGACAGCTCGCTGGACATGGACACCTGGAGGATCAGCTTCTTGCACTCGTAGACCAGGTCGGCGAAGGGCGCGCGGTGGCCGGTGAAGGCGGCGTAGGCGCCGGTCAGCCCCTTCTCGCCCGCCGGGTCCACGAACAGGCCGCCCACCAGGTTCAGGAACTCGTAGCCCACCGTGCCGTGGACGCACCAGGCCGTGGGGAGCCGCTCGCCCTTGGCCAGGATCTTCTCCGCCAGCAGGTAGAGCGGCCGGCAGGCGGGGTGGGCGGGATCGTCGCGGCAGGCCGCCTCGAACTGCTCGGCGCCGCGCGCCACGGCCGCGGCCCGCTCCTCCTCGGTGAGCACGGCCGCCTTGAGCCGCGCCCGCACGAGCTGCGCGTAGCGCTCGCGCTGCAGGGCCCGGAAGTAGGCGGGCGGGTCGAACAGGCCGTCCGGGTGGTCCAGCCGCAGCCCGCGGACCTTGCCCTCCTCGACGAGCTGGAGGATGAGCCGGTGCGTCTCCCGGAAGACCGCCGGGTTCTCCATGCGGATGGCGGCCAGGTCGTTGATGTCGAAGAAGCGCCGGTAGTTGATCTCCTCGGCCGCCACCCGCCAGTAGGCCAGGCGGTAGGCCTGCTCGTCCAGCAGCCGGTCCAGGAGGTCGAAGCTCCGCGGGTCGCCCGGCTTGCCGTTGAAGACGGCCAGGGTCTCCTCGAGCGACTCGCGGATGATGGGCGCGCTCTCCACCAGCCGGGCCAGCCGGCGCGCGATGACCGCGGACTCGCGCATCCGCTCGCGGACCTTCTCCGGCGCCGTGGCCGTGGGCCCCGGCAGATTGCCGATGGCCGTGAGGATGCTCTGGTACTCCTCCAGGTCGGGGTGGCCCTCGGGCAGGACCGCGGCCAGCGCCTCCAGCCGGTGGCCGAGGATGAGCGCCACCGAGCCGGGCGCGACGGGGAGGCGCGTCTCGTTGCAGCGGATGGCGAAGTCGCCGTCCCGGTACTCCAGCCTGAGCGCCTGGCTCTCCAGCACCCGGCCGTACTGGTCCCCCAGCACGGGCAGCAGGACGCGGTTCGCCAGCTGGCGCTTCACCGGGTCCCAGTCGATGTCGAAGAACTCCGCGTAGGGCGAGCCGGGCCCGTGCTCCAGGACGTCGTTCCACCAGGCGTTGCTGCCGCCCGCGATGCCCATGTGGTTGGGCACGACGTCCAGGATGTGGGCCATGCCCCGCTCCGCCAGCGCGGCCACCAGGGCGTCGTAGTCGGCGGGGGTGCCGAGCTCCGGGTTCAGCGCGTTGTGGTCCACGACGTCGTAGCCGTGGAGGCTCCCCGGCCGTGCGGCGAGGTAGGAGGAGGCGTACAGGTCGCTCACGCCCAGGGCGTGCAGGTAGGGGACGATCCGCCGGGCGTCCGCGAAGCTGAAGCCCTTGTGGAACTGCAGGCGGTAGGTGGCGGCGGGCCGGTGGGCCTGCTCCGCCTCGCCGAGGAGCAAGGGATCAGGCGCCACGGCCGGCCTCCCCCGCGGCCGGCGCCTGGGCGGGCGCCTCGGCCAGCGGGATGCGCACCAGGGCCTCGGTCCCCCGGCCCGGGATGCTCAGGAGCTCCACCTCGCCCCGGTGGGCGCGGATGATCTCCTCCACGATGGGCAGCCCCAGCCCCGTGCCCTGCCCGCCCATCTTGGTCGAGAAGAAGGGCTCGAAGATGTGGTCCAGCTGCTCCGCGGTCATGCCCTTGCCGCCGTCCAGGATGTGCACCGTGAGGCAGGCCTGCTCGGCCTTCCCGCGCACGATGCGGCCCCGCCCCTCCGGCGGGAGCCGCGGCTCCGGCCCGGCGCTCACCGTGATCACGCTCCCGGGCGGCGAGGCGTCCAGGGCGTTCATGAGCAGGTTCAGGAAGAGCTGCTGGAGCGAGTCGGCGTCGCCCAGGACGCGCGGCAGGCCGATGGGCAGGTCCATCTGGATGCGCACGCCCCGCCGCCGGCTGCGCTCCAGCAGGAAGTCCGCCACCCGCCCCAGGATGGGGATGACCGACTCCGCCTTGAGCGCGGGACGGCGCGGGCGGGTGTAGTCCAGGAGGGCCCGGATGATGCTGCTGATGCGCTCGATCTGCTTGAGGATGACGTCCAGGTGGCGGCGCTCGGCGCGGGCCGCGGGCAGCAGGCGGTCCAGCACCTCGGCTCGGCCGGAGATGATGTTGAGGGGCGTGCCGATCTCGTGCGCCACCTCGGCGGCCAGCATGCCCACCTCGGCCAGCTTCTGGGCCTGGTGCACCTCCTGCTCCAGGCGCAGGCGCTCCTCGTTCTGCCGGAGCACCTCGTCGTGCGCCGCCTGGAGGTTGCCCGCCATGCGGTTGAACTCCTCGGCCAGCTGGCCGATCTCGTCCCGGCGCCTCACCGCGATGCGCTGGGCCAGGTCCCCCCGCCCCACGGCGCGGGCGCCGGCGATGAGGGCGCGGATGGGCCGGCCGATGTGCCAGCGGGTGAGCCCCACGACCGTGAGGACGAACAGCGCCAGGACTACCAGGCGCGACAGCACGCTCTCGCGGACGGCCCGGCGGAACTCGCCCTCCATCTCGCTCAGCGTCTGCCGGACCTCGATGGCCCCGGTGCGCCGGCCCGGCCAGCGGAAGGGCTGGATGTGCCGGAGGAGCTGGCCGTTCTCCGTGGTGAGGAAGGCGGAGACGGCCAGGCGCGTGGCCAGGGTGGTGCGGACCGCCTGGTCCAGCTCGGGGATGGGCGCGCCCGGCGCCACGTTGCTCGCCACCGGCTGGCCGTCCGGGTCGTAGATGGCCACGGCCACCAGCCCCGGGCGGGAGAGCAGGTCGTCCAGCAGCTCCTTCAGCTCCTCGGTCGTGCCGCCCCGGCGGATGTTGCGGCTCACGGCCAGGGCCAGGGTCTCGGCGAAGATCCGCTCGTCCTCGTGCGTCTGCTGCAGCAGGCGCTCGCGCTCCTGCACCAGGCGCAGGTAGTCGTAGATCCCCGTGATGATCATGAGGGCCAGCACGAGGAGCAGCACCAGCCGGGTGGTCAGGTTGCGCACGGACCGGGCCTCGGGAGGGGGGCGGGAAGAGTCCTGTTCGAGATATCTTAACCGCCAAGACGCCACGGCGCCACCGGCGGGGAAGACGCAGGGGTCCCGCCGGCGGCTCGAGTCTCAGCCGCCGGACTCACGCCGGGCTGCCCATGGTGAGCGCCTTGGCGATGGCCGCCTTCATCTCCTCCATGCGGAACGGCTTGAAGAGAAACTCCACGGCCCCCTTCTCGACGGCCTCCATGTAAGAGGGCACGTCGCCGAAGGCGGTCATCATGATGATGCGGGAGTTGGGGCAGACCCGGCGGAAGCCCGGCAGGAGGTCGAGGCCGCTGGGCCCCGGCATGTTCTTGTCCATGACGATCACGTCGAAGGGTCGGGCGCGGAGCGCCAGCACTGCCTCGGCGCCGTCCTTGGCCTCCGCCACCTCGTACCCGTCCTGGCGCAGGACGTCGAGGAGCAGCTCGCGCATCTCGGCATCGTCGTCCACCACCAGTACGCTGGGAGGCTTGGCCATGGGATTCCTCCTTCTGTCACCGCACGGCATGTACCAGCCGGATCCCCGAGGGCGGCAGCTCCAGCTGCTCGTCCGCCAGCGGCCGGTCGGTCCCGGTGCAGGGATCCAGCGCGGCCAGCGCGCCGGGTCCGGGGCGCCCGGGACCCAGCCCGGCGCGCAGGCCGGCCGCACGGTCGCGGTTCAGGACCACCAGCACGCGCTCCCGCCGGTCCCGGGTCGCCTTCAGGAAGGCGAAGGCCCGGGGCTCGCCCAGCGCCACCGGCGCGATGGGCCCTTCCTCGTTCAGGGGGCGCCAGGCCGCCTTCGCCCGGTTGACCTCGGCGATGGCGCCCGTCAGGTCCCAGGCGGGCGCCTCCCAGTCCTCGGGCCGCGTCTTCACCACGTGCAGCGGGGCCCGGAAGCCGTACTCGAAGCCCACGGGCAGCATCACGCCGGTGGCCAGGAGCGCGGCCAGCGCGTAGCGCTGCAGGACCGCCGCGGGGTCGGGCAGCTCCGCGGCCAGCCGCGGGGTGTCGTGCGACTCCGGGAAGCTGACCGAGGGCACGACCGGGGCGGTCAGCGCGTACTGCTCCAGGAACCAGGGCGCCTCGAGGTCCCACCACTTGCTGCTGTTGAAGATGAAGTCGAAACCCGCCCGGGCCGTCTCCAGCGTCTGCTCGGGCGTGCACCCCAGGGTCTCGGCGAAGAACCGCACCTCGGGGCGGCGGGCCTTCACCGCCCCGATCAGGTGCCGCCAGAGGTCCGCCGGCACCTGGTAGGCCGCGTCGCAGCGGAAGCCCTGCACCCCGAGGTCCGCCAGCCAGAGGGCCAGCGCGGTCCAGTAGGCCCAGAGGGCCTCGCGGTCGGGGCTCCCGGCGTTGTCCACCTCCGCCAGGTCGCCCCACACCACCCGCGTCTCGCCGTCCTGCGCGCCCGGATGGACCAGCTTGCCCCCGGCGTCGCGCTTGAACCAGGTCGGGTGGGCCGCCACCAGCGGCGAGTCCACGGCGGTGTGGTTGATCACGAGGTCCAGCATCACCTGGAGCCCCGCCCGCCGGGCGGCCTGCAGCATGTCGCGCAGCTGGCCCACGCCGTCGCGGTCCGCCTCCAGGAAGCGCGGGTCCACCCGGTAGTAGTCCCGCACGGCGTACAGGCTGCCCGAGAGGCCGGCCTGGTGGATGGGGTTCACGAAGAGCCAGGTGAACCCCATGCCCGCCGCCCGCGCGAGGTGCGGGCCCCAGCGCCGGAAGGGCCCGGCCAGCAGGGGAAACAGGTTGTAGATCCGCGGCCCCGACATCAGTCGCGCCCGGCCAGGCGGAAGAGGGTCAGGCTGCGCGCCTCCAGGTCGTAGGGCTCCCCGCCCTTGAGCGGGCGGCTCCGCCGCCGGCCGTCCGGCGTGCGGGTGTCCAGGAGGACCTCCCAGCGCACGCCCGCCTTGTGGGCCGGCAGGACGAAGGGCACGGGCTCCCAGAAGGCGTTCAGCAGGATGAGCAGCGTCTCGTCGCGCACCGGCTCGCCCCGGGCGTCCACCTCGTCCAGCGCGTCCCCCGCGATGCGCAGCCCCAGGCAGCGGGTGAGGCCGTTGTTCCAGTCCTCCTCGGTCATCTCGCGGCCGCCCGGGCGGAACCAGGTCAGGTCCTTCACCTCCGAGCCGTGGATGCGGCGGCCGAAGAAGAACTGCCGCCGCCGGAGGGCGGGATGGCGCCGGCGCAGGCGGATGCAGCGCTGGGTGAACTCCAGCAGGCTCCGGGCCCGGCGGTCCAGCTTCCAGTCGTACCAGGAGATCTCGTTGTCCTGGCAGTAGGCGTTGTTGTTGCCCTGCTGCGTGCGGCCCAGCTCGTCCCCCCCGCAGAGCATGGGCACGCCCTGGGAGAAGAGCAGCGTGGCCAGGAAGTTGCGCTTCTGCCGCTCGCGGAGCGCCACGACGGCGGCGTCCTCGCTCGGGCCCTCCACCCCGCAGTTCCAGCTCAGGTTGTGGTTGTGGCCGTCCCGGTTGTCCTCGCCGTTGGCCTCGTTGCGCTTCTCGTTGTAGCTCACCAGGTCGTGCAGGGTGAAGCCGTCGTGGGCCGTGACGAAGTTCACGCTGGCGTAGGGGCGCCGGCCGCCCCGGCCGTACAGGTCGCTGGAGCCCGTGAGGCGGTAGCCCAGGCTGGGGGCCTGCCCCTCGTCCCCCTTCCAGTAGGCCCGCACGGTGTCGCGGTAGATGCCGTTCCACTCGGCCCAGAGGACGGGGAAGTTGCCCACCTGGTAGCCGCCCTCGCCCAGGTCCCACGGCTCGGCCACCAGCTTCACCTGCGAGATGACCGGGTCCTGGTGGATGATGTCGAAGAAGGCCCCCAGGCGATCCACCTCGTGCAGCTCGCGCGCGAGCGCGGAGGCCAGGTCGAAGCGGAAGCCGTCCACGTGCATCTCCTGGATCCAGTAGCGCAGGCTGTCCATGATGAGCTGCAGCGTCCGGGGGTTGGTCATGTTGAGCGTGTTGCCGCAGCCCGTGTAGTCCACGTAGTAGCGCGGGCTCCCCGGCACGAGGCGGTAGTAGGCGGCGTTGTCGATCCCCCGGAAGCTCAGGGTGGGGCCCAGGTGGCTGCCCTCGCCGGTGTGGTTGTAGACCACGTCCAGGATCACCTCGATCCCGGCGGCGTGCAGGGTCTTCACCATGGTCTTGAACTCGGCCACCTGCTGGCCCCGGCCGCCCCCGGCGGCGTAGGCCACCTCCGGTGCGAAGAAGCCGATGGAGTTGTAGCCCCAGTAGTTCGTCAGGCCGCGCTCCACCAGGTGCCGGTCCGCCACGAACTGGTGGACCGGCAGGAGCTCCACCGCGGTGACGCCCAGGTTCCGCAGGTAGTCCAGCAGGGGCGGGGAGGCCAGCCCGGCGTAGGTGCCGCGGAGCGGCTCCGGCACCTCCGGGTGGCGGGCGGTGACGCCCTTCACGTGCACCTCGTAGATCACCGTCGCGTTCCACGGGGTCCGGGGCGGCCGGTCGTCCCCCCAGGTGAAGGCCGGGTCGATGACCACGGACTTCGGGAGGAAGGGGGCGGAGTCGCGGTCGTCCCGCGTGAGGTCGCCGTCCGCCTGGCCCACCACGTAGCCGAACAGGGCGTCGTTCCAGCGGATGGCCCCGTCGATGGCCAGCGCGTAGGGGTCGAGGAGCACCTTGGCGGGGTTGAAGCGGTGCCCGTTGGCCGGCTCGTAGGGCCCGTGCACCCGGTAGCCGTAGCGCTGGCCCGGCCGCGCCTCCGGCAGGTAGACGTGCCAGACCTGGTCCGTGCGCTCGGGCATCGGGACGCGGGCCACCTCCTTGCTGCCGTCCCGGTCGTCGAACAGGCACAGCTCCACGTGGGTGGCGTACTCCGAGAAGAGGGCGAAGTTCACCCCCCCGCCGTCCCAGGTGGCGCCCAGCGGGTAGGGGCTGCCGGGCCAGACGCGCAGGCGCGGGCCGGCCGGCGTCACGCGCGCACCTCGTGCACCTTCACGTACACGTTCACGGGCTGGCCGGCCAGCGGGTGGTTGAAGTCCAGGGTCACCCGGTCGGCCGAGAGCCGGTAGACCCGGCACACGGCCGACAGCCCCGTGGTCGTCTCCACGCGCAGCACCGTGCCGTCGGTGAGGCGCTCGTCCCCCGCGAGGCGCGCCTCGCGCATGGTGAGCAGGGCGTCCGCGTCCCACTCGCCGAACGCCTCGCCCGGCGGCAGCCGGATCAGTCGCTCCTCGCCGGCCGTGAGGCCGATCAGCCGGCGGGACAGGCCGGGCAGGACGTCCCACTCCCCCACCCGGATGGTCAGCCGTCCGGTGATGGCCGAGGAATCCACCTGCTCCCCGGTGTCCAGAAAGGCATCGTAGTCCAGCGAGACCAGGTTACCCCACGCCACGCTGGCGGCCATGGCGGTCCCCTCCCCGGCACTCATGATCCGTCCGCCCTCCCCGGCGCCCAACCCCGGGTATACAGCACGCTGGCCCACGGGCCCAGCCGGATCGGGTCCTCTCCCGCGGCGATCCGGGCCGGGCTGGCCGACCCCGGGCCGCCGTACCGTTCCTCGGCGGCGTCCAGCAGGCGCTGCCACGAGCCGCCTGCCGCCCGGAGCGGCACCGCCGCCGCCTCGGGCGAGAAGCGCATCAGGTGGAGGGCGGCCACGCCGTCCTCCGCCCGGCGGGTGACGGCCAGCGTGGCGCCATCCAGCCGCTCGACGGCCAGCTGGCCGGCCCGCAGTGCGGGGTGCTCCCGCCGCAGCGCCAGGAGGCGCCGGTAGAACGCCAGCACCTCCGCGTGGGGCGGCCGCGCGCGCAGGTCCCAGTCCAGCCGCGACGCGGCGAAGGTCGCGGGGTCCTGCGGGTCGGGCACCTCCCCCGTCCAGCCGAAGGCGGCGAACTCCTCGCGCCGCCCGCGCGAGACGGCCTCGCGGAGCGCCGCGTCCGTGAAATCCGTGAAGTAGCAGAACGGCGCCGCCTCCAGGTACTCCTCGCCCATGAAGAGCAGGGGCACGTAGGGGGAGAGCAGCATGGCCGCCGCCGCCAGCTTGGCCTGCGGCGCCCCGGTCAGCTGCCCCAGCCGCTCGCCCCGGGCCCGGTTCCCGACCTGGTCGTGGTTCTGGACGAAGACCACGAAGCGCTCGGCGGGCAGGTCGGCGGCCGGCGTCCCGTGCGTCCGCCCGCGGTAGGCGGAGGGCCGGCCGTCGTAGATGAAGCGATGGGTGTGGGCCTTGGCCAGATCCTCCACGGCGCCGAAGTCGGCGTAGTAGCCGCGCCGCTCGCCCGTGAGGAGCACGTGGACCGCGTGGTGGAAGTCGTCGCTCCACTGGCCGGCCAGCCCGTAGCCCCGCGGGACGTCCTCCACCACCCGCCGGTCGTTCAGGTCGCTCTCGGCGATGAGCGGCACGCTGCGGCCCAGGCGTCCGGCCAGCGCCTGCACGGCCTGGTTCATCTCGGCCAGGATGTGCCGGGGGCTCGCATCGAAGATGCCGTGGATGGCGTCCAGCCGCAGCGCGTCCACGTGGTACTCCTCGACCCAGGCGCAGGCGTTGGCGATGAAGAAGTCGCGGACCGGCCGGGCGTCCGCGCCGTCGAAGTTGATGGCCTGTCCCCAGGGCGTCTCGTACCGGTCGGTGAAGTAGGGCCCGTACTCGGCCAGGTAGTTGCCCTCGGGGCCGAGGTGGTTGTAGACCACGTCCAGCACCAGGGCCAGCCCGTGCCGGTGGCAGGCGTCCACCAGCCGCCGCAGCCCGGCGGGGCCGCCGTAGCTCCGCTGGGGGGCGTAGGGCGCCACGCCGTCGTAGCCCCAGTTCCGCCTCCCCGGGAAGCTGGCCACGGGCATCAGCTCGAGGGCGGTGACGCCCAGATCGGCCAGCGCGGGCAGGCGCGGGATCACCGCGTCGAAGGTGCCTTCGGGGGTGAAGGTGCCCACGTGCAGCTCGTAGAGCACCATGCGGGCCAGGGGCTGGCCCCGCCAGCCGGCGTCGGTCCAGGGGAAGGCGGCCGGATCCACGACCTCGGAGGGGCCGTGGACGCCGGCGGGCTGGGAGCGCGAGGCGGGGTCGGGGCGCTCGCGCTCCCCGTCCAGGAGGTACCGGTACCGGGTCCCGGGGCCGGCCGAGGGCGCCAGGGCCTCGAACCAGCCCTCGCCGGCTTCCTGCATGCGGGTCGGGCCGGCGCCCGCCAGCAGGAGGTCCACGCGCCGGCAGCGCGGCGCCCAGACCCGGAAGCGCGTCCCGCCGTCCGGGAGGAGCACGGGGCCAGGGGCAGGCCGCACCGCTTCCTGGGTGGGGTGCTCCATGGTCACGACCGGGGTCCTTGGGGGAGGTTAGCCGACGCGCACCGGGCGGCCGCTGCTCCGCACCTCGCGGCGCTCCTGGCACGGCACGCAGAGCGTGGCGGTCGGCACGGCCTCCAGCCGGCTCTGCGGGATGCGCGACCCGCAGCTCCGGCACAGGCCGTAGCTCCCCTCGCGGACCCGCTCCTGCACCTCGGCCAGCGCGCGGGTCTTGTCGGCCAGGCGCCGCCAGACGGCTTCGTTGTGCTGCTCCTGCGACGCCAGGGACGCCGCGTCGAACAGGTCCAGGCTCCGGCTGTCCGAGGCATCCAAGAAGAGGTTCGGGTCCTGGCGCTGCCGTTTCCGTCGGATGTCCTGGACCCGCTGGCGAACTTCCCGTTCCTCGCGGGCCAGGTGCTCCAACAGCACCCGCTTGGTCGCGCTCATGGGCTTCTCCTGGGACACATGGGTCAACGTGGCGGCTGGGCGGCCACGCAACTGGAATCGCGCACTCAGCGCGGAGGCCTTACAGCAAGGACGGTGCCGGGGGTCCCCGGGGCCGCTCAGACTGGGAAACCGCGCGGGTTCAGGGCCGGTTCGAGGCTCCGGCGGGCGCGGGCACTCGGTGAAAGCTTGGCAGCGGCGGGTAGGAAGGTGCGAGTCGTTATGAAAAAAACTCTTTACGGGGATGGTCTTGCGTCAAGATGGCTTCTGTTGTGCCAAGATGTCACCGGACCGGCTCTGCCAGCGGTAGAGGGTGCGCTTGCTCACCCCGAGGATCTCGGCAGCCTTGGCCTTGTCCCCGCCGGCCTCGCGCAGGATCAGGGCCACGTACTCGGCGGCCAGCTCCTCCAGCGTGGGGCGCCGGGCCATCTGCGCGAAGATCGTGGAGGGGGCGGGGGCGAGGGAGACGTCCAGGAGGAGCGCCTCCCGGGTGACCACCTCCTCGCGGGCGAGGGTGACCGCCCGCTCCACCACGTTCTCCAGCTCCCGGACGTTCCCCGGCCAGGGATGGCGGAGGAGGGCGGCCATGGCCTCCGGCGTGAAGCCGCGCAGCTCCTTGCCCAGCGCGGTCGAGGCGCGGCGCAGGAAGTGCTCGGCCAGGAGCGGCACGTCCTCGCGCCGCTCCCGCAGGGGCGGCAGCGGGACGGGGATCACGGCCAGCCGGTAGTAGAGGTCCTCGCGGAACCGGCCGTCGTGGATGCGGGCCACCAGGTCCTTGTTGGTCGCGGCCACCAGCCGCAGGTCCACGGGCACCGCCTCGTCGCTGCCCACCGGCCGCACGGCCCGGTCCTCGATGGCCCGCAGGAGCTTGGCCTGCAGCTCGGGCGGCATGTCGCCGATCTCGTCCAGGAACAGGGTGCCCCCCTCCGCCTCCCGGAACAGCCCCCGCCGGGACACCACCGCCCCCGTGAAGGCGCCCTTCACGTGGCCGAACAGCTCGCTCTCCAGGAGCCCGGCGGGCACGGCGGCGCAGTTCACCGGGATGAAGGGGCGCTTGGCGCGCGGGCTGTTGTAGTGGAGGGCCTTGGCCACCAGCTCCTTCCCTGTGCCGGTCTCGCCCATGATGAGCACGTTGGCGTCCCCGGGGGCGGCCTGGCGGATGAGCGCGAAGACGGCCTGCATGGCCGGGCTCGCCCCCAGGAGGTTGCCCAGCCGGTAGCGGGCCTCCACCTCCTCCCGCAGCCGGCGGTTCTCCTCCCGGAGGCGCCGGTCCTCCAGGGCCTTGCCCACCAGGAGACTGATCTCCTCCATGGCGAAGGGCTTGGCCGCGTAGTCGTAGGCCCCCTGTCGGATGGCCTGGATGGCGGTCTGGATGCTGCCGAAGGCCGTGATGAGGATCACGGGGACGCCCGGCTGCAGCTCGCGCGCGGCGCGCAGGACTTCCATGCCGTCCACGTCGGGGATGCGGAGGTCCGTGACCACGGCGTCGAAGGGCTCGGCCTTCAGGCGGGCCAGGGCCTCGGCGCCGCGCCGGATGGCCGTGACCCGGTAGCCCTCGGCCTGGAGGTGCTCGGCCAGGAGGTCGAGCATCTCGGCGTCGTCCTCCACCGCGAGGACCCGGAAGCGGTCGCTGGTCATGGCGCCCCCGGGACGCCGGTCTGCGCCTCGGCCAGGGCCGCCTCCGGCGAGTCGGCCGCCGGCCACTCGATCACCACGGTGGTGCCGCGGGCCTCGGCGCTCCGCACCTCGATGGCGCCCTGGTGGGCGCGCACGATGTCCTCCACGATGGCGAGGCCGAGGCCGGTGCCCGCCTGGCGGTGCTTGGTGGTGAAGAACGGCTCGAAGACCCGCTCCAGCTGCTCGGCCGGCATCCCGGAGCCCGTGTCCTCGACGACGAAGGTCACGCTGGGGCGCTTGGCGGTTCCCCGCCGCACGGACGCCGCCCCGGCGGGGGGCGGGGGCGGCTCCCCGGCGTACAGCCGCACCACGCCGGCCGCGGCCGTGGCGTCCAGCGCGTTCCCGGTGAGGTTGATGAGGACCTGCTGGAGCTGGTCGGGGTCGGCCAGGAGGGGCGGCGTGTCGTCCGGGGCGTCCTGCTCCAGGCGCACGGCGCGCCGCCGGGCCAGGGGCAGGAGCAGGTCCACGGTCTGCTCCAGGACGGGGCGGAGGGCCACGGGGCGCGCGGCCGGCTGCCGCGGGCGCGCGTAGTCCAGGAGCTGGCGCAGGATGGCGGTGATCCGCTCGACCTGCCGCGCGATGGTCTCCAGGTGGCGATGGACGGCGTGCTCGGGCGGGAGGGCCTGCTGGATGATCCCGGCGCGGCCCGCGATGACGTTGAGCGGCGTCCCCACCTCGTGGGCCACCTCGCTGGCCAGCCGCCCCACGGCCGCGAGCTTCTCCGCCTGCTGCACCTGCCGCTCGAGGTCCAGGCGCGCCTGCGCCTGGGCCACCAGCTGGTCGCGGGCCGCCTGCAGCCGCTCGGCCATCTGGTTCAGGGCGGCCGCCAGCCGGCCGATCTCGTCCCGCCGGCGCAGCCCGGAGCGCAGCGCCAGGTTCCCCTCGCCGAAGGCCTGGGCCGTCTGGACCAGCTCGCCGATGGGCCGGCGGATGGCGACCCGGACGATGAGCCAGATGAGGACGGCCAGCGTCAGGCTCAGCACGCTGACGCGAACGATCTGGTCGCGCACGCCGTCCTCGATCTGCCGCTGCACGCGCGTGGCGGGGTGCACCACCTCCAGCACGCCGGCGATCTTCCCCGGCCGGGGATAGAGCGGCAGGAGCACGTAGACCGCCCGGCGGGGCCGGCTCTCCAGGTAGCGCACCACCGGCGGGCCGCCCCCGGCCACGC
>JBHGAX010000120.1:0-10916 GCA_041946635.1 Methylomirabilales bacterium (SeqCode)
TCTGCTCTGGGCGGCCCGGCTCGTCCAAGCCGACCGTTCAAAAACTGGGGGGCGGCAAGCCCGGGAGCCTGCCTCGCGCGGCCGGATTCCGGCGTCGGGCGGGCCTGCCATTTTAGCGGCCGGCTGCCGCGCGCGCCTGGCAGTGGCTGCCATGCGCGGCGCGGCCGGCGACCCGGATGGAGCGGCGGCGCCCGGGGAAACGCGCGATGGATCAAGGGTCCGGTCCGCGCGCCCGCGCGTGCCCGGCCTTTGGCGTTGGTCTTGCTACACCGCCGGTCATTCCCGATATTCGGCGATGTTCGTGGCAGACCCTCTCACCAGGAGTGCGCGATGGCGAAAGTCATGGTCGTGGACGACGCGCAGGCGGACCTGCAGCTCATGGCCTCGATGTTGCGCTCGGCGGGCCACCAGGTGCTGCTCTACTCGCAGGGCGAGCGGGTGGAGGAGACCGTCGTGAGCGAGCGACCCGACCTCCTCCTGCTCGACATCGTCATGCCGGGCCGGAACGGCTACGACGTGCTGCGCGCGCTGAAGAAGGACGAGCGCACCAAGCGCACGCCGGTGGTGGTGGTCAGCTCCAAGAATCAGGAGAGCGATCACGCCTGGGGCCGGCGGCAGGGCGCGGACGACTACCTGGGGAAGCCGTTCACCCGGGAGCAGCTGCTGGCTGCCGTCGGGCGCTTCGTGGGCTGAGGCGGGGAGGAGTCGGCCATGGCCTCCGTCCTCCTCCAGGCGTCGGGGGTGCGCGCCTGCCTGGTCGTCCTGGCCGGGACGCCCTTCGCCGTGGACGTGCGCGCGGCCAAGGAGATCGTGGTGCTGGAGGGCTGCACGGCGGTGCCCCAGGGGCCGCCCCACCTGCTGGGCGTGGCGAACCTGCGCGGCGTCATCCTCCCGCTCGTGGACATCCGGCCGCTGCTCGGGCTCGCCGCGCGGCGGATGAACGGCCGCACCACGGCGCTGGTCGTCTCCCCGGCGGGCCAGCCGCTCGCCGTCGCGGTGGACGCGGTGCTGGGGCTGGAGTCCCTGGGGGAGCCGCTGCCGTGCAGCGAGGGAACGCGGCGGACCTACGGGCCATACGCGCAGGGGCTGCTGCCGCGCGGACAGGGCGTGGTCCCGCTGCTCAACATGCCGGCGCTGGTCGAGGCCCTGCGGCGCGAGGCCCCGCGCCGCGAGCCGCCGGCGGCGGGCGGCGGGGGATGAGGCGGGTCGGAGGGTCCGCCGGGACGCACACGTGGACCGCCGGGGAGGCGCTCCGGGCGCACCGCCGGCCGGCACGGAGGAGGAGCTGCTCATGGAGCGCAAACGGTTGTGGCGCCCGGTCCGCACCCCGCTGGAGCGGTTCAGCGACCTGGGCGTGGCCACGCGCCTCGGCCTGCTCGTCGCGGTGCTGAGCCTGGCCTACCTGCTCCT
The DNA here is from genome assembly GCA_041946635.1 of Methylomirabilales bacterium (SeqCode). Lineage (GTDB taxonomy): Bacteria > Methylomirabilota > Methylomirabilia > Methylomirabilales > 2-02-FULL-66-22 > 2-02-FULL-66-22. The sequence continues at coordinate 1,411 of JBHGAX010000120.1, forward strand.
CACGGGCTACGTCATCGTGAGCTATGGCCGCAGCCTGGCCCGCACCCAGGAGCGGTACGACTTCATCCTCCAGGCGGCCGACCTGGCCCGCACGGCGCAGGTGGACTTCACCACACAGGTGCAGGAGTGGAAGAACGTGCTGCAGCGCGCGAGCGACCCGGCCCTGCGCGAGCGCCACGCCGCCGGCCTCCGGAAGGAGGCGCGCGAGGTGCAGGCCAACCTGGCCGAGCTGAAGGAGCGGATGCAGGCCGCCGGGCTCCGCGGGGAGCGGGTGGAGCAGCTGCTCGCCGCGCACAAGGCCATCAGCGAGCGGTACGTCAAGGAGGAGGAGGCGCTGGACGCCCGGGATCCGGGCGCCGCGCGCCGGCTCGACGCGGCCGTGGGCGACGGCGACCGCCTGCTGGCCGACGAGCTGGACGTGGTCGTGTTCGAGCTGCTGAGCCTGACGCGGCAGCACCAGGAATCGCTGGAGCGGGAGCAGACGGCCCTGCGCCTGCGCGTCCTGCTGCTGCTGGCCCTGGTCACGGCCGCCGCCGTCGCGGTCGGCCTGGCCTTCAGCCGCAGCATCACCCGGCCCCTGGCCCAGACGGTGAAGGTCCTGGACGCGGTGGCCGCCGGCGACCTGACCCGGCAGCTGGAGCGCCACACGCGGGACGAGCTGGGCCAGCTGGCCCGCACGCTGAACCAGACCATCGTGCGGCTCCGCGGCCAGGTGCGTACGGAGGCCGAGCGCGACGAGGAGCGGCGGGCGCGCGAGGAGCTGCAGGCCAACATCGCCCGCTTCCTGAACGTCGCCACCGACATCGCGCAGGGCGACCTCACCAAGCGCGGCGAGGTGACGGCCGACGTCCTCGGCAACGTGGTGGACGCCATCAACGTCATGGTGGATGAGATCGCCACCATCCTGCGGGGGGTGCGCGACGCCACCCTGCGCGTGGCGGCCAGCTCCGCCGAGATGTCCCAGAGCACCGAGCAGATGGTGGCCGGCGTGCAAGCGCAGACCCGCGACGCCGTGGCGGTGTCCAGCACCATGGAGGAGATGGCGGTGTCCGTGCGCCAGGTGGCCGAGAACGCGGACGCCTCCGCGCGGTCGGCCAAGCAGGCGCTGGAGGCGGTGGAGAGGGGCGAGACCGCCGTGCGCAACGCCCTGGCCGCCATGCAGCAGATCCGGGGCGACGTGCAGGCCATCTCCAAGCGCATCAAGAGCCTGGGCGACCGCTCGCTGGAGATCTCGGACATCGTCAACACCATCGAGGAGATCGCCTCCCAGACCAACCTGCTGGCCCTCAACGCGGCCATCGAGGCCGCCGGGGCGGGCGAGGCCGGGCTGCGCTTCGCGGTGGTGGCCGACGAGGTGCGCAAGCTGGCCGAGCGCGCGGCCAAGGCCACCAAGGACATCGCCGCGCTGATCAAGAACGTCCAGGCCGAGACGCACGAGGCGGTGGTCGCCATGGCGGAGGGCACGGCCAAGGTCGAGGCCGGCTACCAGGTGACGGCCCAGGCCGAGGCCAGCCTGCGGGAGATCGGCACGATCTCGCGGAAGTCTGCCGAGCTGGCGGCCGACATCCGGCTGGCCACGCAGCAGCAGGTGCACGGGGCCGAGGGCGTGGCCGGGTCGATCCAGGCCATCGCCAGCGTGGCCACGCAGACCGAGCAGGGGGCGGTGCAGACGCAGCAGACGGCCCGGGCGCTGGGCGAGGTGGCGGAGGCGCTGAGCGCCAGCCTGGCCCGCTTCAGGCTGGCGAGCTGAGGGGGCTGCTCACAAGGCCCATCCGCGGCGTTGCCCCGCTCGCACACTCGCCCTTCGACAGGCTCAGGGCCGCGAGCGGAGTCGAGGGGCTGCGGCGTACCTCCACTACGCCTGGCTCGGCGCATCGCGTGGCGCCTTGCGGCTGGACCTTTGTGAGCGGCCTCCGTGAGCGTCGTGGTCGGGGCAAGGGGGCCTGCATGGAGTTCTCCCGCGGGGAGCTGGAACGGCTGTCGGCACTGCTGGCGCGGCGGTCGGGCCTGGACTTTCCCGAGAGCCGGTGGCCGTTCCTGTGCCGGCAGGCCGCCGGGATGGCGCGCCGCTCGGGCTTCGCCAGCCCGGCCCGCTGGGCCGTCGCGGTGGAGCGGCCCGGGCCGGCGTCGGGCAGCCTGTATGCCGCCCTGGAAGAGGCCCTGCAGGTGCCGGCCACCGGCTTCTTCCGCTACCCCCACCACTATGCGGTGCTCCGCTCCGCCGTGGTCGCCGATGGGTGGCGGGCGGCGCGGCTGGAGGAGCGCCCGCGCCTGCGCATCTGGAGCGTGGGCTGCTCCACGGGGGAGGAGCCGTACTCCATCGCCATGGTCCTCCGCGACAGCCTGCCCGCCGAGGAGGCGGCCCGCGCCGAGATCCTGGCCGTGGACGCGAGCCGAGAGGCGCTGGCCGTCGCCCGCCGCGGCCGCTACGCGGCGGCCCGGCTGACGGCCGTCCCGCCGGACTGCCTGGTCCGGCACTTCCGCCGCGCGGGCGCGGAGTACACGGTGGCCGCCCCCCTTCGCCGGATGGTGACCTTTCTGCAAGGCGACGTCCGGCAGAGCTTCTACCCCGGCACCTTCGACGCGGTCTTCTGCTGCAACGTCCTGCTGTACTACACGCCCGAGGCCCGGCGCCGCCTGCTGGAGGGCCTGGCGGCGTCCCTGGCGCCGGGCGGCTTCCTGTTCCTGGGCCACGCCGACGGGATCGCGCCGCCCGCGGCTCGCTTCGCCCCCGTCGCCTCCGCGGGCGGCTTCGTCTATCGGCGCTGCTGAAAGGAGGGGCCCCATGCGCGTGCGCCTGCTCGGTCCGCTGGCCGCGGCGGCTCTCGCCCTGGCCGCCACGGCCACCCACGCCCAGCGCGCGTTCGAGATCTCGCCCGCCGTCCAGGCCGAGATCGACAGGCAGAAGAGCGTCATCGCCGCCTGGGCCGCCAGCCCGGAGGTGGTGAGCGCGGTCCGCGAGCAGAACGCCCGGGGGCCGATCCCCGGGATGGACAACGCCAAGTGGAAGGCGACGCGCCGGGCGGACCTCACGGTGCGCGGCTTCCAGATGAACCCCGCGGGGCGCTTCCTGAAGCGCAAGCTGGACGAGAGCGGGGTGACCTACAGCGAGGCCTTCCTCAGCGCCGCGCGGGGCGAGAAGGTGGCCTTCGTGGAGAAGACCACGAGCTACATCCACAAGGGCCAGCCCAAGTTCGACGTCCCGTTCCAGACCGGGCAGACCTGGCAGGGCAAGCCGGAGCTGGATGACTCCAGCCAGATGTACATGCTGCAGCTCTCCGTCCCGGTCCTGGACCAGGCCAAGCCCATCGGCGTGCTGGTCGTCGGCGTGAATGTCTCCCACCTGGAGCGGATCGCCAGGCGGTAGCGGCGCCCGGGCGAGAAGGACGGTCCCCATGACGGACGGCGAAGAGGGCGAGGGGCAGATGCTGGGCCTGTTCCTGGTGGAGGCCTGGGACACCCTGGCCGCCATCGAGGAGGCCCTGGGCCCCGAGGCCGGGCCGCAGGGCGGGGTGGCCGAGTCGGCGGAGCACCTCTCGGTGGTGGCGCACCGCCTGCGCGGGTCGGCCGCCCTGTACGGCTTCCCGGAGGTCTCGGATCTGGCTCGGGCCATGGAGCAGCTGCTGGGCGGCTCGGAGCCCACGCCGGGCGAATCCGGCGAGAGGACGGCGGCGCTCCGCGGCCTGGCGGCCGCGCTCCGCGAGGCGCTGGAGGCCATCGGCACGGCTCACGGGGAGCGGGGGGCGGGCGAGGAGCCGGAGGCAGCGCCCCCTCCCGCGCCCCCCGCGCCGTCCGTTTCCGCCGGCAGCCCCGCGGCCGGCCCCGTGCTCGAGCAGGTGGAGCGCTTCTTCGCCGAGAACCCCGACGTCCTCACGTACTTCGGCCCGGAGGCCGCCGAGCACCTGGAGACCATGACGCAGGCCCTGCTGGCGCTCGAGCAGGAGCCGTCCAGCCGGGAGGAGCTGCGCCGGCTCTTCCGGGCCGCGCACACCCTGAAGGGCGCGGCCTACACGGTCGGCTTCGGGCCGGCGGGGGACGTGGCGCACCGCATCGAGGACCTGCTGACGGCCGTGCAGGAGGATCGCCTGTCCCTCACCCCGTCCGTCGTCGAGGCCGTCTTCGCCGGGATGGACGCCCTGCGCGCCCTGCTCGACGGCCCGGAGGGCGCCCGCGGCGATCTCCCGGCGCTGGTGGAGGCCGCGGTGGCGCGGCTGGCCCAGGCGGAACCCGCGCCGCCCGCCGCCGGGAACCCGGCCGCCCCGGCCGCCGGGGCGGCCCCGGCCCCGCCCGAGGCGCCGGCGCCCGGTCCGGCGGCCACCCGTTCGGCGCCGCGGTCCGGCATCCGGGTCAGCCTGGAGCGGCTCGACGCGCTCATGGGGCTGGTCGGCGAGCTGGTCATCTCGCGCAGCCGGCTGGAGCGGCGGCTGGTGCAGCTCGAGCGGGTGGGCCAGCTCCTGCTCTTCACGCGGGGACGCATGGCGCAGGTGGCCCGGGAGCTGGAGGCGAATGAGGCAGGGAGGCCGGACGCGCGCCTGACCGCCGGCGCCGAGGATGGCTCGAGCGCGGAGTCCGTGAGCCGCCTGATCGCCGGTCTGGACTTCGAGCGGTACGACGACGCGGCCATCCGGGCCCGGAGCATCGCCGAGATCGCCGCCGACACCGCCGAGGTGCAGGCCCAGCTGGCCGAGCTCATCCGCGCGGTGGGCGGCGAGGCCGCGCAGATCCAGCGGCTCACCGCGGGCCTGCGCGGCGAGATCACCCGCGCCCGCATGGTGCCCGTGGGGACGCTCTTCGCGCGCTGTGCCCGCCAGGTCCGCGAGGCCGCCCGCGCCGCCCGGACGCAGGTGGCCCTGGAGGTGCGCGGGGAGACGGTGGAGGTGGACAACAGCCTGATCGAGCAGCTCGCGGATCCGCTCCTGCACCTCCTGCGCAACGCGGTCGCCCACGGCATCGAGGGCGAGGAGGAGCGTCGCGCCCGCGGCAAGCCCGCGCACGGCACGGTGAGCCTGAACGCCTACCACCAGGGCGGCGCGCTCTACGTGGAGGTCGAGGACGACGGCCGCGGGATGGACCCCCGCGCCCTGCAGGCCGAGGCGGTGCGCCGCAACTTCCTGACCGCCGAGGCCGCCGCGGCGCTTCCCGAGTCCGAGGCGCTCAATCTCATCTTCCTGCCCGGCTTCAGCACCGCCGCGCAGGTGACCGCCGCCGCGGGCCGGGGCGTGGGCATGGACGTGGTGCGCACGAACATCCGGCGGCTGAACGGCGACGTGGGCGTGGAGACCGAGGTCGGCGTGGGGACCCGGTTCACGATCAAGCTCCCCCTCACGGTGATCATCGCCGACGCGCTCTTCGTCCGGGTGGCGACGGAGACGTTCGCCGTCCCGCTCACCGCGGTGGCCATGATCCGGATGGTGGGGCCCGCCGAGGTGCAGGCCAGCGGCCCCGCCGAGATGCTCCGGGTCGAGGACCAGCTGGTGGACCTGCTCCACCTGGATCGGGTCCTGGGGCTCGCGTCGCCGGCCGCCCGGGGCCGCACGCCCGTGGTCGTGCTGCGAGCGGCGGGACGGCTGGTGGCCCTGGCGGTGGACGAGCTGGTGGGCAAGGAAGAGATCGTGATCAAGGGCCTGGGCGACTTCCTGGAGGGGGTCGGGCCCTTCGCGGGCGCCACCATCACCGGGGACGGGCGCGTCATCCTGTTGCTGGACCCGGCGCGCCTCCTGGCCGCGGGGCCGGAGGGCGCGGGGTCCCGCCCGGAGGCGGTGGACGCCGGGCTGGCGCCCGGGCCGGCGGCCGCCCTGCCGGCGGCCGGGGAGCGCGGGCGCCTCCTGCTGGTGGACGACTCCATCAGCGTCCGGAAGTTCGTGGCCCAGATGCTGCAGCGTGGCGGGTTCGACGTGGTCACGGCCATGGACGGGATGGAGGCCCTTGCCCGGCTGGGCGAGGCGACGTTCCAGGCGGTGATCACGGACCTGGAGATGCCCCGCATGAACGGCTACGAGCTGATCGAGGAGCTGCGCCGGCGGCCCTCCACCCGCGCCCTGCCGGTGGTGGTCCTCACCACGCGAGCGGGCGGGAAGCACCTGGGCCTGGCGCAGCGGCTCGGGGTCCAGCACTACGTGACCAAGCCGGCGGACGAGGCGGCGCTGGTCCGCCTGATGGCTTCGCTGGTGGGCGCCCGGCCGGCGCTCTCCGCCGGTGTGGCAGGATGAGCCGCGGGCCACGTCCCGGGCGCGCCGCGGCTCGGCCGGGGGGCATCCCGTGCTAGCGCGCCGCCGCACCGCCCGGCAGGCGGCGCCGGCCGGCGCAGGCCGGCGGTGCCTCCTGTTCCGCGTGGCGGGCGGGGAGTACGCGGTGGACGTCCGCGCGCTGCGCCGGGTGGTGGCGCTGGCGCCCGGCGCCCGCGGCCAGGTCCACCTCGGCGAGGCGGCCTACCCGCTCCTCGACCTGCGGGCGGCCTTCGGCTTGGCCCCGTCCGGCGAGCGGGGCGCCCTGGCCCTGGCGGTCGCCACGCCGGAGGGCCGCGCCGCCTTGGTGGTGGACGAGGCTATCGGCCTGGGGACGCTCGGCGCCGCCGAGACGCAGCCCCTGCCGAGGGTCTTCGACGGCGTGGAGCGCGAGTGGTTCGAGGGCCTGGCCCGCCTCGGGCCGCGCCTGGTCATCCTGCTGCGGCCGGAGGGGCTGCTGCGCAGCCGGGCCGCGACGCCGCCCGGGCGCGCCCGGGCCTGAGGCGCCATGCTGTCCCGCACGCCCCGCACCCCGTCCCCGTCCGCCGGGAGCCTGGCCGTGTTCGGGCTGGGCGCGCGCCGCTTCGCGCTGCCCGCGGCGTGCATCCTGGAGGTCGTGCGCGTGCAGGCCTGCACCCGCGTGCCGTGTCCGGACCCGACCCGGCTGGGCGTCATGCTGTATCGGGACAGCATCGTGCCGCTGCTCGACCTCGGCCCGGCGCTCGGCGCGCCGCCCCGCGGCGCGGCCGCGCCCGGGCTCTGCGTGGTCGCGCGGACGGCATGGGGCGAGGTCGGGTTTCCGATCGACGGGGTCCTGGGCATCCAGTCCGGGGGACCGGACGGCTGGACGCCGGCCGGCGTCTTCTCGGGCGAACTCGGGGTGCTGTGCCCCGCAGAGGGGGGCGGACGCCATGACCCGCGTGCTGCTGCTTGACGCCGACCCGCTGCGCCAGGCGCCCGTCGAGGCGGCCCTGACCGCCGCCGGCCACGAGGTGCGGACGGCCCCCAGCGCGGCGTTCGCGCTGACGATGCTCGAGCGCGAGCGGCCCGACGTCATCGTGAGCCGCGCGGAGCTGCCGGACATGTTCGCGTACGAGCTGTGTGCCATCGTGCGGAGCGATCCCATGACGAGCGGGGTGCCCTTCATCGTGCTGACGGACCGCGCGCCCGCCACCCCCGACGCGGTGACCCGCGCGGTGGCCGACCTGCCGCCGCCACCGCCGGCCGGGCCGGACCACCCGGGCCCGCCCCCGCGACGGCGGCCGGCGCCCCCCACGCCGGCCGACCGGCTGCCCACGGACCGGCTCCACGAGGCGGTGCACGCCGTGTCGAACGGCCGCAAGACTGGCCGGCTGGTGGTGCGCTTCGCCGGGGCCGAGGCGGCCCTGCTCTTCCAGGCCGGCCGCCTGCTGCACGCCGAGTTCCAGGGCCAGACCGGGGAAACCGCCGTCTCCAGCCTGGTCACGGCCGCCGCCGGGTCGGGCGCGGGCGGAGAGTTCCGCTTCATGGCCTGGGACGGCTCGGAGGTCGTGCGGGCCGCGCCGGACGTGGACACGGCGGCGCAGGCGCGGCTGCTGCGGGCCTGTGCGGCGCTGCAGGCCGGCCACGCGCCGGCGGGGCCGCCGGCAGTCACCCGGGATGCCTGACATGCCCAAGGTGCTCGTGGTGGATGACAGCCTCAGCGTGCGCAAGGTGGTGGAGCGCGCGCTGGCGGCGCAGGGGCTGGCCGTGCTCTCCGCGGCCTCGGCGGGCGAGGCGGAGGAGCGCATCGAGCGAGAGGCCCCGGACCTGGTGGTGTGCGACGTGATCCTGCCCGACCGGGACGGCTTCGACGTCTGCCGCTTCGTGAAGGCCCACCCCCGGGCCCGGCACACGCCCGTCCTCATGATGTCCGGGGTGGTGAATCCGCGCACCATGGAGCAGGCGGCGGCCGCGCGCTCGGACGACCTGCTCCGCAAGCCCTTCGCGGCCGACGAGCTGGTCAGCAAGACCCGGAGCCTCCTGGGCCTCTCGGCTCCGCCGGCCCCAGCTCCCGCTCCCCCGGCCCCCGCCGCGCCCGTGGCAGGCGCGGCGGCGCCCCCCGAGGCGGCGCCGGCTCCCCAGCCCGTGCCCATGGCGATGCCGGCGGCCCCGGCCGGCCTGTCGGCATCGCTGGCCCAGCTCGTGGCCACGCCGGGCGTGGGGCAGGCGCTCCTCGTGGATCGCGAGGGGTTCCTGATCGCGTCGACGGCGGACGACCGGGACGGCGACGTGGTGAGCGCGCTGGCCTCCTGCCTGCGCGAGCTCTTCGACGGCCTGCCGCAGGACCTGGGGCAGGGCAGGCTGCGACGGGTGATCCTGGAGAACGAGCGCGGCATCGTGGTGTTCCAGATCGTGAAGCGGTCGGTGGTGCTGGTGGTCATCCTCACGGATCCCACGGCGCTCGGGAAGGTCCGGTACGACGTGAAGCGCGTGCTCCCCGCCCTGATCCAGGCGCTCTGACGCGGCGCCCGAGGGGGACCCATGGCCTGGCTGAACGTGGACGAGGCGGCCGCCCTCATCGGCGTGAAGAAGAGCTGGCTGTACGAGCGGACCCGCACCAACAGCGTGCCCCATCTCAAGATCGGGAAGTACCTCCGGTTCGACCGGGACGAGCTGACGGCCTGGCTGGCGCAGTTCCGGCGAGACGGCACCTCCACTCCCGTGCGCCGATCCGGGCCCTGACGGCCGGCACCCCCCGCGGGCCCCGTCGGCTCCCCGCCCGACCCATCCGTTGTTCGAGGAGATCGTGGGGATCTCCCTGGGCGCGCCGGGCCGCACGCGCTGTTCCCCGTCGTGCTATACTCAGCGGTCTACAACAAACCGCGACGCGCGGCCGCATCGGCTCTCAGCAAAGGTGGCGAGGATGGCGAAGGCGGACGAGCCCCACAAGATCATCTACTCCATGATCCGCGTGGGCAAGGTGTACGGCACCAAGCAGGTGCTCAAGGACATCTCCCTGTCCTACTTCTACGGGGCGAAGATCGGCGTCCTGGGCCTGAACGGCGCCGGCAAGAGCACGCTCCTGCGCATCATGGCCGGGGTGGAGCAGGAGTTCCTCGGCGAAACCCACATCGCTCCCGGCTACACCGTGGGCTTCCTGGAGCAGGAGCCGAAGCTGGATCCCGGCAAGACCGTCATCGAGGTGGTGCGCGAGGGGGTGCAGGAGACGGCCGACCTCCTCGCCGAGTTCGAGGCGATCAGCGCCCGGTTCGCCGAGCCGATGTCGGACGACGCGATGAGCGCCCTGCTGGAGAAGCAGGG
>JBHGAX010000121.1:0-12126 GCA_041946635.1 Methylomirabilales bacterium (SeqCode)
CCCGCCCACTGCCGAGACGACGGCGCGGCTGCCCGCCGCGGGTCAACCACCCCTCACCCCCGAGCCTGCCGCGAACGCGAATCGGCGTCGGCGTGGCGCGGCGGGAGCCGGCGCGCCGGCAGCCGGGCGGGAGGCGCACTCGCGCGCGGAGGAGCGTCATGGCTCGCGCCGCCTCTCCCGCCCGCCCGTCTCCGCCGGCCCGCACCCCGGGGGCCGTCGGGCGCTCCGCGTCCGCCGGCGGCACGGCGGCCGCGCGCCGCGCCCTGGCAGCCCTGCTGGCGACGCTTCCGCCCTTCCAGGGGATCCCGCGCCCCCGCCTCGCGGCCCTCGCGCTCGAGCTGCGCCCGCAGCGGCTCGCGCCCGGGAGCGCGATCTTCCGGCAGCACGAGCCTGCGCGGGAATTCTGCCTGCTCGTCGAGGGGCGCCTGGCGCTCAGCGCGGAGGGCGCCGACCCGGACGCGCCCCCGATCGGCGTGCTGGAGGCCCCCAGCTGGTTCGGCGAGATGGGCATCCTCACGGGCCGCCCGCGCAGCGCCACGGTGACCGCCGCCACGCCCTGCCTGGTCTGGACCCTCCCCCGCCGCCGCTTCGAGCGGCTCTGCGCGGAGCATCCCCGCATCCTGCGCAACCTCCTGGGCGCCCTGGCCGAGCGCGTCGAGCAGAAGGACCGCGACTTCCTGGGGCAGGCGGGCCTGGCCGCGGAGCGCGGCCGCCTGCTGCAGGAGAACGCGCGCCTGTACGCGGAGATCCGCGACAACGCGGCGCGGCTGGAGGCCGCCTCCCGCCACAAGTCGCAGTTCCTCGCCCGGATGTCGCACGAGCTGCGGACCCCCCTCAACGCGATCATCGGCTTCTCGGAGATCCTGGCCCACGGCGAGTTCCCCGTGACGCCGGAGGAGCAGCGCGAGTTCCTGGAGAACATCCTGACCGCCGGCCGGCACCTGCTGCGCCTCATCAACGACGTGCTGGACCTCAGCAAGGTGGAGGCCGGCAAGATGGAGCTCGCCCTGACGCCCGTTCGCCTGGCCGACGTCGCGGCGGAGGTGCTCGCCACCCTGCGCCCCCTCGCGGCGCACGGGGAGATCCGGCTCGAGGCCGATCTCCCGGAGGCGCTGCCCCTGGTGCGGGCGGACCCGCGGCGCCTGGCGCAGATCCTCTACAACCTGCTGAGCAACGCCATCAAGTTCACGCCGCCGCGCGGCGCGGTGTCCCTGGAGGCGCGCCTCCTCCCGTCCGGCGAGGCGCCGGCCGCGGCCGGACCCGCCTGGGTGGAGGTGGCGGTCAGGGACACGGGCACGGGCATCCAGCCCGAGGACCAGCGCCGCATCTTCGAGGAATTCGAGCAGACCAGGGCCACCCGCGCGACCCCCGGCGGCACCGGCATCGGCCTTGCCCTGGTGAAGCGTCTGGTGGCGCTGCACGGGGGAAGCCTGGGGCTCACGTCCGAGCCGGGCCGCGGCAGCCGTTGGCGTTGACTCGCCTCCCCTCGCTGCCTAGAGTGGTGTCCATTCACGAGACGCGCAGGGCGCACCAGGAGCCGGCCCACCACCGGACCGACCCGTCCCCCGGCTCCCGCTCGTGGTCGCCCTGGGTCTTCCCCGGCGCGTGCTACGCTGATCCGCGAACCTTCGGAGCGGGAGGCTCCTCCCGAGGCGGACGCCGGTGCCGCTACGCATCACCTACACCTACCAGGGGAATCCGCGCAGCTTCGAGACCGACCGGCCCCAGGTGATCGTGGGCCGGCCCGCGCCCTCGGTGGAGGTCGACCTCGACCTCCGGCCGGACCGCTCCGTCTCCCGTCCCCACGCGCGCATCTGGCTGGAGGCCGGGCGGTGCTGGATCGAGGACCTGCACAGCCTCCGCGGGACGGCGGTGGGCGGCGAGGAGGTCCAGGGCAAGCGGCAGCTCCTCCCCGGAGAGATCGTGCGGATCGGCGAGACGCTCCTGCAGGTCGAGCTGCCCGGGGAGACCGCCTCCGCCCCGCCGCCCGCCGCGCCGCCGCTGGAGATCTCGACCACGCTGGACGCGACGGCCCGCGTGTTCCTGCCCGCGGAGACGCCCGCCGGCACGAGCGCCGGTCGCATGGCGCTCCTCTACGAGCTGCCGCTCCAGTTCGCGGCCGAGACCGCGCTGGACACCCTCCTCCAGACGATCGTGGAGCGGCTGGTGGCCGTCATCCCCGGCGCCCGGCGCGGGGCGGTGCTCCTGCGCGAGAAGGACACGGGGCGGCTGCTGCTGAAGGCCAACGTCTCGCCGGACGAGCCGAGCGTGAGCGAGACGCTGGCCCGGCGGGTGATGGGCGAAGGCAAGGCCTTCATCTGGCGGCGCGCCGAGGAGGGCGACGCGCGGGTCACGCTCCTGCACCAGGGGACGGAGACGGGCATGTACGCGCCCCTCCTCTGGCGGGGCGACGCGCTGGGGGCCATCTGCGTGGACAACCCGCAGCACGACTCCTGCTTCACCGACGAGGACCTGCGGCTCATGCTGGCGGTCGCCCAGTACGCCGCCATGGCGCTGGCCAACTGGGAGCTGCGGGAGACGCTGCGCCGGGAGTCGGGCGCCAAGGCCGCGCTCCTCCGCCAGTTCCCGCCGCAGACGGCCGAGCGGCTGCTCGGCCCGCGCGGCCGCCCGCGGCTGGTGAGCCAGCGCGGCGAGGTGAGCATCCTCTGCGCCGACATCCGGGGCTTCACGACGCTCTCGAAGGCGATGGAGCCGGACGATGTCGTGGAGCTGCTGAACAGCTACTTCTCGCAGCTCATCCCGGTCGTCTTCGCGCACGACGGCACCGTCGGGAAGGCGGTGGCCGATTCGCTGCTGGCGGTCTTCGGCAGCCCCGAGCCGGATCCCCAGCACCAGGAGAAGGCCGTGCGCGCCGCCCTGGAGATGCAGTGCGCCATGGCCGGCCTCGGCGCCATGCGCCAGTCCCGCCGGCAGGTGTCCTTCGACATCGGCATCGGCGTGCACTGCGGGGAGGCGGTGCACGGCTTCATCGGGCTGCCCGAGCGGAGCGAGTTCACGGTGGTCGGCTACGCGGTCAACCGGGCCTCGCGGCTCTGCGACGGGGCGCGGGGCGGCGAGGTGATCATCAGCCCGGAGGTGCACCAGCGGGTCTGGAAGATCGTGCAGGCCGAGCCGACGACCATCCCGACCAAGCACGAGGGCGATCTGTCCGCGTTCCGCGTCACCCGGCTGCGTGCCTGACGTGCAGCGCCGGACCGCGCCCCCCGGGTGCACGGGATGCACGGGGGACCGAAACCGCTCGCGGGACGAGCGGGTGGGGAGCGCCATGTTGCAGCCACCGATCGGATTCCTGAATCCCGTCGTGGAGTGGGTGGCCCGGCGGAGGATGTCCCTGCACACGAAGCTCCTGGTGGGCTTCCTCGTCGTGGTCCTGCTCCTCTTCTCGCTGATGGCCGCGCTCATGTACTCCACCCACCAGATGCAGGAGCGGACCCTGCACGTCGCCCGCCTGGCCGAGGAGGTGGCGCGCGCCGGCCGCATGGAGTACGCCATCACGGCGCAGATGCACTTCCGCGCCATGCACCTGTTGACCGGCGACCCGTCCAATGATCAGAAGCTCGTGGGCGCGCGCCAGGACTTCAGCACGCACCTCGGCTACCTGCAGGGGACGCAGGACGGCGCGGCGCAGGCCATCCTGGCCAAGCTGCGCCAGGAGAACCTGCCCTTCCAGCTCAGCGGACAGCGCGTGGACCGGCTGGCGCAGACCGGGAACCTGGCGGCGGCCATGAAGGTCCACCTGGAGGAGGAGCACCCGCTCTCGCACGTCCTGGAGGGCCTGGCGCGCGACCTCATCAAGGCCGCGGAGGCCCGACGGGGCGCGGCCCTGCAGGAGCTGGAGGCCGAGCGCCGCCAGCGCTACCTGGCGGCCGGCGTGGCGGGCATCGGGGGCTTCGGCCTCGCGCTGTTCCTGGGCTACGTGCTCTCCTGGCCGCTGCTGGCGGCGGTCGGGCGGCTGGACGAGCACCTGGGGCGGGTGACGCGCGGCGACTTCAGCCAGGAGGTGGTCATCCCGAACGGCGACGAGATGCGCGACCTGGCCGCCAAGGCGAACGAGATGATGCGGGAGCTGGCGCGCGCCCGCGCGGCCCTGGTCGACCAGAACGCCGCGCTCATCGCGCAGAGCCGGCGGGCCGAGGAGCTGAACCGCCGGCTGGAGGAGCAGGTCCGGCTGCAGGCGACCCGGGCGGCCGCCGCGCCGGCCGCGGACCCGGACGCCACGCTGCCCCGGGCCGCGCCGGCCGCAGCACGGACCGGGGGCACCACCCGGCATCCGGCCGGCGTGTACCGGTGCACGGTGTGCGGCGTGACCGGACGGCTCTCGAAAGAGGTCCCGGGGGAGATCCGATGCCCGAAGTGCAAGGGAACGCAGCTCGCCCTCGTCACCCCCGCGCCGGTATGACGGGGCCGCCGGTCCGGGCCGGCTCGCCCGCGGCGAGCCGGCGGGCCGGACGGGGGCCGCGATGAGGGCGGGCGCGTCCAGCCTGGTCCCCGGCGGCCGCCTCGGCCGCTACGAGCTCCTGGAGGAGCTGGGCCGGGGCGGCATGGGGATCGTCTTCAAGGCCCGCGACCCCGCCATCGGCCGCCTGGTGGCCATCAAGACCCTGCACCTGGAGATGCTCGCCGCGACGGGGTACGGGGCCGAGGCCCGGGCGCGCTTCGCGCGCGAGGCGCAGGCGATCGGGCAGCTCGCCCATCCGCACATCGTCACCCTCTTCGACGCGCAGCAGGAGGGCGAGGTCCTCTACCTCGTCATGGAGCTGGTCAGCGGGCGCAGCCTGGAGGTGCTGCTGCGCTCGGGCGCCCTCTTCCCGGCCGAGCAGGTCTCTGCCATCGGCATCGAGGTGTGCGAGGCCCTGGAGCACGCGCACGCCCGCGGCGTGATCCACCGGGACATCAAGCCCGACAACATCCTGCTGCAGGAGAGCGGCGCGGTGAAGGTCGCCGACTTCGGCGTGGCGTACCTCGCCATGTCGGCCCTGACCCGGCCCGGGGAGTCCCTCGGCACGCCGAGCTACATGTCCCCCGAGCAGATCGCCGGGAAGAGCGTGGATGCCCGCTCGGACATCTTCTCCCTGGGCGCCGTGCTCTACGAGCTGGGCTGCACCCAGAAGGCCTTCCCGGGCGAGACGATCAGCACGGTGATCTACCGCATCCTGCACGCGGAGCCCACGCCGCTCCACGAGGTGAACCCGGCCTTCCCGCCCCTCCTCGACGCGGCGATCCGGAAGGCGATGGCGAAGGACCCGGGCGCCCGGTACGCGAGTGCGCGGGAGTTCCTGGAGGCGCTGGCCCGTGCGGCGGCGCTCATGGCCAGCCCGGCGGCCCAGGCCATCCCCTCCGCGCCCAGCCTCGAGGCCGCGCCCGGCCCGAGGTCCGGACGGCGCTGGCTTCCCCTGGGGGCGACCGCGGCCGCCGGGGCCGTGGTCCTGGCCGGCCTTGTCTGGCTGTCGCGTCCCCCGTCGCCCCGCGAGGCGGAGCCGCCGGCACCTGCCGGCCCGCCCGCCCTCGCCGGCCGCGCCCCGGCGCCCGCGCCCGCTCCTGCCCCGCCGGCGTCCGGGACGCCGAGCGCGCTCCGGGTGGCGTTCGCCCGGGACATCCAGGGCATGCTGCCGCTCGAGGAGGGAGAGACGTTCTACCGGGACGACCGCCAGGTCGTGCTGTGGATCCGCTGGGCCAACGTGCGCGGCGCGCACAGGGTGGTCGTCCGGTGGTTCAACGCCGAGGGCCTGCTGGTGCACGCGTCGCGCCCGGAGCCCTTCGACTCGCCGGCCGACGTCTGGACCACCTGGGCGGTCCTCCCCTTCCAGCGCGGCATGGTGGCGAAGTCCCCGGGCCGCTGGCGCGCCGAGGTGCAGCTGGACGGCAAGCCGGTGGTGGCGGCCCACTTCTCCGTGCTGAACCAGCGCCGGCGGCTCCCGGCATCGCGGGCCGAGTGAGCACGGTCGAGAACGGGCGGCAACGAAGCATCGGAGCATGGGAGCGTCGGAGCATCGGAGCCAGGGTGCCGGCGGCCGTGTGCTGTCTCCGATGCCCCGGTGCACCGTTTCTCGAAGTCGCCGGCGGCCGCTAGCCGCTCGGCGCTTCCGCGCGTGCGGCCTGGAGCCCATCCCAGTACATCAGCTCGTACTGCTGCAGGAGCAGGGCGGCGTGCCGGATGGCGGGCTCGGGGACGCCGCGATCCAGCCCGGCCTGGATGACGGCCAGGGCCGCCGTGTCGAAGCCGGGCGACTCGCGGGCAAACAGCTCGAAGAAGGCCACGTCGCCGGCGGCCATGCGGTAGCGCGCCTGGAAGGCGCGCGAGAGCCGGCCGCAGTTCGCGCCCCACGCGGGCAGGTTGACCAGGAAGGCGGCGGCGAACTCGGCGTCGGAGCCGTAGGCCGCCAGCCAGGCCAGAAAGTGGGTGTAGGCCAGCGCCCCCGCGACGGGGGTCACGGCGGCCAGCCGCTCGGGCCCGGCGCCGGCGCGGCGCGCGAAGGCCGCCAGCGCCTCCAGCGCCGCCGCCTCGGTCTTGAGGCCCTCCAGGAAGAAGGCGCCGCTCGGCGTGCCGGCGTAGCGGTGCACGAGCAGGGCGACGCTCCGCAGGTCGCTCTGGATGATCCGCTCCTGGTGCGCGGCGAAGATCACCAGGTCGGCCGCCTGCAAGCCGCCCTGCTCCGCCGCCGCGATCCAGGGGTGGCTGAACAGCCGCCGCTCCACCGGCTGCAGCTCGTGCCGGAGCTGCGCGGCCAGTTCCTTCGCGCTCGCCATATGACCCTCCGAAGAGCGTGAACCGCAGAGGCGCGGAGGGCGCAGAGCCTTCTCTCTTCGGGTTCGGAAAGAACCCGAACCTCTGGGATCTCTGCGCCTCTGCGGTGCGGCCTGTTCTAGTCCCCCGACTGCAGCACGGGGCGGGCCTGCGCGGCCCGGCGGCCCAGCAGCGCGTAGGCGGCCAGGCCGAACAGGTACGTGGGCACGGTCGCCCCGAGCCAGGGCGCCAGGCCGGGCAGGCCGAGCTGGGGCAGGCCCGCGATGAGCAGGTAGAGCGCCACCCCGGCGGCCCACACGCCCACGGCCAGCCAGTTCACCCCGTTGGAGTACCAGTAGCGATCGCCCTCGCGGTAGAGCGCCTCCGTGTCGTACGAGCGGTCGCGCAGCAGGAAGTAGTCGGCGGTGAGGACCCCGAGGACCGGCACGAAGACGGAGCCGATGAGCAGCAGGAAGCTCTCGTACTGCACGAGCGGGATGGTGGCGGCCAGCAGCAGGACCAGCACGCCGAGCACGATGGTGATGCTGCGCTGCCCGATGTGCATCAGGATGTTCTGGGTGGAGACCGCCGCGGAGTAGACGTTCGCGAACGACTCGTCCGTCTCGGCGACCAGGAGGACCAGCAGCGCCGCCCACCCGGCCGTGAGCCCGGCGATGGCGGCCAGGAGGGGCACGATGGGCGCATTCGGGTCCATGGTGACGGCCGCGGACACGCCGAGCAGCGCCCCCAGGGCGTAGAACCACACGTGCGAGACGAAGTAGCCCAGCCCGGTACCCCAGAACGCGGTGCGGCGGCTGTGCACCAGCCGGCTGTAGTCCGCCACCAGCGGCACCCACGATACCGGCATCACGGCCACCAGGTCCACCGCCAGCCAGAAGGACATCTCGCCGGTCGCCGGCTTGGCCATGAGGCTCCCGAGGTCGTAGGTGGTCAGCACGGCGACCGTGAGCCAGACCATGGTGACCAGGACGGCCCAGACGGCAAACTTCTCCATCCACTGCTTCACCACGAGCACGGGCCCGGCGAGGGCCATGAGGGTCGTCAGGACGGAGAACACCACGACCCAGCCCAGGTAGCCGCCGAACCCCAGGAGCCGCTGGGACAGCAGGCTCGCCGCCTGCGCCATGACGATCACCTCGAACGTGGCCCAGCCGATGAGCTGGAGGACGTTCAGGACCGTCGGCACGTACGAGCCCCGGAGGCCGAGGGCCGCCCGGAAGAGCACCATGGTGGGCACGCCGGTGTCCGAGCCGATGGTCGCGACCAGCCCCAGGAGCGCGTTCCCCAGGACGGCCCCGATCAGGATGGCGGCCAGCGCCTCGAGCAGGCTCAGGCCGGGCACCAGGAACATGCCCACCACCATGACCAGGAAGCTCACCCCGAGGTCCGCCCACAGCACGAAGGTGTCCGCGAACCCCAGCCGCCGCTCCCCGGGCGGCACGGGCCCCACGCCGTAGGCTTGCAGTTGCTGCGTCAGCGCCATGCTTCGCCCCTCCGGATGCCCGCCGGTGGTGCGCAGGCCGCCGCAAAACAGAAAACCGCCCCGACGGGCGGTGTGATGGGCGTCCTTCTCGTCCCTACGCTGGCATTACCCAGGTCAGGTTCGAACGGTCGGTGGAGGGAACCGCCCCACCCTCTCAGCCCGGCTCCCCGGGCTCCCGTTTTTCAATTGCCGCGAGCCTAGCACCTCGCGCCGCAGGCCGTCAAGCGCATCCAACGTCCAAGGTCCAACGGAGGGCTGGCCGCCGGCCTGGAGCTGGTGGCGGCGGCCGGCGGCGTCGTGGGCGTAGGCGACGGTGCCGTGGGGGCGCTGCCCCGAACCCTTCGCGCTCTTCGTGGCCTTCGTGGTGAGAATTCTTCACGAAGCCGCGGACGGGGCGCCTACGCGCCGGCCTGCCCGGTCGCCCCGCGCAGCCACTCCACCTCGCGCGCCAAGCCCTCGCGCAGCGGGACGGCGGGCCGGAAGCCCAGGATCTCCTGCGCCAGCGTGGTGTCCGCCCAGGTGTGCCGCACGTCGCCCGGCTGCGGCGGGCGTGGCTCGCGCTTCACGGGCCGCCCCAGGATGCCCTCCAGCGTGGCCAGCACGTGGTTCACGCTCACGCGCGAGCCGCCGCCGATGTTGAAGACCTTGCCCACCGCCGCCGGGGTCCGGGACGCGCGCCAGTTCGCCTCCACCGCGTCCCCCACGAAGGTGAAGTCGCGCGTCTGCTCCCCGTCGCCGTACACGGGGATGGGCCGGTCCCCCAGCGCGCTCTTCACGAAGCGGTGGAAGCCCATGTCGGGCCGCTGCCGCGGCCCGTACACCGTGAAGTAGCGCAGGGAGACGGTCGGCACGCCGAAGTTCGCGTGGTACAGGCTGGCCAGGTGCTCGGCGGCCAGCTTGGTCACGCCGTAGGGCGAGAATGGCCGCGTGAGCGTCGTCTCCCGCACGGGCAGCTCGGCGGTGTCGCCGTACACCGACGACGAGGAGGCGCAGACGATGCAGCGCACGCGGCTCGCGCGCCGCGCCGCCTCCAGCAGCCGCTGCGTGGCGCGGATGTTGCAGTCCACGTAGATCTCGAAGTCCTTGCCCCAGCTCGGCCGGACGCCCGGCTGCCCCGCCTGGTGGAAGATGAGGTCCGCCTCGCCCACGATGGGGTCCAGGTCCGTGCGCGTCAGGTCCGCCTCCACCAGCCGGAAGCGCGGATGCGCGCGCGCGGCGGCGAGGTTCGCCTCCTTGGCCTCGCGCGCGTAGTAGTCGGCGAAGCAGTCGAGGCCCACCACCGCGTGGCCCTCCGCCAGCAGGCGCTCGCAGAGGTGCGAGCCGATGAAGCCCGCCGCGCCGGTGACCAGCGAGACCCTGGCGTCGCTCATGGCACGAATCCTTCCCGCGGGAGCGCGGCCTGCGCCGTCCCGACCTCCCGCCGCACCAGCGTGGAGACGAAGCTGCCGACCTTGATCTCGCTCTTCATCTGCACCGGCACCCGCTCCGCGTCGTTCGTCAGCCAGACGATCATGCGCCCCTTCTGCTGGAAGATCCCCTCGAAGGCGAGCAGCGGCTCCACCACCAGGGTCTCCCGGCGCCCGATGACGGTGTCCAGCATCTCGCGCCGCAGCGCGCGCACCTCCAGCTCCCAGCTCTTCCGGCTGGCGAAGACGTGGGCGCGATAGATCCGGCCGGGCTGGAGCGGCAGCGTGCGCACGTAGTAGAGGACCGAGAGCTCGTCCAGCGCGCCCGCCGCCAGGGGAAACTCCTGCTGCACGTAGCGGCCGTAGCGCTCCGCCTCCGCCAGGCTGGTGATGTCCCTGGGCACGCCGCTGAAATCGAAGTAGCGGTAGAGCGCCTGCCCGGCTGCGTGGTCGAAGACCGTCTGGCTGTCGTGCCGGTAGCGGCCCTCCCGCAGGTGCTTGCCGAACCAGAGGCTGCGCAGGGGGTCCACGCCCAGGAAGGACTCGCTCCGGTCGGCGACCGGGTAGAACTTGGAGACGAGGGGACTGGAGCGCGCGGTGGTGACCAGGTGGTAGGCCGGCCGGCCGTTCAGGCTGGTGAGGCCGCGGCTCTCCAGCGTGGCCCGGCCGGCCCGCAGGCCCATCCAGGTCACCTCGAAGGTCAGGTGCTCGCCCTCGCGGAGGACCACGCGCGGATCGCTGGCCCCGGCCTCCGGCACGCCGAGCAGGAGCGCCGCCAGGAGCAGCAGCGCCGCGGGCAGCCGGCCCATCCTCCCGGTCACCCCCCACCTCGCATTCCGGGCGCGCCCGCCGCGCGCCGCCCCCACGCCTCCCGGGCGGCGGCCAGCACGGCCTCGGGGCTGAGCTCCAGCATGCAGCGGTGCCGCTCGCGGATCCGGCAGCGGCGCCGCAGGCAGGGGCTGCACGGCAGGTCCCGCCGCAGGACCGTGGCCGGGCCGAAGGGGCCGGTGCGGCGGGGATCCGTGGCGCCGAAGAGCGCCACGAGCGGCGCCCCCACCGCCGCCGCCAGGTGCATGGGCCCCGAGTCCACGCTCACGACCGCGTCCGCCTCGGCCAGGAGCGCGGCCAGGGCCTTCAGCGAGGCCTGCCCCGCCGCCGTTCGGGCCGACGGCCCGAGCCCCGACCGGATGGCCTCGGCCAGCGGCGCATCCGCCGCGCTGCCCGTCACCAGCACGCCCGCCCCCTCGCCCAGGAGGGCGGCGGCCAGATCGCGCCAGCGCTCGACCGGCCAGAGCTTGGTCCGCCAGCGGGCCGCCGGGTGCAGGATCACCCGGGGCCGCGGCAGGCCGGCCAGCAGGGCCGCCGCCCGGGCCCGGTCCTCGGCGCCCACCGCGATGGAGAAGTCCCAGACCGGCTCCGCGGCGTCCACGGCCGCCGCCAGCGCCAGGTAGCGCCGGACGGCGTGCACCGGCTGCGGCGGCGCGGTCACCCGGTGGGTCAGGACCCAGGGCGCCCCCTCGCGACCCTCGGCGAAGCCGATGCGGATGGGCGCCCGGGTGGCGGCCACGTACAGCGCGCTCTTCAGGAGCCCCTGCAGGTCCAGCACCGCGTCGTAGCGCCGCGCCCGCAGCCCGGCCGCGAGCGCCCGCATCTCCCGCAGGGCGGCCGGCAGCGTCGCGGCGGCGCGGAGCTGCCGCAGCCACCGCCGCCGGCCCGAGATCACCACCTCCGCGACCAGCGGGTGGCCGAGGACCAGGGGCGCCGCCTCCTCCTCGACCAGCCAGTCGATGCGGAGCCGCGGGTAGCGGCGCCGCAGGGTGGCCGGGACGGGAAGCGCCTGCACCACGTCCCCGAGGGCGCTGGGCTTGACCAGCAGGACACGCTCGGCCCCGTCAAGCCGGATGGGTAGCGGCGCCATGCGGCTCCTTCCCGTTCGCCAGGACCCACCGGACCGCCGCGGCGAGATCGGCCGCCACGTGGTCGGGGCGCTCCACCTCCCCGCGAGCGACCTTCTCGGCCTGCCCCGCCCCGTGGCCGGTCAGGAGCAGCACGCCCCGCATGCCCGGAAAGCCGCGCGCGACGGCCGCGTCCGTGCTGTGGTCGCCGATGATGACGGACCGGGCGGGGTCCAGGTTGGCCTCCGCCGCGGCCCGGCGGATCATCCCCGGCCCCGGCTTCCGGCACTCGCACTCGACGCGGTACTCCGGCGGGCCGTGCTCGGGGTGGTGGGGGCAGTAGTAGACTCCGTCGAAGCGGATCCCCTCCTCGCGGAGGCGCGCCATGAGCGCGTCGTTCACCCGCCGCACGTCCTCCTCGGTCATCAGCCCGCGCGCCACGCCGGCCTGGTTGGTGATCAGGACCAGCCGGTAGCCCGCCCCCTGGAGCGCCCGCAGCGCCTCCACCGCCCCCGGGATGAACCGGATCTGCGCCGGGTCGCTCAGGTACCCCAGGTCCTCGATGATGGTGCCGTC
>JBHGAX010000122.1:0-10803 GCA_041946635.1 Methylomirabilales bacterium (SeqCode)
CCGAGGTCCAGGCGGCGTTCGACATCCCGGGCGCCAGCCCCTGCGTGGCCGAGCTGGACCTGGAGGCCATCCTGCGCGCGGTGCCGCCGAGCTTCCGGCTGGCGGCGGTGCCCCGCTTCCCGCCGGCCCTCCAGGACCTGGCGGTGGTGGTGGACGAGGCGGTCAGCGCGGCCGCCGTGCTGGAGACCGTGCGGGCGGCGGGCGGGCCGCTGCTCGCCGACGTGCGCGTCTTCGACGTCTACCGGGGTGCGCCCGTGCCGGAGGGGCGGAAGAGCCTGGCGCTCTCGCTCCTCTTCCAGGCGCCCGACCGCACGCTGACGGACGCCGAGGTGGAGGCGGCCAAGGCGCAGGTCCTGGCGGCACTGGCGGACCGGCTGCAGGCGCGGCTCCGGGGCTGAGCGGCGGGGTCGTCCTCTCCGGGGCGCAAGTGCGGCCGGCCCCGGGGAAGGCCTTTACAAAGGCGGAGGCCTTTGCTAGCTTCTGCCCCGGAGCGGAAAGGCACCCGTGGAGACCATTCTCGAGCGATTGGAGCTGCTGGACGCGAAGGTCCGGGAGGCGCTGGCCGAGCTGGCGCAGGCGCGCGAGCAGCGCGACGCCCTCACCGCCCGGGTCCAGGCGCTGGAGGCCGAGCTGGCGAGGCGCGACGAGCGGCTGGCCGCCCTCACTGCCGAGCGCGAGGGGCAGCAGGTCGAGCTCGCGCGCCTGCGGGCCGAGCGCGAGGACGTGCGCGGACGGGTCGAGGGGCTGCTCGGCGAGATCGAGCGGCTGGAGGCCGCGCTCCAGGGCCTCGGCCCGGCGGGGGCCGCGGGATGAACGCGGGCGAGGATGCGACGGAGGTCCTGATCTTCGGCGAGCGGTACACGCTCCGCTCGGAGGACGGCGCCGACTTCCTGCAGCGGGTGGCCGCGTACGTGGACGGGAAGTTCCGCGAGGTCGCCAAGGGCGGGCCCGGCCTGGCCCCGTCCAAGGTGGCGGTGCTGGCGTCCTTGAACATCGCCGATGAGCTGTTCAAACGGGACGAGGCGGCGCGCCGGCGGGAGGCCCGCGTGCTCGCCCGGATCGAGGAGATCGCTGAATTGCTGCACCGGGGGGGCAGCGCGGCGTAGCAACCGCCGCGCGTCGGTGCGGAAAAGGACTTGCGACGAGGAATCGCCTGTGCTAGCGTGGTTCGCGTCACTCAGGATACGCGAGAACCCCTGCCGTGCGCGTGATGCGGTAACTTTTTTTGAGCCAACACCCACAGAACGGGGGTCCCTCCGAGAACGCGGTGAGCACGCCACTCCGCCGGAGCGGAGGGGAAGCCTGAAGCGTTTGCGGGATCCCCACCTGGTTATCCAGGTTCAAAACAAGGCCCAGCACACGGCACAATGGTAGGGGTTCTGTCTCTTTCCTGACGGCGCCGCGCCCGCTCGCCGGATCTCTCCTGCAGTCCCTCCACCGCCCGCCGCTTCCGGCGGGTGCATCCGGATCCCCCGGTCACGCCCCATTCGTGTCGCTTAGTCTTGGCGCGCGCCCGCGTGTTGCCGCGGGCGGCGCCCATTCCCAGGGCATCCCCCCACGGCGGGATGGGCCCTGCTGACCCGCGGGCCACGGCGGCTTCGCGTGGATAGGTGGAGGGAGGTACTCCCGTGGACGTGGACATGATGAACGTCGGGGTGGCGCTCGCGGCGGCCGTGCTCGGCCTCCTGGTGGGCCTCGTCCTCCAGCGCCAGCGGCAGACCCGGTTGAAGCAGGAGGCGGAGGAACAGGCGCAGCGGGTGCTCCGCGACGCGGAGCGCGAGGTCGAGGCCCGGCGGCGCGAGGCGGAGCTGGAGATCAAGGACAAGATGCTCCTGGCGCGCACCGAGTTCGAGCACGAGTCGCGCGGCCGGCGCGAGGAGCTGCTGAGCTTCGAGAAGCGGCTGAACCAGCGCGAGGAGATCCTGGACCGCAGGCTGGAGGTCCTGGACCGGCGCGAGCGCGACCAGAACAGCCTGGAGCAGGCCCTCAAGAGCCGCGAGCAGGCGCTCGGGCAGGAGGAGGCCCGCTGGCGGGCGCTCACCGAGGAGGCCAGCCGGAAGCTGGAGCAGATCGCCGGGCTGACGGCCGAGGAGGCGCGGGCGCAGCTCGTCCAGGCCCTGGAGGAAGAGGCCAAGATCCACGCCGCCGCGCGCATCAAGCGGCTGGAGGATCAGGCCAACGAGACCGGGGAGGAGCGGGCGCGCGAGATCATCGGCCGGGCCATCTGCCGCCTGGCCTCCGAGTACGTGGCGGAGGCGGCCGTGTCGGTGGTGGACCTGCCCAGCGACGACATGAAGGGCCGGATCATCGGCCGGGAGGGGCGCAACATCCGGGCCCTGGAGAAGGCCACCGGCATCGACATCATCGTGGACGACACGCCGGAGACGATCATTCTCTCGGGCTTCGACTCCATCCGCCGCGAGATTGCGCGGGTGGCCATCCAGCGGCTCATCCAGGACGGCCGCATCCACCCCGCGCGAATCGAGGAGACGGTGGAGAAGGTCACCAAGGAGCTGGAGAAGGACATCCGCGAGGCGGGCGAGCAGGCCTGCTTCGAGCTCGGCATCACGGGCATGCACCCGGAGCTGGTGCGCATGGTGGGCCGGCTCAAGTACCGCTACAGCTACTCCCAGAACCAGCTGGCCCACACCAAGGAGGTGGCGCAGCTGGCCGGCCTGCTCGCCGCCGAGCTGAAGCTCGACGTGAAGGCGGTGAAGCGGGCGGCCTTGCTTCACGACATCGGCAAGGCCGCCGACCAGGGCTCGGAGAGCAGCCACGCGCTCCTCTCGGCGGAGCTGGCCAAGAAGTACAACGAGGACGCCCGCGTGGTGAACATCATCGCCGCGCACCACGAGGAGATCGCGCCCCAGTACCCGGAGGCGGTCCTCCTGCAGGCGGCCGACACGCTGTCCGCCGCGCGACCCGGTGCCCGCCGCGAGATCATGGAGACCTACGTGCGCCGGCTGGCCAAGCTGGAGGAGATCGCCACCTCCTTCAAGGGCGTGGAGAAGTGCTTCGCCATCCAGGCCGGCCGCGAGGTGCGCGTGGTGGTGGAGGGCGAGGCCGTCTCGGATCAGGGCGCCTTCGTCATGGCGCGCGACATCGCCAAGCGGATCGAGGACGAGATGGAGTACCCGGGACAGATCAAGGTGACCGTCATCCGCGAGACCCGGGCCGTGGAGTACGCGCGCTGAACCGCGGGGCTCCGGGGATCGGGGGCCGGGGTCGGGGGTCTTCCCTGCCGCCCCCGGCCCCCGATCCCGGTCCCTGGTCCCCGACCGCCACCCGATCCCCAACCCTAGCCCTCGACTCCCAGCATGCGCATCCTCTTCATCGGCGACATCGTGGGCCAGCCGGGGCGGCAGATGGTGGCCCGCCACCTGAAGGCGCTGGCCGGGGAGCACGGTGCCGACATCGTGCTGGCCAACGCCGAGAACGCGGCGGCGGGCTTCGGCATCACCCCGTCCGTCGGCCGGGAGCTCTTCGACCTGGGCGTGGACCTGCTCACCTCCGGCAACCACGTCTGGGACAAGAAGGAGGCCGAGGCGTATCTCGCCTCGGAGGTGCGGGTGCTGCGGCCGGCCAACTACCCGGAGGAGGTCCCGGGCCGCGGGACCCACATCCTCCGCAAGGGGCCCTGGCTGGTGGGGGTCCTGAACCTCCAGGGCCGCGCGTTTCTCCCGCCCATCGACTGTCCCTTCCGGGCCGCCGACCGCGAGATCGCGGAGCTGCAGCGGGTCACGGACGTCATCCTGGTGGACTTCCACGCCGAGGCCACGGCCGAGAAGCAGGCCTTCGGCTGGTACGTGGACGGCCGGGTCTCCGCCGTGGTGGGCACGCACACGCACGTCCAGACCGCGGACGAGCGGATCCTGCCCGGGCGCACGGCCTACATCACGGACGTGGGGATGACCGGCCCGCGGGACTCGGTGATCGGCATCCGGCGCGAGGACGCGCTGGCCCGCTTCCTCACCCAGATGCCGCGCCGCTTCGCCCCGGCCCCGGGCGCCGCCCAGCTCTCGGCCGTGATCCTGGACATCGGCGAGGACGGCCGGGCGCGGAGCATCCAGCGGGTCCAGCTCAGCGGGGACTGAGCGGGGAGGGGCCATGCCGCGGATCATCGACGGGAAGAAGGTCGCCGCAGCGGTGCGCGAGGAGGTGCGACAGGAGGTGGCACGCCTGCGCGCCGCCACCGGGCGGGTGCCCGGCCTGGCCGCCGTGCAGGTGGGAGACGACCCGGCCTCCGCGGCCTACGTGCGGAGCAAGATCCGGGCGTGCGGCGAGGCCGGCCTCGACTCGCGGCACCTCACCCCGCCCGCCGACGTGGCCCCGGAGCGACTCCTGGCGCTCATCGCCGAGCTGAACTGCGATCCCGCCGTGCACGGCATCCTGGTGCAGCTGCCGCTGCCCGCGCACCTCGACGAGCGCAGCGTCCTGGAGGCCGTGGATCCGGCCAAGGACGTGGACGGCTTCACCTACGCGAACATCGGCCGGCTGGTCGAGAACCGGCCGCGCTTCGTCCCCTGCACGCCGGCCGGCATCCTGGAGCTGCTCGACCGCGAGGGCGTGGCGGTCGGCGGGCGGCGGGCGGTGATCGTGGGCCGGAGCGAGATCGTGGGCAAGCCGACGGCCTTCCTGCTCCTGCACCGCCACGCCACCGTGACCCTCTGCCACTCCCGCACGGCCGATCTGGCCGCCGAGACGCGCCGCGCCGACATCCTGGTGGTGGCGGCCGGCCGGCCAGGGCTGGTCGGGGGCGCCATGGTGAAGCCCGGCGCCACCGTGATTGACGTGGGCATCAACCGCGTCGAGGGGAGGCTGGTCGGTGACGTGGACTTCGCCTCCGCCGCCCCCGTGGCGGGGGCCATCACGCCCGTCCCCGGCGGCGTGGGCCCCATGACCGTGGCCATGCTGCTCAAGAACACCCTCCAGGCCTTCCGGGCGCTCCAGTCCGGCCCGCCCGCATAGAGCAAGAAACCGCCAAGGCGCCGAGACGCCACCGCGGGAAACCTGGGATGAATCCCCGGTGGCGTCTTGGCGGTTCACACCGCCCGGCTTGCCCCGCCTCCGGCGCGGTGCTACGCTTCCCACACGAGGGGGCGATCGCACGCCGGTGCGGGAGGTGCGCCATGACCCACGAGCGCAAGGACGCGGACGCGTACCCGACCATGGACGGGGCGGGGGACAGCCGCAAGGTCGGCATGTCGACCTTCCTGATTCACGGCAAGGCCCAGACGGCCCGCTGGGACTTCAGCCACCACACGGTGCCGCCGCTCTCCTCCTCCGTGACCTACCGGCTGGACTCCGCGGAGCGGGGCGGGCGCGGGTTCCTGCAGTTCGGGCGCGGCCGCGAGGCCGAGGCCGAGCCGGTTTACATCTACGACCGGCTGGATGAGCCGACGCGCAGCATCCTGGAGGACGATCTGGCCAAGGCGGAGGGCGGGGAGGTCTGCTGCACCTTCGCCACGGGGATGGCGGCCATCGCGGCGGCGCTCGGCATCCTCCTGCGCCCGGGCGACCACCTGGTGGCCTTCGGCACCATCTACGGCTGCACCTACTCGCTCCTCACGCGCTGGCTCTCGCGCCTGCAGATCGCCACGACCTTCACGGACTTCACGCGGCTGGAGGCCGTGCGGGCGGCCATCCGCCCGGAGACCCGCGTGCTCTACGCCGAGACGCCGGCCAACCCGACCATGGAGCTGGTGGACCTCGCGGCCCTCTGCGCGCTGCGGGACGAGGTGAACGCCGGCCGCCCCCCGGAGCGGCGGGTGGCGGTCCTCATCGACAACACCTTCGCCTCGCCCTACTGCCAGCGGCCGCTGGAGTGGGGGGTGGACCTGGTCCTGGAGTCGCTCACCAAGAACATCTGCGGCTTCGGCACCGACATGGGCGGCGCGGTGATCGGCGGCCGCGCCTACGAGGAAGACCTGTTCATGTACCGCAAGGACTTCGGCGGCGTGCTCTCGCCCAAGTCGGCCTGGGCCATCCTGGTCTACGGGCTGTCCACGCTCACGCTGCGCGCCAAGCGGCAGATCGACACGGCGCTCAAGGTGGCGGAGTTCCTGGAGCGGCATCCCAAGGTCGCCCGCGTGCACTACCCCGGCCTGCCCTCCCATCCGCAGCACCGCCTGGCGGAGAAGCAGATGCGGAGCACGCTGGGCACCTTCGCGCCGGGCACGCTGCTCTACTTCGAGACGCGGGAGGAGGGGGCGGCGCCGGAGCGGGCGCGCCGCCTGATCGACTGGGCCGCCACGCACGCCTACTGCATCACCCTGGCCGTGTCGCTCGGCAACATCCGCACCCTGATCGAGGCGCCCGGGATCATGACGCACTCGGCCCTGCCCGCGGAGGCGCAGCGCCAGGCGCGCATCGCCCCCAACGGGATCCGGCTGTCCTTCGGCCTGGAGAAGGCCGAGGACATCATCGACGACCTGGAGGACGGCCTGGCGCGGGCGTGAGCCCGGTCAGCGGTCGCCGGGCTTCGGGCCCATGGGCAGCGCCGGCGGCAGCGTGGCGGAGGGCTGCGGGAGGCGACGGGGCGCCTCGACGGGCGGGCGGCCCCGGGGCTCGCCGCTCGCGGGGGGCGCGAACCGGACCTCCGGGGTGGGGGTCAGGGGCGATCGCTCCGGGGCGCGCGCGGCGGGCGCGGGGCGCGGGAGGACGGCCCCCGGCTCGGGGGGATCCGCCAGCAGGGCGGGCACCGGGACGGGGGTGGCCATGGCGGGGAGGGTCGGCTCGGTGCCTTTGATGAAGTACTCCAGGAGGGCGCCCCGCGCGCCGGCCTCCACCGGCTGGCCGGTGTCGTGCTGCACGGGCAGGGCCACGACGTTCTCGGGGACCGGGAAGTCCTCGGCCGGCGTGCCGGCCAGCGCCTTCTGCATGAAGCTCACCCAGAGCGGGAGCGCCAGGCGACCGCCCGTCTCCGCCGAGCCGAGCGAGCGCTTCACGTCATAGCCCACCCACACGCCGGCCACCAGGCGGGGCGTGAAGCCCACGAACCAGACGTCCGTGGCCTCGGAGCTGGTGCCCGTCTTGCCGGCCACGGGACGCTGCAGCGCCTTGGCCCGCGTGCCGGTTCCGCGCTCCACGACCCCCTTCATCAGGTGCGTGAGGACGTAGGCCGTCTCGGGCCGGATGGCCGGCTGCGGCTCCACCAGGTGCTCTTCCAGGGTGCGGCCCTGGCTGTCGGTGACCTTCCGGATGGTGAACGGCTCGGCGCGCTGCCCGCCGTTGGCCAGCACGCCGTAGGCCGAGACCAGCTCGAGCAGGGTCACCTCGGACACGCCGAGGGCCAGGACGGTCTCGCGCCGCAGCTCGCTCTCGATTCCCATCTGCTGGGCCATGCGGATGACGGGGTCCACACCCACCTGCTGCAGCAGCCGGACCGTCGGGACGTTGATGGAGTTCTCCAGCGCGCGCCGCACCGTCACCGCCCCGCGGAACTTCCGGTCGTAATTCTCGGGGGACCACTCCACCACCTTGCCGCCCGAGCGGAAGTGGAAGCTGATGGGCGCGTCCTGCAGCGTGGCGGTGGGCGGAATGCCGCGGTCCAGCGCGGCCGCGTAGACGAAGGGCTTGAAGGCGGAGCCGGGCTGGCGCTTGGCCTGCGTCGCGCGGTTGAACTTGCTGCGCGCGAAGTCGTAGCCCCCGATCATGGCCTGCACGGCCCCCGTCTTCGGATCCAGGGCCACCAGGGCGCCCTCGATCTCGGGGGTCTGCTCCAGCGTGAGGCCGAGCAGGCGCCGGCGCTCGTCCACGCTCGTGACCTGGACGAGGACCGGCGCGCCCTCGGGGAACGTGCGGGGCAGATCCTGCGCCTTGGTCCACTCCAGGGCCTCCGGGGGCACCTCGCCCCGGTAGCGGTCCAGCTGGACCTCCAGGCCCCGCGGGCGCGCGCGGACGACGGCGCCCACGAGGAACTCGCCGACCCGCGGCGGGTAGGGGCCCAGCTTGGTCGTCGGGGTGCCCGCCGGCAGCGGGCGGTAGCCGTGGCTCTTGTCCAGGTCGCGGAGCCCGGTGACCAGCGCCTCCTCGGCGGCGCGCTGGGCCTTCAGGTTCAGCGTGGTGTAGATCTTCAGCCCGCTGTTGTAGAGCGCATAGGCGCCGTAGGTCTCCTCCAGCGCCTGCCGCACGTGCTCCACGAAGTAGGGCGCCACGGCGCCGGCCCGCGTGAAGCGGGCGGTGTCGAAGGGGGCCTGCGCGGCCGCCGCGGCCTCGGCGGCCGTGATGTGCCGCTGATCCACCATGCGGTTCAGGACGTGCTCGCGCCGCCGGCGGGCCCGCTCGGGGCTCACCATGGGCGAGAAGCGATTGGGCGCGCTGGGCAGGCCGGCGATCAGGGCGGCCTCGGCCAGCGTGAGGTCCGTCACCGGCTTCTTGAAGTAGGTCTGCGCGGCCGCTTCCACCCCGTAGGCGCCGTGGCCGAAGTAGACCTGATTGAAGTACATCTCCAGGATCTTGTCCTTGGAGTACTGCTTCTCGATCTCGACCGCGAGGAGCGCCTCCTTGACCTTGCGCGTGAGGCTCTTCTCCGGCGTGAGGAACAGGACCCGGGCGAGCTGCTGCGTGATGGTGCTGCCGCCCTGCGCCTTCCGCCGGTGGAGGACGTTGGCCACCAGGGCGCGCGCGATGGCGCGCGGCGAGAGGCCGCGGTGCTCGTAGAAGCGGGAGTCCTCCACGGCCAGGACCGCCTGCTTGAGGCGGGCGGGGATCTTGGCGAGCGGGACGAGGATGCGCCGCTGCTCGTAGAAGGACGCGAACGGCTCGTCCTGATCCGTGTACAGCGTGGTCACGATGCTGGGCTGGTATTCCTCCAGCCCGTCCAGGCTCGGGAGGTCGCGGAGGAACCCCGCGAAGATGCCGGCGGCCGCGCCCAGGGTGACGACGAGGAGCAGGAGGAGGCTCCAGAAGCTCACGAGGACGAGGCGCCGGCGGCGGCGCTGACGGCGCGCCGCCGCGCTCGGAGTGCGATCCACAGGCATGGCGCGGACTATAGCACACGCACGCGGGGCTGGAAAGGCGGGCGGGGCGCGCCGCCGCGCCTCCTGCGCGGCCCTTTTGGCGTTGCGGGCCCCGGATTCGTGTGGTACAAGGGCCGCCGGTCCCGGGGAAGGAGAGGCGGATGAGCGCGGCATTCGAGGCGGAGGCGCGGCGGCAGGTCGAGATCCTGCAGGCGCGCGCCGTGGACGTGCTCCAGGCGGAGGAGCTGTACGAGAAGCTGCGGCGGTCCCTCGAGACGCGCACGCCGCTCCGGGTGAAGCTCGGCCTCGACCCCACCGCACCCGACCTGCACATCGGCCACACGGTCGTGATCCACAAGCTCCGCGAGTTCCAGGAGCTGGGGCACGACGTCATCTTCCTCATCGGCGACTTCACGGGCATGATCGGCGACCCGAGCGGGCGCTCCGAGACGCGCAAGCCGCTCACCGAGGCCCAGATCCAGCAGAACGCCGAGACGTACAAGCGGCAGATCTTCAAGATCCTCGACCCCGAGCGCACCCTCATCGAGTACAACAGCCGCTGGGGCAAGGCCCTGGGCGCGGAAGGGCTGCTCCGGCTGGCCGCGCGCTCGACGGTGGCGCGCATGCTGGAGCGGGACGACTTTGCCAAGCGCTTCGCCGAGGGCCGGCCCATCGGCATCCACGAGTTCCTGTACCCGCTGCTGCAGGGCTACGACTCGGTGGCGCTCCGGGCGGACGTGGAGCTGGGGGGCACCGACCAGAAGTTCAACCTGCTGGTGGGCCGGGAGCTGCAGCGCGAGGCCGGCCAGGCGCCGCAGGTCATCATGACGCTCCCCATCCTCGAAGGCCTGGACGGCGTCAACAAGATGAGCAAGAGCCTGGGCAACTACATCGGGATCGACGAGCCGCCCCAGGCCATCTTCGGGAAGGCCATGTCCATTCCGGACACGCTCACCCTCCGCTACATGGAGCTGGCGACCGCCATCTCGCGGGAGGAGATCGAGGCGCTGCGCCGGGCGCTGGCCGCGGGGTCGGCGCACCCCCGCGACGCCAAGGTGCGCCTGGCCCGCGCCCTGGTCGCCCAGTACCACTCGGCCGAGGAGGCCGAGGCCGCGGCCGCCTGGTTCGAGCGCACGTTTCACGAGCGCGCCTTTCCCGAGGACGCCCCCCAGGTGCGACTTCCCGCGGAGGCGCTGGAGTCGGACGGGCGCATCCGGATCCTTCGCCTGCTCACCCAGGTGGGTGCCGCCCCCAGCGGGAGCGAGGCCCGGCGACTCATACGCCAGGGCGGGGTGGAGGTGGACGGCGAGGTGGTGCGGGACGAGGAGGCGCGCCTCCCGGTCCGCGGCGAGCTGCGGCTGCGGGTGGGCAAGCGGCGGTTCTTTCGCGTGGGCGCCTGAGCCTGTTCCCCGCGCCGATTTTTTTTCGGCGGGGGGTTGACAGCCCCGGCCGTCTCGAGTATAAATACCCCCGTCGTCAGGGGGACAAGCCAAGCAGTACCGGCCGGGAGGCCGCAAGGCCTTCCGAATTTTTTTCAGCGAATACCCCTTGACTTCTCGGTTCGGCTTGGGTATAAATACAGTTCCGCGGCGGAGGCAACCAGCGGGGCTGGACAATCCGCCGAGCCTGTTCTAGATTCTCGTGGCGGGAGGACGTGAGCCCGCCACTTCTGTTCTCTGACAACCGAATATCATTGCTACGGGCTTGCGGGTGGACAACCTGCAATTCCTTCCCGCCCCGCGGAGCGGGGCGGGAGAACTCCGAGATTCGTCCCAAAGATGATTTCGGAGAGTTTGATCCTGGCTCAGAACGAACGCTGGCGGCGTGCCTAACACATGCAAGT
>JBHGAX010000123.1:0-10783 GCA_041946635.1 Methylomirabilales bacterium (SeqCode)
AGGCGCAGAGGCGCAGCGGCGCAGCGGCGAAGGACCGACGGGCCGCAGCGGCGCAGCGGCGCAGCGGCCAAAGGGCCACGCTGCCGGCGCGCGCCCCGGGCGCTCGTCCGCCCCTGCGCCCGCCGCCCCCGGCGCCCCCGCCGTCTTTTGGCCCGGGCGCCCCGGCGCCCCGGCGCCCCAGCGCCCCTGCCGTTCGCATCCGATCAGGCTCCCTCCCCCAGATAGGCGCGCCGCACCTCGGGGTGCTCGTGCAGTTCCGCGGCCGGCCCGCTCAGGATGACCCGGCCCGTCTCCAGGACATACCCCCGGTGCGCCACGGACAGGGCCACCGCGGCGTTCTGCTCCACGAGCAGGATGGTCATGCCGTCGCGATTGATCCGCGCGATCGTGTCGAAGATCTGCTCCACCAGGACGGGGGCGAGGCCCATGGAGGGCTCGTCCAGCATCAGCACGCGCGGGCGGGCCATGAGGGCCCGGCCGATCGCCAGCATCTGCTGCTCGCCGCCGGACAGCGTGCCGGCCACCTGCAGCCGCCGCTCCTGCAGGCGCGGGAACAGGGCGTACACGCGGTCCATGTCCGCGCGCACGTCGCCGTCGTGGCGGAGATACGCCCCCATCTCCAGGTTCTCGCCCACCGTCAGGCGGTTGAAGATGCGCCGGCCCTCGGGGGCGTGCGCGATGCCGCGCGCCACGCTCTCGTGGGGCGGCAGCCGGTGGATGGGCTCGCCCTCCAGGGTCACGCTGCCGGTCCGCGGGCGCAGGAGCCCCGACACCGTCTTCAGCGTGGTGGTCTTGCCCGCCCCGTTGTTGCCGAGAAGCGCCACGATCTCGCCGCGCCCCAGCCGCATCGAGACGCCCTTCAGGGCGTGAATCTCCCCGTAGTAGACGTTGAGATCCTCGATGACCAGCAACGGCTCCATCGGGCTCGCGGGTCCCGAAGCCGGCCGGGTGTCCTCGGCGGGCGGCGGGGCCGGTTGCCGCGGCGGGTGCTCAGGCACGGCCCGGCTCCCCGGTGCGCTCCCAGCGCCGCCGGCCGAGGTACGCCTCCACCACGCGGGGGTCCTGCTGCACCTCCGCCGGGAGCCCCTCCGCGATGCGCTCGCCGTGGTCGAGGACGGTCACGCGGTCGGAGACCTCCATCACCACCTGCATGTTGTGCTCGATGAGCAGGATCGTCAGGCGCAGCTCGGCGATCAGCCGCCGGAGGAGCGCCATGAGCCCCCGCGCCTCGCCCGTGGTCATCCCCGCCGTCGGCTCGTCCAGCAAGAGCAGGGT
The DNA here is from genome assembly GCA_041946635.1 of Methylomirabilales bacterium (SeqCode). Classification (GTDB taxonomy): domain Bacteria; phylum Methylomirabilota; class Methylomirabilia; order Methylomirabilales; family 2-02-FULL-66-22; genus 2-02-FULL-66-22. The sequence continues at coordinate 1,276 of JBHGAX010000123.1, forward strand.
CGGACTGGAGGCCAGCGCGCGGGCCAGCTCCAGCCGCCGCTGTTCGCCGTACGGGAGGCTCTTCGCGACCTCGTTGGCCTTGGGCCGCAGCCCGACCAGCCCGAGCAGCTCCGAGGCGCGCTGCCAGAGCCGGCTCTCCTCGGCATGGTACCGGGCGGTGCGGGCCAGCACCAACGGCATGGTGAGGGTCACGCGGGAATGCATGCCCACCAGGACGTTTTCGATGACGGTCATGTTGCCGAAGAGCCGGATGTTCTGGAACGTGCGGCAGATGCCGAGGGCCGTGATCTGATCGGGACGCAGGCCGACCAGCGACCGCTCGCCGAAGCGGACGTCCCCGCCGTCGGGGCGCAGCAGCCCCGTGAGGATGTTGAAGAGCGTGGTCTTTCCCGCCCCGTTGGGGCCGATGATGGAGGCGATGCGGCCGGTCTCCAGCTGGAAGTCCACCCCCCGCAGGGCGGTGAGGCCCCCGAAGCGCTTCGTCACCCCCTGGGTTTCAAGCAGGACGGTCATGGCGAATGCGGGATGCGCAATGCGGGATGCGGAATGTGCAGGACGCCAGCCGCGGCGCCAAGCTCCCTCCCCGTTTCCCTGCTCCCGGTCCGTGGGCCCGGACTCTTCCCGGTGTCTTCATTCCGCATCCCGCAATGTTCTATTCTCCCTTCAGCTCGCGCACTCGCCGCCGTGCGGGCAGGATGCCCTGCGGGCGGTAGATCATCATGAGAATCAGGATGATCCCGAAGATCATGCGCTCGTACTTCGCCGGCTCGAGCTGCGTGGGGAGGTTGGCGAGGTTGTAGCCCAGGATGGTCACCCCGGCGTGGCGCAGCTCGTTGAGCCAGAGCGACAGCCCCTTGAGCACCTGCAGGTTCAGCACGGTCACCACGGTCGCGCCGAGGATGGCTCCCGGGATCGAGCCCATGCCGCCGAGGATGACCATGGCCAGCACGCCGATGGATTCCAGGAAGGTGAACGACTCCGGATTGATGAACACCTGCTTGGCGCTGAAGACGACGCCCATGGCCCCCGCGAAGGAGGCGCCGCAGGCGAAGGCCAGCAGCTTCATCCGGACCAGGGGGACGCCCATGGCCTGCGCCGCCAGCTCGTCTTCGCGGATGGCCTCCCAGGCCCGCCCGATGTAGGAGTCCTCCAGCCGCCGGTTCACCAGGATGACCACGCCGACGATGAGCAGCACCAGGGCGTAGAGGTACAGGGGATACAGCGCCGTGGGGGATGCCGGGAGTCCCAGGGCATCCAGGAGCGGCTGGAAGAACAGCGGCGGCCGCGAGATCGGGGTGATGCCCTGCGGGCCGTTGGTGAGGTTGATCGGCTTGTCCAGGTTGTTGGCCAGGACCCGGATCACCTCGCCGAAGCCGAGCGTCACGATGGCCAGGTAGTCGCCCCGCAGCCGGAGCACGGGCAGCCCGAGCAGCACGCCGGCGATGGCCGCCACGATCACGCCCAGGACCAGGAAGACGAAGAAGTAGCCGCCGCTCAGCGGGAACGTCGCGAAGGATTCGGAGATGAACCGCCCCGCTTGCGGCGATCCGAAGATCGCCCAGGTGTAGGCGCCGACGGCGTAGAACGCCACGTAGCCGAGATCCAGCAGGCCGGCCAGGCCCACGACGATGTTGAGGCCCAGCGCCAGCGCGACGAAGATGCCCACCTGCGTGGCCACCTCGAGGTAGTAGCCGTTCATCGTCCCCAGCACGGGCATCAGGACGCCGAGGCTCACGAAGGCGAAGCCGCCCTTCAGCCAGCGCGGCAGGCGGGCGAAGTAGAGGAGGAGGATGGACGCCTGAAACAGCAGGAACGCCAGGAGCGAGCGGGGATAGTGCCCCACCGCGTAGGCGGACAGCCCGATGGCCGCGGCCACGAGCACCGTGGCGGCGGCCGGCTGCCGAAGCCACGTGCGAAGGGCGTCAAGCATCTCTCAGCTCAGATCTCTCGACTCAACTCGCAACCCGTAACACGTAACACGAACCTCGAAGAACACGCGCGCCGAAGGTTACGAGTTGCGAGTCAGGCGTTGCGCATTCGCTCCCCCGATCCCCGACCCCGGCCCCCGTCGTCACGCCCGCTCGCGCACCACCTCGCCCAGCAAGCCCTTCGGCCGGAAGATCAGGATGAGGATCAGGATGGAGAACGCGAAGATGTCCTTGTACTCCGCGCCGAAGGCGCCCCCGGTCAGGAGCGAGAGATAGGACGCGGCGAAGGCCTCCAGCAGTCCCAGCACGATGCCCCCCACCATGGCGCCCGGGATGTTGCCGATCCCACCCAGCACCGCGGCGGTGAAGGCCTTGAGCCCCGGGATGAATCCCGTGTAGGGATTGATCAGGCTGTACTGGATCCCGAAAAGCACCCCCGCTGCGCCCCCCATGGCGCCCCCGATGAGGAACGTCAGCGAGATGATCCGGTTGACGTCGATGCCCATCAGGCTGGCGGTGGCCTGGTCCTCCGCCACCGCGCGGATCGCCTTGCCGACCTTGGTCCGGTTCACGAGCAGGTACAGCGCCCACAGCATCAGCAGCGCGGCGGCGACCACTACCAGCGACTTCACGGAGACGTCGATGGTCTCGGTGAGCTGGAAGCGGTAATTCAGCTCGTCCATGGTGGGGTACACCAGGTTGAAGGCGTTGTTCCACACGCTCTCCAGCAGGCGGATGAAATCCTGGAGGAAGAACGAGACGCCGATCGCCGAGATCAGCGGGATCAGCCGCGGGGCGGCGCGCAGCGGCCGGTAGGCCACCCGCTCCACCGCCACCGCGAGGACGCCGCTGGCGGCCATGCCGGCCAGGAGCAGGAGCGCGAGCAGCAGGAACGGCGAGAACCCGTCGAGGATGCCCCAGAACTTGAAGGCCAGGAGGATCTCGACGCCCACGAAGGCCCCCAGCACGAAGATCTCGCTGTGGGCGAAGTTGATGAACTCGAGCACCCCGTAGACCATGGTGTAGCCGAGGGCGATCAGGGCGTACATGAAGCCCAGGACGATCCCGTCCAGCAGGACCTGGGGAAAGATGGCAATCAGCAGAGAGATGTCCATGGGATGAACAAGAAAGGGGAAGGGCCGCGGAGGGTCCCCTCCCCTTTCCGGAAGCGAGCGTTGTCGGCTACTTCTTCTTCAAGGGCGGTGCCGGGATCTCCAGCCGCTTCACTTCTTCGTTGCTGTTCCACTTGGCAGGATCGTCGGAGGCCACCTGCATCACGAAGTACAGCGCGTTCTTCGGATCCCCCTTCTCGTCGAACTCGATGTTCCCGGTCAGCCCGCTGTGCTTGACCTTGCGGACGGCGGCGGTCACGGCCTCGCGCGAGGGCATGTTGCCGCCGGCGCCCTTGATCGCGGCCTCGATGGCCTTGAGTGCGATGGCCGTGGAGTCGTAGGACTGGGCCGCGAAGGGCTCGGGGTCCTTGCCGAACTTCTCCTTGTACGCCTTGGCGAAGTCCTTGGCCTTGGGATACACGGCGACAGGACCGGCCACCGTCGTGTAGTTCATGCCGACCACGGCCTTGCCCCCGATCTTGGCCAGGTCCGAGGAGTCCAGGCCGTCCGGCCCGAGGAATCGCGCCTTGATCCCCTTCTCGCGCGCCTGCTTGAAGAGCGGGGCGCCCTGCGAGTAGATGCCGCCGAAGTAGATCATGCTGGGATTCTTCGCCCTCGCCGGCGTGAGGATGGGGTCGAAGTTCGACTTCTCCTCGGTGCCCTCGAAGCCCAGGATCTGGACCCCCTGCTTCTTCGCGTTGTCCCGGAAGAACTCGGCCACGCTCTGCCCGTAGGTGGTCTTGTCGTGGATCACGTAGGCGGTCTTGATGTTCAGGCTCTTGGCGAACTCGGCCCCCACGGCGCCCTGCACGTCGTCCCGGCCGCACACCCGGTTGACGTTCGGCAGGTTCCGATCGGTGATCATCGGGTGGGTATTGGCGGGGGACACCATCGCCAGCGACACTTCCTTGTAGACTTCCGATGAGGGAATGGCCACGCCGGAGTTGTAGTGACCGATGACCACCAGGATCTGCTTGTCCGTGATCATGTTCCGGGCGTTGGCGACGCCGACGTCCGGCTTGGCCTGGTCGTCGAAGGGGACCAGCTCCAGCTTGAAGCCCAGCTTCTCGATGGGACCCTTGAGCTGGTCGATGGCCAGCTGGGTCCCGAGCTTGATGCCTTCTCCGACCGCTGACTGTTCACCGGACAGGGGGCTCTGCGTGGCGATCTTCACGGTCCCCTTGCTCTCCCCGGCCAGGCCGGCCGCGGGGATGGCGAGGAGCCCGACCGCGATCGCCACAATCACCCATCGCCGACTTGCGTGTCGTTGCATGACGCGCCCCTCCCTGACGAGATGGTGAGTTGTGGACAGGTCCGCTGCGGCTCGGCGCCGAGAGCTTCGGCGCCATCGAGGTTTAGGTGGGGATGAACGGCCTCATCATATGCGGGCGGGTGAAGCGGTGTCAAGCCGCGCCCGGCCGCGGCGCTCGGCAGCCGCGGGGACGCCGGCCTCACACCGTCTCGCGCCGCCGCGCTTCCGCCTGCTGGCGGTACTTCTGCTTGTACTCGGCGAAGTCCCAGTGCTTGAAGAAGTCGGTGGCCGCCGCGACGCCGGACCGATACAGCGCCTCGGCGCGCTCCGGGGCGAGGTCGAACTCCGTGGTCTTCACCCCGAGGGTCGGAATCATGACGCTGCGGGCGAAGGCGCTGTTGCGGATGTAGATGCGGTCGTGCGCCTCCATCATCGTGGAGAACAGCGCGGCGAAGAGCGTGAGCGGGCCGCGGACCGTGTGCAGCACGCACTCGCCCTTCACGCTCTGCTCCGGCGCCTCGGCCAGCATGTACCCGAACGTCGGCCAGCTGGGATCCGGCGTGCCGTCGTCGAAGATGTTCACCGGGAAGTTGCTGAGCACGCCGCCGTCCACGATGTAGCACCGCTCGCCCGTGCCGTGCAGCCGGAGCTCGACCGGCTCGAAGAAGTACGGGATGGACATGCTCATCCGCACGGCCCGGGCGATCTCCAGGTCGTCCGGCGGGATGCCGTAGTCCCGGATGTCCTGCGGCAGGGCCAGCAGCCGGCCGCAGGAGATGTCCGTGGCGATGACCCGCAGCCGGTACCGATAGGCCGGCTGGTCCTGGTAGTCCGGGATCACCAGGTCGCGGAAGGTCCGCTTGCCCTTGGCCGCCAGCTTCTCGCGGATCCAGCTCTCCAGGTACTCGCCCTCGTAGATGCCCTTCTCGAAGCCCAGGCTGGCGACCTTGCCGAAGACCGGGATCTTGTCGAGGAGCCCCTCGTCCTTGAACGTGGCGTAGTCGAGGTCCTGCAGGATCCCGCGCAGCTCGCTCGCCGTGTAGCCGGCCGCGACCAGCGCCGCCACGATGGCGCCGGCGGACGTGCCGGCCACGTTGACGAACTCGTAGCCGGCCTGCTCGGTCACCGCGACGGCGCCCACCAGGCCGATGCCCTTGACGCCGCCACCCTCGAACACCGCGTCGCACTTCGGCATGGAACGCCCTCCGTACCGTTCGAGCCCGGGACGCCTGCGGCCCTCGCGTACACGCAGAGCGACTGCCCGGAGCGCCGGATCGATCGAAAATCCCCTGGCCCCTTTTGATGGGCTTGGGGGATCTGATCCGAGCGGCCGGGCGGACAGCACGCGCCTGGGCGGCTCCTTCCCGGGCGCTCAGCCCTTCGGCAGGAAGGGCTTGAGCGCCTCGTCGGCGGCGATGCGCTGCATGAGCGCCCGCTCCTCCGCCGAGGGGCTGGGCTTCCCCTGCAGCTCGAGGTATCGCTTCAGGCGGGAGAAGTTGGTGTACTGCGTGAGCGTGTTCTCGAGGAAGTGGATGGCCGTGAGCGCATTGGTGTCGTTGCCCTTCCGCATCTGCGTCAGGAGCGTCGCCACCTTCTGGTCCACGATGAACTTGGGGGACGGGTACTTGCCCGCCGTCACCTGGAACACGGCGTAGGAGACGCTCGGCGCTCCGGTCGCGCCCGCGAGGAGCCCGTCACGGCCGAAACGATAGGCCGAGGGGTCCTGGGCGGAGGCGAACACGACGAAGCTCCCTTCCTGGAGGACGGCCCGCCCAGGCCGCGGGCGGCCGGGATAGAGGGACAGCCGCATCTTGACGACGTCCTGGTCGCGCTCGAGCGCCGTGATCAGCTTCTTCAGCACCTCGGTCACGGCGGCGGCCGCGAAGGCGTAGGGCAGCACGATGGGGAACACCGCGCCGGCGCTCTGCACGAGCGACTGCAGGGCGTTCAGCGTGGCCTGGCGCTCCCCCGTGTCCGTGTCCACCTCCTTGACCACCAGCTCCAGGTACAGCTTGTCCTCCCCGTTGTAGTCGTCCGTCAGGAACATGGTGTCCGCGAAGATGTTGCTGATGGATTCCCCGGTCGGGATCTCCTCGTCGTAGTAGTGAATGCGTTCCACCAGCGGCTGGTCCCCGAGCGATGCGCGGCTCGTGACCAGGATGTCGTTTTTCCCGCGGAAGAAGTCCTCGAAGTCCTCCGCGACCACCACCGAGAGCAGCGAGACGGTGAACGGCTGCGCGGCCTGGACGGGGGCCGCCCCGGCGTGCGACGTGTAGGGCGACAGCAGCTGCTCGCCGTCCCACGGGACGAACCACACGTTGTCCGGCATGCCGGCCTCCTGCGGCGGTTCCCGGTTTCAAGGTTCGAGGTTCGAGGCAAGAGACAACACGCAACCCGTAACCCGTAACTCAGTACGACCCACTCGCCCCGACGGTGACGTGTTACGGGTCACGGGTCACGCACCCCCATCTCACCCCCAGAGTCGCTTCGAGATGACCTCGCCCACCTTGTCGCCGAACAGGCCCAGCAGCACCCCGCCCGAGAAGTCGTGGACGGTGATGCTGATGGGGAGGGCGATCTCCGTCGTGGTCTGGAGCAGGAACACCGCGATGCCCATCACGAGGGCGCCGCGGACGAAGCGCACCGCCAGGTCCCGCACCGGATAGGAAGGCAGCGGAGGCTCGGGATCCCTGGACTTGACCGGCCGCAGGGGCGGCAGCAGGAAGTACAGCGCGGTGAGCAGCGAGCCGAAGATGGCCCCCAGGTACATGGCCAGCGGGTGCGCCGCCACGGGCACGACCAGCTTGACGGAGCGACTGCCCGCCGTCCCGTCCAGGAGGCGCTCGTACTCCAGGGTGGCGTTGAAGACCTCCTTGCGCGGCCGGTAGGTCAGGAGCGCGAACGCCCCCGGGCCCAGCTCGCCGAGGGGTGCCGCCTTCAGCTCCACGGGCGGAAACTCACGACGCTCGGCGGGGGTCCGGAGCAGGAACGCCACGGGGGCCAGCTCCACCTGCCCGCTGGGCAGCGTGCCGGTCGCCGCGCGGAGGCCGAGGGCCGGCGGGACCGAGAGCCGGAGCGACGTCACGCCGATGCCCGATGGCGCGCTCCCGTTGACCACGGCGTACTGGAGCCGCTGGCGGCGCCACACGAAGAACTTCTCGTCCGGATCCACCGGCGCCAGGAGCACCTCCGGCTCCGTCACGGCGCCCGCCGCCGGCGCCGCCGTGCCCGGCGAGGCAGGGGCCTGGCCGGCGAGCGCAGACAGCGGCGACAGCACGCAGGCCAGGAGCGCGGTCCCGAGCGTCACTCGGCAAGCCACTGCTCGATCCTCCGCGCGATGGCGTCCCATTCCCGCTTCACGGACGGATTCGCCTGCACGAACGCGGCGAGGAACTCGCCGAAGACCTCCCACTGGCTCCGGACCTCCGCATCCTCGGCGATCAGCGCCCGGACCTGCGCGTCCGACCTGGCCGCCTTGAAATCGGGCAGCGCGCGGAGCCACTTGCGCCACTCGCGCGCCACCTGGTTGGAGTAGATCTCCACGCCCTCGCGGAAGTACTCGCCGTACTTCAGCAGCAGCTCGTCCTGGGCCCGGGCGTCCACGAATGCCGCCCCCATGCCCATGAGCACGTTGCCCGGGCGCGACCGCATCCAGCGCCGGCGCTCCGCCCGGATCGCCTCCGCGGGCGCCTCCTGCGTCTTGGTCAGAAACGCGATGAGTCGGTTCCGGCGGGCCTCCGACAAGCTCAGGAACCAATCCAGGTAGTCCGCGTAGGCCTTGGCGGCCTCGCCGGCGCGGTACCGCAGCGCCGGCGGATCCGCCGCGAAGGTCCGGCTCAGCTCGTGCCGCGCCGTGGCCAGCTCGAAGTACGCGCGCTCGACCACCCAGTCCTCGCAGCCGATGACGCCCGGGCCGCTGTGCTGGCGCAGCAGGTCCATGGCGTTCTCCAGGTCCTGCTCGCGCGCGTACGGGTCCCTGGGCAGCGGGGCGGCGAAGTAGGCGCGCACATCGGTGCAGGAGGCGAACTCGACGGCGTGGGCGAGGTGCGGAACGGCGAGGATGAGAGCGGCAAGCACAGGAAAGACCCGGGCCTCACGCAAGGACGCGAAGCCGCACAGAAAGACCCGCGGCAAGTGGAAGGCCGAAGCACGACGGCCCTCCGGGCCGTGCCAGGCCCGAAGGGCCGTATCGGACAGCATGAGGGAAATGCGTTCCCGCGGCATCACCCCTCCACTACCCAGGACGTGCCGTGGAGATGGGGCAGAAAGCTATCGCCAGCGGGGCGGAGCTGTCAAGGGGAAGAATGAGGATTACTCCGGTTGACAGGCGCCGCGACATAGGCGTAGAGTCCGGGCCGATCAGCGCACAGGATGAGCACCGGGCACCACAGCGGGCACACGAGCCATGGCGATTGTGTACCCCGATGTGCCGGCCAGGTTTCACGTCCAGCTCGCAGAGAGCCTGGCGCTCATCCGCGCGCGGGTCACCCGCGCCGCGCTCCCCCGCGACCTCCGCGCCACCCTCCTTCGCTTTCTCTCGCCGGCCCGGACGCCCGTCGTGCAGGTCTTCCTCGGGACCCGCGCCACCCGGGGCCGCTGGGGCTGCAGCAGCGGCTACTGCATCTGGATTCAGCCGCGCACGTTCCGCCCCTCTCCTGGCGCACCCCGCTCCCGCTTGCCCGCTGTGCTCTTTCACGAGCTGGTCCACGTTGCCGGCGGCTCGGAGCTGGACGCCGAGGCCTTCGAGAATCTCCTCTTCACTACCGCGGAAGGCGCCGTGCCACCGACGAGTGGCGACTGGTCGAGCTTCGCGGCCCACCAGGGTGTCGGACAGTGGGTGAAGCTGGCCGGCGGGGCAGTCACCGCGCCCGGCGCTGCACGGCAGACCGCTGCGCGGCTTCAGCAAACGCATTCGAATTCAATGCGAACAAGGAGGCGGACATGAAGGCGACGAGCAAACCCGAGGCGAAGAATCCGAAGCTGGGCGTGCGCATCACGGTGGAGTTCACGGGCCACCTGCGGAAGTCGGAAATCGACATGTTTGCCAAGAGTCTTAGCAGCGTCCTGAGTGTCCACGTCGAGAACGGAAGCAACGGGGAGTAGTTCGCTCTTAGCTCACAGTGGCAGGCTGGTCTGGCCGGCAGGTAAACTATACACGCTGGGCCGCGGCAGCCGCTTCTGCTTCACGCTTCCGTTGGCAGACGTTGAACCGCCAA
>JBHGAX010000124.1:0-10635 GCA_041946635.1 Methylomirabilales bacterium (SeqCode)
TGCCTGCGCCGCCGCCCACCGCGGGCCCGGCGGTCAAGAAGCTCATCGAGTTCGGCTGGGGCGAGCCGGACACCGCGTTTCTGCGCCGGCACCTCGCCCGCATGGAGGAGACCCCCTTCGACGGCTGCGTCTTTCACGTGAACTACACCCGGCCGGACGGCAGCGAGGGGCCGTTCATGTGGGAGGCCTGGAGCAGCCGCACGTTCACCGGGGCGGAGATGGAGCGCGCCCGCCAGGACCTGCGCGCGATCGGCTTCCGGCGCTTCACCCACAGCTTCCTGCGCTTCAACGTGGTCCCCGGGAGCGTGGACTGGTTCGACGACTTCTCGCCGATCGTCGAGAATGCGCGCCTGGCCGCCGAGCTTGCCGCCGAGGGCCGAGCCAGGGGCATTCTCTTCGACGTGGAGCAGTACAACGCGCCGCTCTTCACCTATGCCAAGCAGCGCCACGCCGCCGTGAAGAGCTGGGAGGCCTACGCCGCGCAGGCTCGCCGCCGCGGCCGCGAGGTGATGGACGCGTTCCAGCGCGGCTTCCCCGGCCTGACCGTGTTCCTCACCTTCGGCTACAGCGGCCCCTGGCTCGAGACGCAGCGCGGCCGGACGCCGCTCGTCCAGGCGGAGTACGGGCTGCTGGTGCCGTTCCTGGACGGCATGGTGGAGGCCGCGGACGGGGCCACGCGCCTGGTGGACGGCTACGAGCCGGCGTACTTCCACAACAAGGACCTCGCGGCCTTTGCGCGCGGGCGGCGGACCATCACGGAAGAGGTCCTGCCGCTGGTGGCGGACCCGGACAAGTACCGCCGGCTCATCTCCGTGGCCTTCGGCCTGTGGCTCGACTTCGAGTCGCCTCCCCGCCCCTGGGATCCGCACGACGGCGCGCGGAATTTCTACACGCCCGAGGCCTTCGAGCGGAGCGTCCGGGCGGCGCTGGACGCCGCGGACGAATACGTCTGGATCTACAGCCAGACGCCGCGCTGGTGGTCGGCCGGGGGCGGGCCGGTGCAGCTGCCCGCCGGCTATGCCGAGGGCCTGCGCCGCGCGCGGGCCGGCCCGGCCCGCTGATGCGGCCGGCCGTGCCCCGCCCTCCGCGGCGGATCGGCGGGATCGTCGGCCTTCGGCGGGTGCAAGGCACTTGCCGTTCGGGGGCCGGAGACCGGCTGCGCCCGGGAGTCGATGAGTTGGGGCGCCGCGCCGAGGGCCGCGGCAGGATCGCCGCCGTGTAGACTTTACACGCCGGCTGGCCTGGAGGGGGCGAGGAGCGACGTGCGGGGACGGGCGAAGCCGGAGCGCAGGGCGAGGCCGCTGCTGGGGTGGGTGTGCCGGCTGGCGGCAGCCTTCGTCGCGCTCACCGTCCTGCCCGTCGTCGGCCTTCGCTGGATCCCCGCCCCCACCAGCTCCGTCATGCTCCAGGACCGCGTGAGGCAGGTCGTGCGCGGTGAGCGGCGGCCGCCGCTCCGCTACCGCTGGGTCGCCTGGCGCGACATCGCGCCGCCCATGCGGCTGGCCGTCGTGGCCGCCGAGGACCAGAAGTTCCCGGCGCACCGGGGATTCGACCTGGAGTCCATCGCGGATGCGGTGGAGGATGCCGCCGGCGGCGGGCGCCTGCGGGGCGCCAGCACCATCAGCCAGCAGGTGGCCAGGAACCTGTTCCTCTGGCAGGGGCGGAGCTGGGTGCGGAAGGGGCTGGAAGCGTACTTCACCGTGCTGCTGGAGCGGCTCTGGCCCAAGCGCCGTATCCTGGAGGTCTACCTCAACATCGTGGAGTTCGGCGAGGGCGCCTACGGGGTGGGGGCGGCCAGCCAGACCTTCTTCGGCAAGCCGCCGGCCCGCCTCACGGCCGCCGAGGCGGCGCTCCTCGCGGCGGTCCTGCCGAACCCCGCGCGGCTGCACGCCCGCCGCCCATCCCCGTACGTCCGCCGGCGAGCCGCCTGGATCGAGGCGCAGATGGCCCGGCTCGGCGGGCCCGCGTACCTCCGGGCGCTCTGACCGGTTGCGGAACCCCGCCTTGCCTTCCCCCCCGCGCTCTGTTATAAGCCGGCCAACGTCGGAGCACACCCGGAGGACCGCATGGACTTCGATCTGGTGATCAGGGGCGGCGAGGTGATGGACCCGGGCAGCGGGTTGCGCGGCCGCCTGGACGTCGGGATTCGCGGGGGCGAGATCGTCGCGGTGGATCGCGGCCTGCCGGCGACCGGCCGGGTCATCGACGCCGCCGGCCAGGTCGTGACTCCCGGCCTGTTCGATCTCCACACCCATGTCTACTGGGGCGCGACCTACTGGGGGATCCAGCCGGATCCCGTGGCCGCCCGGAGCGGGGTGACGACCTGGCTGGACGCGGGCACGGCCGGCGCCTACAGCTTCCCCGGCTTCCGCCGCTGGGTCGTGGAGGCGAGCCGGTCGCGCGTCCTCGCCCTGCTGAACCTCTCGGCGATCGGGCTGATCGCGCCGACCTACGAGGTCGCGAACCTGGACTACTGCGACCTGAGCCTCGCGCGGCGCACCGTGGAGGAGAACGCCGACGTGATCCTCGGCTTCAAGGTGCGGATCGATGCGAACACCACGCGGGGCGTGGGGCTCGAGCCGCTGCGCCTGGCCCGCCAGCTGGCCGACCAGGTGGGCCTGCCGCTGATGGTCCACATCGGGAAGACGCCGCCGGGCCTGGACGACATCTTCGCGCTGCTGCGCCCCCGCGACATCCTCACGCACTGCTGCACCGGGCAGGCGAATCGGATCCTGGAGCCCGACGGGCGGCTGAAGGACTTCGTGCGCCGGGCGTGGGACGCGGGCCTCATCCTGGATGTCGGCCACGGCACGGGGAGCTTCAGCTACGAGGTGGCGGAGCAGATGCTCGCGGCGGGCTTGCCGCCGGACATCATCAGCACGGACGCGCACCAGCTCAGCATCCAGGGCCCCATGTTCGACCTGCCCACCACGCTGTCGAAGTTCCTGAACCTCGGGATGGACCTGGCCGACGCGGTCGAGCGCGCCACCGCCCGGCCCGCGCGGGCCGTGGGCCGCCCCCACCTGGCGACGCTGCGGCCGGGCGCGCCGGCGGACGTCGCGCTGTTCGCGCTGGAGGAGGGCGACTTCACGTTCCGGGACGTCGCCATGGCCTCCCGCCCGGGGAAGGTCCGGCTGGTCAACCGGCTCACCATCCGGGGCGGGCAGGTGATGGCCCGGCAGCCGGATCCCCCGCCGGCCAGCTGGGCGGTCCTCCCCGAGCACCAGCGGGGGGTGGAATGCCGAGAGCCGGGGGCCAAGTGAATAGTGGCGAGTGCCGAGGGCCGGGAGCCGGCGGCAGCGGAGACGGGCGCGGGACCGGCAAGGCGGAGGCGGGCTCAGCACCCCCCTTTGACAAGGGGGATGGGGGGAGTTGCGGAGGGGCGGAGGAGTTTCCCGGATGTCGTTCGACTTCGATGAGTGCGTGCCCCGGCGGGGGACGGGCTGCGAAAAGTACGACGGCTTGCTGCAGCGCTTCGGCCGCGCGGACCTCCAGCCCTTCTGGGTGGCGGACATGGATTTCCGGTCGCCCGGGTGCGTGCGCGAGGCGCTGGCCGGCCTGGTGGAGCACGGGGTGTACGGGTACGCGCTGAAGACGGAGGCGACCTACCGGGCGATCTGCGAGTGGTTCGCGCGGCGCCACGCCACCCGCGTGGACCCCGCCTCCATCGTGTTCACACCCGGGGTGGTGGCGGCGCTGAACTGCCTGGTCCAGGCCTTCACGGCTCCCGGCGAGGGCATCCTCATCCAGCCCCCCGTGTACCACCCGTTCTTCTCCGCCGTCCGGGGCAACGATCGCCGCCTCCTGGAGAATCCGCTGATCGAGCAGGACAACCGGTACCAGATGGACTACGGGGACCTGGAAGCCAAGGCCCGGGACGCCAAGCTGCTCATCCTCTGCAGTCCGCACAACCCGGTCGGCCGGGTGTGGACCCGCCGCGAGCTGGAGCGCGTGGCCGACATCTGCCTGCGGCACGGGGTCCGCATCGTCTCGGACGAGATTCACAACGACCTGGTGTTCCCGCCGCACCGCCACGTGCCCCTGGCCTCGCTGGCGCCGGAGGTGGCGCGGATCACGATCACCTGCCACGCGCCCAGCAAGACGTTCAACCTGCCCGGGCTCGGCACGGCCTACGTGCTCATTCCGGACGAGGGCCTGCGGGCCACCTTCCGGGGGTTCATGGATCGGCTGCACGTGGACAACCTGAACGTCTTCGGCCTGCGCGCCCTGGAGGCTGCCTACACGGCGGGCGAGCCGTGGCTGGAGGCGCTGCTGGCCTACCTGTCCGGGAACGCGTGCCGTGTCCGGGAGCACCTGGCCGCGTGGGCGCGCGTCCGGCTCAGCCCGCTCGAAGGCACGTACCTCATGTGGATGGATTTTCGCGAGTACCGCATGCCGCCGGAGGACCTGCGCCGGGCCCTGGTCGAGCGGGCGGGGCTGGCGCTGAACGACGGGCGCATGTTCGGAGCGGGCGGCGCCGGCTTCCAGCGCCTGAACATCGGCTGCCCCCGCGCCTGCCTGGCGCAGGGCCTGGACCGCCTGAAGACGGCACTCGGATGATTTTCGTGCTCTCACCGGCCCCCGAGACGAGTCGGCTCTGCCCATGGGATCTCCCAAGCTGCCGCGGGAATTCTACACGCGCTCGGACGTCGCCGAGGTGGCGCGCGACCTGCTGGGCCAGCTGCTGGTCGTCTCCGCCGGCGGGACCCGCGTGTCGGGGATGATCGTCGAGGCGGAGGCCTACCAGGGGCCCGAGGACCGGGCGTCGCACGCGTACGGGGGCCGGCGGACGCGGCGCACGAGCACGATGTACGCGGTCGGCGGCACGGCCTACGTCTACTTCGTGTACGGGATGCACTGCCAGTTCAACGTGGTCACGAACGTGAGGGACGTGCCCCACGCCGTGCTGATCCGGGCGCTCGCCCCGCGCGAGGGGCTCGCGCTCATGCGCCGGCGCCGACGCGTGGCGCAGGACGTCGAGCTCACCAGCGGGCCCGGGAAGCTCTGCAGGGCGCTCGGCATCGACCTGAGCTTCGACGCCGCGGATCTCCTGGGGGATCGGGTGTGGATCGAGGCGGGACCGCCCGTGCCGCCCGAGCGGGTCGCCTGCGGGCCGCGCGTGGGAATCGCCTATGCGGAGGGGTGGGTGGAGACGCCCTGGCGCTTCTGGATCCGGGGCGACCCCCACGTGAGCCGGCGCGAGCCCCGGGGCCGGTGAGGCCAGCCGCGGCGCACCGGCCGGTCTCGCCGGGGGGTTCGGGGCGCCTCAGCAGATCCGGGGCAGCTGCTCGCCGCTGGGGAGGTCCATGATCCGGGCGGCGCCGATCCGGCTGATCAGGCTCACGACGCCCGGGAGGTCGCCGGCCACCTCGCCGATCCGGGCCGCGCCGGCCCCCAGCGGCTCCGCCCGGAGCACCTCCAGGGCCCGCGCCGCCTGCGCCTCCGGCAGGAAGCAGACGAAGCGCCCCTCGTTGGCCACGTAGAGCGGATCCAGCCCCAGCATCTCGCAGGCGCCCTGGACGGCCTCCTGCACCGGGATGTCCGCCTCCCGGACAAGGAGGGGCAGGGCGGCGGCCGCCGCGATCTCGACCAGGGAGGCGGCCAGGCCGCCCCGCGTGCAGTCCCGCAGGCAGTGGATCTCCAGCCCCGCCCCGAGCAGCGCCCCCACCAGGCCGTGCAGCGGCGCGCAGTCGCTCTCCACGGGGGTCTCGAACTGCAGCTCCTCGCGCGCGGCCATGATGGCGACGCCGTGCCGGCCGAGGTCGCCGCTCACCAGGATGGCGTCCCCCGGCCGCACCCGGCTCGGCGCGATGCCGAGCCGGTGCTCCACCAGGCCCACCCCCGCCGTGGTGACGAAGATGCCGTCCCCCTTGCCCCGATCCACGACCTTCGTGTCGCCGGTGACGATGCGCACGCCGGCGGCCTCCGCGCTGGCGTGCATCGAGGCGAGGATCTCCGTGAAGGTGGCGAGCGGCAGGCCTTCCTCCAGGATGAAGCTCACGCTGAGCACCAGCGGGCGGGCGCCGCACATCGCGAGGTCGTTCACGGTGCCGTTCACCGCCAGCCTGCCGATGTCGCCGCCGGGAAAGCGCAGGGGCCGGACGACGTAGCCGTCGGTGGTGAAGGCCAGCCGCGCCCCGGCGAGGTCCAGGACGGCCCCGTCGTGGCGGGCCAGCAACTCGGCGCTCCCGAAGGCCGGCAGGATGAGGCCTTCCAGCAGGTCGTGCATCAGCCGGCCGCCGCCGCCGTGGGCGAGCAGGATGCGGTCCGAGCCCGAGAATGGGATGGGGCAGGCGGGGGCAAGCTCCTCGGGCCGGCTCACGCGGGCCGTCCGTCCGGCCGGGGCGCCGGCGCCACGCGGCGGTAGCGGTAATAGGCCGCGCAGGCGCCCTCCGAGGAGACCATGGGCGCGCCGAGGGGGCGCTCGGGCGTGCAGCGCGTGCCGAAGGCCGGGCAGTCGCCGGGCTTCAGGGCGCCCTGCAGCACCAGGCCGCTCCGGCACTCGGCGTCGCCGGCCCGGGCCGCCGGGGCGGGTCCGAAGCGGCGCTCCGCGTCGAAGGCCGCGTAGGCCTGGCGCAGGCGCAGCCCGCTCGCCGGGATGGCGCCCACCCCGCGCCAGGTGCGGGGGCCGACCTCGAAGACCTCGCGGATGAGCGCCCGGGCCTCCCGGTTCCCCTCCGCCCGCACCGAGCGCGCGTACTGGTTCTCCACCTCGGCGCGGCCGGCCTCCAGCTGGCGGACGCACATGAGGATGCCCTGGAGGAGATCCAGCGGCTCGAACCCGGTGACCACGATCGGCACCCGGTACCTCCGGGCGATGGGCTCGTACTCCTGGGTGCCCATGACCGTGCAGACGTGCCCGGCCGCCAGGAACCCCTGCACCCGGTTGCGGGGCGCCGAGAGGATGGCCTCCATGGCGGGCGGGACGAGGACCTGCGCCACCAGGACCGAGAAGTTCTGCAGGCCGCGGCGCCGGGCCTGCGCCACGGCCAGCGCATTGGCCGGCGCCGTGGTCTCGAAGCCCACCGCGAAGAAGACCACCTGCTTGCCGGGGTGCGCGGCGGCCACCGGCAGGCAGTCCAGCGGCGAGTAGACGGTGCGCACGTCGCCGCCCGCCGCCTTGACGGCCAGCAGGCAGTCGGCGCTGCCCGGCACCCGCAGCATGTCGCCGAAGGAGCAGAGGATCACGTCCGGGCGCCGGGCCAGCTCCACGGCCTTGTCGATCAGCTCGGCCGGCGTGACGCAGACGGGGCAGCCGGGGCCGTGCACCAGCGTGAGGCTCGGCGGCAGCAGCGTGTCGATGCCGTAGCGCACGATGCTGTGCGTCTGCCCGCCGCAGATCTCCATGATGGTCCACGGCCGGGTCGCGGTGCGCGCCAGGGCCCCGGCGTACCGGCGCGCCGCGGCGGGATCCCGGTACTCGTCCAGGTACTTCACGGCTCTCCCCCCTCGCCGCCCGCGGCCTCGATCTGCTCCAGGTAGCTGAACACCTCGCGCGCCTCGGCCTCGTCCACGATCTGGATGGCCATGCCGACGTGGACCAGCAGGTAGTCGCCCACCTTGGCCTCCGGCACGCAGGCCAGGCTCACCTCCCGCAGGCTGCCGCCGAAGCTCACCTTGCCCGTGCGGAGCATGGGGTCGTCGCCCTGGATGCTGGTCAGTCTGCCGGGAATGGCGAGGCACATGCGCGGAGCTCCCTGCGGGCCGCGGCCTGGATCTGGCCCACGGCAATCCCGCCGTCGTTGGGCGGGACGCGCTGGTGCCAGCAGGGCGCAAAGCCCTCGGCCCGGAGCGCGGCCACCGCCCGCTCGGTGAGGTACCGGTTCTGAAAACAGCCGCCCGTGAGGACCACGTCGCGCAGGCCGGCGCGGCGGGCCACGGCGAGCAGCATGGCGACGAGCGTGTTGTGCACCTTGGCGGCCAGGAGGCCGACCGGGAGGCGGAGGCGTTCGTCGAGCACGCCCTGGACCATGGGGCCCCAGTCCAGCACGGCGGGCTCGCCGTCGGAGAGGACGACGGGATAGGCCGCCTCGGTGGCGATCCCGTCCAGCGCCCACTCCAGCTCCATGGCGGCCTGGCCCTCGAACTGCCGGGCCTGCCGCAGGTCGAGGAGCGCGGCCACGGCGTCGAAGAGCCGCCCCATGCTGGACGTCCGGGGGCAGTTCACGCCCCGCACGAGCGCCTGGAGGAGCAGGCGGCGCTCCGCGGGGCGGAAGCTCCGGACAGGCGGCAGGTCATCCCGGGCGGCGGCGTCGGGCCCCAGCAGCTCGACCAGCAGGCCGAGGGCGGCCCGGCGCGGCTCCAGGGCGGCCCGGTCGCCCCCCGGCAGGGGAAACGTCCGGAGGTGCGCGAGCCGCGTCCAGTCGGCGCCGGCCACCCGCAGGAACTCGCCGCCCCAGACGGTCCCGTCCGGCCCGTACCCCGTGCCGTCCCAGGCCGCCCCGAGCACGGGGCCCTCCATCCCGTGCTCGGCCATGCAGGCCAGCACGTGGGCGGCGTGGTGCTGCACGGCGACGACCGGGAGCCCTGCCGCCCGGGCGTGGCGGGTGGAGGCGTAGTCGGGATGCAGGTCGCAGGCCACGGCGGCCGGTCGGGCCTCGTACAGCGCGGGCAGGTCGCGGCAGGCGGCGCGGAACGCCTGGAAGGCCGGGGCCGTCTCCAGGTCGCCGACGTGCTGGCTCAGGAAGACCGCCGAGCCGGCCGCCAGCGCAACGCTGTTCTTCAGCTGGCCCCCCACCGCCAGCACGCAGGGCCCCGGGCGGTCCAGGACGACGGGCAGGGGCGCGTAGCCCCGCGCGCGGCGCAGCACCTGCTCCCGGCCGAGGAGCACGCGGGCCACGGAGTCGTCCACGTGCCGCGCGATGGGGCGGTCGTGGACCAGGAAGCGGTCCGCGATCCCGGCCAGGCGGACCAGCGCCTCGCGCTCCTCCGTGCAGATCGGTTCGTCCGACCGGTTCCCGCTGGTCGCCACGACCGGCCCGCCCACGGCGTCCAGGAGCAGGTGATGGAGCGGCGTGTAGGGCAGCATCACCCCGAGCCAGGGGTTCCCCGGCGCCACGTTGGGCGCCACCCCTCCATCGTCCCGGCGCCGGAGGAGCAGGATGGGCGCTTCGGGCGCGGCGAGCAGCCGGGCCTCCAGGGGCGAGACCTGGCAGTGGGCGTGCGCCCAGGCGGCCGCGGGGGCCATGACCGCCAGCGGCTTCTCCTCGCGGTGCTTGCGGAGGCGGAGGCGCCGGACCGCCTCCGGGTTCCCGGCGTCCACCACGAGGTGAAAGCCGCCCAGGCCCTTGACCGCCAGGATCTCCCCCCGGCGCACCGCGTCGGCCGCGAGGCGGAGGGCCTCGCCGCGGGCGGCCTCCACCGCGCCGGCCGGGCTCCAGAGCGCGAGCTGCGGGCCGCAGTCGGGGCAGGCGTTCGGCTGGGCGTGGAAGCGCCGGTCGGCCGGGTCCGCGTACTCGCGCCGGCAGGCCGCGCACATGGCAAAGCCCGCCATGGTGGTGCGGGGCCGGTCGTAGGGCAGGGCGCGGATGATGGAGAAGCGGGGGCCGCAGTTCGTGCAGTTCGTGAAGGGGTAGCCGTGCCGGCGGTCCCGCGGGTCCCTCACCTCGCGCAGGCAGTCCGGACACGCCGCGATGTCCGGCAGGACGAGCGCGCTCGGCTCGCCGTCCGCCCGGCTCTCGCGGATCGCGAAGCCGCAGAGATCCTGTGCGGGAAGCAGGCTGGACTCCAGGCTCTGCAGCACGGCGCGCGGCGGCCGCTCGGCCGGGAGGCGCAGGAGAAACTCCTGCAGCGCGGCCCGCGGGCCCTCGGCCTCGACGAGCACGCCGTGCGGCCCGTTCGCCACCCAGCCGGCCAGGCCCAGCTCGGTCGCCAGCCGGTACACGAACGGGCGGAAGCCGACGCCCTGGACGGCGCCGCGGATGACAATGCGAAGTCGCTCGCGCTCCTCGGTGTGCGGCATGTGGCAACCCCGCGGGGATTCTAGGGGTGAGAGGGGCGGGGCGGCAAGGCAATTGGGCGGGGGGGCCCGGCGGCGGACAACTGGCGGGCATGCCGAAGCACGGCCGCGCCCGGAAAGAGATTGACGCCCGCGCGGCGTCTGCCGTAGAGTCACGCGTCGTCCACCACCCCCCATCCAGGAGGATGCCCGCGTGTCTGCCGCCTGCGCGCCCCGATCCGTGCTCGTGCTGCTGCTCGCCGGCAGCCTCCTGCTGCCTGCCTGCGCCCGCCTGCGGGGGGGCCGCCCCGCCGAGCCGGTCGCTCCGGCGCCCGCCGCGCCCGTCCCCGCGCCCGCGCCGCCGGCGCCCCCGCGCACGGGCCGCCTGGCCAGCGAGGAGACCCTGCGCCAGCTCATCCCGGGGCAGACCACGCGCGCCGAGGTGCGGGAGCGCTTCGGCACGCCCCGCGAGGTGATCGTCTCCCCGGGCGTCGAGACCTTCGTCTACTTCCGGGACCGCACGTCGGGCTGGATCTCGCGGAGCACCGAGCGGGTGGAGATGCTCATCATTCGCCTCGACACCAAGGGCATCCTCAAGGATTTCGAGTACCGGTACAGCGGCGAGTAAGTAGGTAGGTCCGAGGTCAGTAGGTCCGAGGTCAGTAGGTCCGAGGTCCGAGGTCCGAGGTCCGAGGTCC
>JBHGAX010000125.1:0-10629 GCA_041946635.1 Methylomirabilales bacterium (SeqCode)
ATGCGGAATGCGGGATGGGGAATGCGGGATGAGGATTCAGAGGTCGGAGGTCGGAGATCAGAGACCGGCAAGAACCAGCCGAGAACCCAGTTATCCACAGAGTACGTAGATTACACAGATTCCAGCCATGAACTATGAAGCATGAACCGCGGCGTACGCCGCTTCGCCGTGAAGCATGAACGAGCGGCGCAGCCGCTGCCGCGAGCGGGGAGCCACGCCATGAGCCGTGAACCGCGCGACCGGGGGATGGACGTCACAGCGTTCTCGCTCGAGCGCGCCGCCCCCGTGGTCCGCCCGTGGGGGAGCTACCGCACCCTCGGCAGCGGCCCGGGGTACCAGATCAAGCAGCTCGTCGTGCAGCCCGGACAGCGCCTCAGCCTGCAGAAGCACCGGCATCGCTCGGAGCACTGGGTGGTCGCGGCGGGGACGGCGACGATCGTCCTCGGACAGGAGACCTTCACCCTGCGGCCGAAGCACTGCGCCGTCATCCCGCGCCAGGCCTGGCACCGCATCGAGAACCACGGCCGCACCCCGGTGGTGATCATCGAGGTCCAGCACGGCGCCATCCTCGACGAGAACGACATCATCCGCAAGCAGGACGACTACGGCCGGAAGTGAGTCCGCAGATTGCGCAGGACGTGGAACGCCGACTCATCTATCCGCAGATTACGCAGATTACGCAGATGCCGAAGCGGGCAGAGAACGACTCGGTGCTCATGGCCGGCCCGACGAGCCATTGCTCAGCGCCCGAGACCACCGAACCACCGTAGGTTACCCAGATTTCCGAAGGTCTGAATCTGCGGAATCTGCGGAATCTGTGGATGAACCAGGGTTCCCGTACCGGGAATCTGCGGTTCAAGGGGGTCGAGCGACCCATGGACCGTCTCTACGTCGTGGTGATGGCGGGGGGGAGCGGGGAGCGGTTCTGGCCGCTGTCCACCCCGGCGCAGCCCAAGCAGTTCCCGCCGCTGCTCGACGGGCGCAGCTTCTTCCAGCACACGGTGGAGCGGGCCGTCCGGCTGGTGGGGGCCGGGCGCGTGCTCATCGCCACGCGGCGGGACCTCCTGCCGACGGTCCTGGAGCAGCTCCCCGGCTTCCCGGCCGAGAACTGCCTCCTGGAGCCGGTGGGGCGGGACACCGCCGCCTGCATCGGGCTCGCCGCCTGCGTGGTGGAGCGGCGCGCCCCGGGCGCGCGCATGCTGATCACCCCCTCCGATCACTGCATCCGGCCGTTCCACGCGTTCGAGGAGACCATCCGGCACGGCCTGGCCTTCCTGGACCACCGGGACGGCCTGCTCACGCTGGGGATCCCCCCGACGGGTCCGGAGACGGGCTACGGGTACATCCTGGCGGGCGAGGCGGTGCCCGAGTACCCGGTGGCCCGCACCTGCGAGCGCTTCACCGAGAAGCCGGATCGCAGCACGGCCGAGCGCTTCGTGGCGGACGGGCGCTACTACTGGAACAGCGGCATCTTCCTCTGGCAGCCGGCCACGCTGCTCACGGCCGTCGCGCGCCACCTCCCCGAGCACTGGGCCGGCCTGGAGGAGATGCGCGGCGCGCTCGGCACACCGGCGGAGCGGGCGGTGCTCGACCGCGTCTTCCCGCGGCTCCCCCGGATCTCCATCGACGTGGGCGTCCTGGAGCGCGCCGGCGACGTGTACATGATCCCGGCGAGCTTCACCTGGGACGACGTGGGCACCTGGGCGGCCCTCGGCCGCATCCTGCCCAAGGACGACGCCCGGAACGCCGTGGTGGGCCGGCACGTGGGCCGCGAGACGCAGGGCTGCGTGATCTACGCGACCTCCCGCCCCATCGGGACGATCGGCCTGGCGGACCTGATCGTCGTGGAGACCCCGGAAGGGATCCTCGTCTGCCCCATCTCCCGCGCGCAGGAGGTGAAGGATCTGCTTCGCACCATGCGGGCAGGCGAGTCGGGCGGCTGAAAACGGCCATCCGCGGGGACCCATCCTCCGGACGGGTACCCCGAGCGCCTCGGCGCTCGGTGCGGCGTAGCGCTGCTACGCCTCCCTCGGCCTGCGGCGCTCCGCCTTGCGGCTGGACCGTTTTGAGCCGCCCGGGCGGCGGCTGAAGAGGGCCGCGGGTGCGATGCTGAAAGGATCTGCGTAATCTGCGTAATCTGCGGATAAGAAAGTCGTTGTTCCGGCCTGCAGGAGGCAGCATGGGAAAACGTACCGCCCTGATCACCGGCATCACGGGCCAGGACGGGAGCTACCTGGCGGACTTCCTCCTCACGCAGGGCTACCGCGTGGCCGGCATGGTGCGCCGGTCATCCACGGAGAACTTCGAGCGCATCGAGCACCTGCGCGGGAAGGTGGAAATCTACCAGGCGGACCTGCTGGATCAGCTCTCCATCATCACCCTCCTGCGTAGCGTGAAGCCGCGGGAGGTGTACAACCTCGCGTCCATGTCGTTCGTCCCGACCTCCTGGGATCAGCCGGTCCTGACCGGGGAGTTCACGGCCCTGGGCGTGACGCGGATGCTGGAGGCGGTGCGCCTGGTGGACCGGGAGATCCGGTTCTACCAGGCGAGCAGCAGCGAGATGTTCGGCAAGGTGCAGGAGGTGCCCCAGACGGAACGGACGCCCTTCTATCCGCGCAGCCCGTACGGAGTGGCCAAGGTGTACGGCCACTGGATCACGGTCAACTACCGCGAGAGCTACGGGCTCTTCGCCTGCTCGGGGATCCTGTTCAACCACGAGTCGCCCCGGCGCGGAAAGGAGTTCGTCACGCGCAAGGTCACCGACGGGGTCGCCCGCATCAAGGCGGGGAAGGCCGAGACGTTGCCGCTCGGCAACCTGGAGGCCCGGCGCGACTGGGGCTACGCGGGCGATTACGTCCAGGCCATGTGGCGAATGCTGCAGCAGGACCGGCCGGACGACTACGTGGTCGCGACGGGCGAGACGCACGCGGTCCGCGAGCTGTGCGAGATCGCCTTCTGCCGGGCCGGGCTCAGCTGGAAGGACCATGTCGTGGTGGACCCTCAGCTCGTGCGGCCCGCCGAGGTCGACCTGCTGCAGGGCGACGCCTCGAAGGCAAAGCGCGTGCTCGACTGGACCCCGCAGGTCTCGTTCGCGGCGCTGGTCGAGATGATGGTGGAGGCCGACCTGGCGCGGCAGCTGAAGAGCGGGGGCTAGCACCTTGAACCGCAGCGACTTCGGACTTCCCGGTCAAGAATCATCAAAGAACACGCCCAAATCCCGTTGATGGGGTAGATTGGACGCGGGAGTCTCTCCATTCCGCATCCCGCATTCCGCATTTCCAAGGGGGCTGTGATGCGCGTGTGTGTGATCGGGACGGGATACGTGGGGCTGGTGACCGGCGCGTGCCTGGCGGACATCGGCCACCACGTCGTGTGCATGGACGACAACCCGGCGAAGATCGGCGTGCTGCTCCACGGCGAACTCCCCATCTACGAGCCGCACCTCGCCCCGATGGTGGAGCGGACCCGCGCGGCCGGCCGCCTGGAGTTCACGACGGACGTGGCGGCGGCCGTGCACGGCGCGGACATCGCGTTCATCTGCGTCAACACGCCGCCGCTGCCCACCGGGGAGGCGGACCTCGCGTTCGTGGAGGCGGCCACCCGCCGCGTGGCCGAGCACGCCACCCACGATCTCCTGATCACCGAGAAGTCGACCGTGCCCGTGCAGACCGGCATGTGGATCGAGAAGACGCTCAACATCTACTGCCGCCGCCCGGGCGTCCAGTTCGCCGTCGCCTCGAACCCCGAGTTCCTGCGCGAGGGCATCGCGGTGGAGGACTTCCTGCACCCCGACCGCATCGTGATCGGGGTGAGCGACGAGCGGTCCGAGCGGCTGCTGCGCGAGCTGTACCGCCCGATCATCGAGGGGCGGTTCCGCTGCCCCATCCACGCGGACTGCCGGCAGGACCGGGCGGTGCCCTTCCTGGTCACGGACCTGGCCAGCGCCGAGCTGATCAAGCACGCCTCCAACTCGTTCCTGGCCATGAAGATCGCGTTCGCGAACGCCCTGGCCGAGGTGTGCGAGGCCGCCGGGGCCGACGTGCTGCAGGTGGTGAAGGGCGTGGGGCTGGACAAGCGGGTGGGCCGGGCCTTCCTGAACGCCGGCATCGGCTTCGGGGGCTCCTGCTTCCCCAAGGACCTGAAGGCCTTCGTGCAGATCGCCGAGAAGAACGGCTGCGACTTCGCGCTGCTGCGCGAGGTGGAGCGGATCAACGAGCGCTGCCGCGCCATGGTGGTGGAGCGGCTGAAGCGGGCCCTCTGGATCCTCCGGGGCAAGCGCATCGGGCTGCTGGGCCTGGCGTTCAAGCCGAACACCGACGACGTGCGCGAGGCGCCCGCCCTCGACATCGCGCGCCGGCTGATGGGCGAGGGCGCCCTCGTGCAGGGCTACGACCCGCAGGCCGCCGAGAAGGCGCGCCAGGCGGCCCCCGGCCTGGAGGTGTGCCCCGATCCGTACGCGGTGGCGGCCCGGGCGGACGCGCTGGTCCTCTGCACGGAATGGGCGGAGTTCGCCGCCCTGGACTGGTCGCAGATGAAGACCCGGATGGTGCGCCCGCTCATCCTGGACGGCCGGAACTTCCTGGATCGCGAGACCATGGTCGCCCTCGGCTTCGAGTATCTCGGGGTGGGCCGGGGCCAGGCGAAGGGGGTGCAGGCGTGAGCGCCCGCCGCCCCCGCACCCTGGTCACCGGCGGCGCGGGCTTCCTGGGCTCCCACCTCTGCGAGCGGCTGCTCGCGGAGGGGCACGAGGTGATCTGCGCCGACAACCTGATCACCGGCCACCCGGACAACGTGGCCCACCTCATCGGGCGGGACGGCTTCCACTTCATCAAGCAGGACGTCACCGAGTACCTGTACGTGGCCGGGCCGCTGGACCACATCCTGCACTTCGCCTCCCCGGCCAGCCCCGTGGACTACCTCCGGCTGCCCATCCAGACCCTCAAGGTCGGCTCCCTGGGCACCCACAAGGCGCTGGGCCTGGCCAAGGCCAAGGGCGCCCGCTTCCTGCTGGCCTCCACCTCCGAGGTCTACGGCGACCCCCAGGTGCACCCCCAGCCCGAGAGCTACTGGGGGCACGTCAACCCGGTCGGCCCCCGGGGGGTCTACGACGAGGCCAAGCGCTTCGCCGAGGCCATGACCATGGCCTACCACCGCACCCACGGGGTGGACACCCGCATCGCCCGGATCTTCAACACCTACGGCCCCCGCATGCGGCCCAACGACGGCCGGGTGGTCTCGAACTTCCTCATCCAGGCGCTGGCGGGCAAGCCCCTGACGGTCTACGGCGACGGGACCCAGACGCGGAGCTTCTGCTACGTCTCGGACCTGGTGGAGGGCCTGGTCCGGCTCCTCCTGTCCGACGAGGCCGAGCCCGTGAACCTGGGGAACCCGGCGGAGCGCACCATCCGCGACCTGGTGGCCGCCGTGGAGCAGGTCCTCGGCTGCCGGCTGGAGGTCACCTACCAGGCCCTCCCGGAGGATGACCCCCGGGTCCGCCAGCCCGACATCCGCCGCGCCCGCGAGATCCTGGGCTGGGAGCCCAAGGTGGAGCTCACGGACGGCCTGCGCGAGACCGCGGCGTACTTCCGGACGCGGTGCCGGGGTCCGAGAGCATCTGCGTGATCTGCGTAATCTGCGGATGATCGGTCCTGGGTTCTCTGGGCTCCGCCTTCCGCACCGCATCGATTTTCTCCCTCGATCCCTCTGCGGAATCTGCGTAATCTGCGGACAAATCTTTCTGTTTCTGCCAGGGAGAAGCGGGTTGAATTCTTGCAAAAAATCAGATAGCTTAGGCACCGTTTTGATAAGGATTTAGCCTTTATGGGCCTCAGCCCCAACGCCCTCCACCGCTACCTCGAGCGCTTCCCGGGTGCCCGTGTCCTCGTCCTTGGTGATCTGATGGTGGACGAGTACGTGTGGGGCACCGTGTCCCGGATCTCCCCGGAGGCGCCGGTGCCCGTCGTGGCCGTGCGCTCGGAGACCGTGAAGGTGGGCGGCGGCGGGAACGTGGCCGCCAACATCGCCGCCCTGGGCGGGCAGGTGCGGGTCGTCGGCGTGGTGGGCAACGACGCGCCGGCGGAACGGCTGGTGGACGAGCTGGAGCGGGCGGGCGTGAAGGCCGACGGCCTGGTGGTGGACGCCAGCCGGCCCACGACCATCAAGAGCCGGGTGGTGGCCGGCAGCCAGCACATCGTGCGCTTCGACCGGGAGAGCGACGCGCCGCTGGCGGCGACCGTGCGGGCGCAGCTCCTGGAGCGGGCGCGCGCGTTCCTGCCCGAGTCGGAGGTGCTGGTCATCTCCGACTACGCGAAGGGCGTGGTGAGCCCGGCCCTCATGCGGGCGGTGCTCCCGCTGGCCGCCCGCCGGCGCACCCTCGTGGCGGTGGATCCGAAGGTCCAGCACCTGCCGCTCTTCCGCGGGGTGACCGTGGTCGCGCCGAACCACCACGAGGCGGCCGCGGGCGCCCGCATCCTGGTGCGGACGGAGGCGGACCTGCTGCGCGTGGGGCAGGCGCTGCTCCGGCGGCTCCGGGTCGGCGCCGTGCTCGTCACGCGGGGCGAGCAGGGCATGTCGCTGTTCCAGGCCGGACGGCCGGTCGTCCACATCCCGACCTTCGCCCGCGAGGTGTACGACGTGACGGGGGCCGGCGACACGGTGATGTCCGCGCTCTCGCTGGCCCTGGCGGCCGGCGCCTCGATGCCCGAGGCCGCCACGCTGGCCAATTACGCCGCCGGCATCGTGGTGGGGAAGCGCGGCACCGCGACGGTGAGCCGCGAGGAGCTCGCGCAGGCGCTCGCTGGCTCATAGCTCATGGCTCATAGTACTCCAGACAAGTCCGGCGAGTTCAGCGACAGGCGCGCGAAGGCGCTGCGGCTGGCCAAGCGCATCAGCCCTCTTATCAATCAACGCCGTTCGTGCGAGTCGGTGACTGGTTCTTGCCATGAGCCATGAGCCATCAGCCATGAGCCGCGCGGCGCGCCCGCCGCGCATCGTGGGCCTCATTCCCGCGCGCTACGCCTCCAGCCGGTTTCCGGGGAAGGCGCTGGCGAATCTCCAGGGCAAGCCGATGGTCCAGCACGTGGTGGAGCGGGCCTCGCGGGCCCGCCTGCTGGACGAGGTGCTGGTGGCCACGGACGACCGGCGCATCCTGGACGCGGTGCGCGGCTTCGGGGGCAAGGCCTGCCTGACCTCGCCGGACCACCCGTCGGGAACGGACCGGATCGCCGAGGTGGCCCGCGATCTCGCCTGCGACCTCGTGGTGAACATCCAGGGGGACGAGCCGCTCATCGACCCCGCCGTGATCGACCGGGCGGTGGAGCCGCTGGCGGCCTGCCCGGACATCGCCATGGGGACCTTGGGCCGGCCCATGGGCGCGGCCGAGGCTGCCGACCCCGGCAAGGTCAAGGTGGTGGTGGACCGCCAGGGCTTCGCGCTCTATTTCTCGCGCTCGCCCATTCCCTATCTGCGCGACGGGGCGCCGCCGCCCGACGCCCGGCCGTACCTGCTGCACATCGGCCTGTACGTGTACCGGCGGGACACGCTCCTCCACCTGGCGGGCCTGCGACCCACGCCGCTGGAGGAGCGGGAGCGGCTGGAGCAGCTGCGGGCGCTGGAGCACGGGATCCGCATCCGGGTGGTCCTGACGGACCACGACAGCTTCGGCGTGGATACGCCCGCCGACCTGGAGCGCGTCCGGCGGCTCCTGGCCGCCGGCAATGCGGAATGCGGAATTCGGGATGCGGAATGAGAACGGGCCCTCTGGGTGATGGTCCTGGGTCTCGAGCATCCCGTCCCCCATTCGACATGCAGCATGGCTGGGGAGAATCTGCGGAATCGGCGTAATCTGCGGATGATTCGTTCTGGGTCTCGAGCATCCCGCATTTCGCATTCGGCATTCCGCATTCGCAGGGGGTTTCATGGCGACCAAGCTGATCTTCGTGACGGGCGGCGTCCTGTCCTCGCTGGGGAAGGGACTGGCCTCGGCGTCCATCGGGTGTCTGCTGGAGAGCCGGGGCTTCTCGGTGACGCTCCTGAAGTGCGACCCCTACATCAACGTGGACCCGGGCACGATGAGCCCCTTCCAGCACGGCGAGGTCTTCGTCACCGACGACGGCGCGGAGACGGACCTGGACCTGGGCCACTACGAGCGGTTCACGAACGCGCGGCTCACCCGGCACAACAACGTCACCACCGGGCAGATCTACTTCTCGGTCATCACCAAGGAGCGCCGCGGCGACTACCTGGGCGGCACCGTGCAGGTCATCCCGCACATCACGGACGAGATCAAGCGCAGCATCCTCCGCGTGACCCAGGACGTGGACGTGACCATCGTGGAGGTGGGCGGGACCGTGGGCGACATCGAGAGCCTGCCGTTCCTGGAGGCCATCCGGCAGCTCAAGGCCGACGTGGGGCGCGAGCACGTGCTCTACGTGCACCTCACCCTGGTGCCCTACATCAACACGGCGGGCGAGCTGAAGTCCAAGCCCACGCAGCACTCGGTCAAGGAGCTCCTGGAGATCGGGATCCAGCCGGACATCCTGCTCTGCCGTGCCGACCGGGACATCCCCAAGGAGCTGAAGAAGAAGATCGCCCTGTTCTGCAACGTCTCGGAGAAGGCCGTCATCACGGCCAAGGACGCGCCCACCATCTACCAGGTCCCCCTGGCGTTCCACGAGGAGGGGCTGGACGAGCTGATCGTGAAGATGCTGGGGTTGCAGGAGCGGGCGCAGGACCTCAGCCAGTGGGAGCGGATCGTCCAGACCGTGCGCAACCCCTCCCGCAAGGTGACCATCGGGGTGGTGGGGAAGTACCTGGACCTGCGGGACGCCTACAAGAGCCTGTTCGAGGCCATCGGCCACGGCGGCATCGCCAACGACTGCCAGGTGATCATCAAGCCGGTGGACGCCGAGAAGATCGAGCGGGACGGCCCCAAGGAGCACCTGCACGACGTCGCGGGCGTGCTGGTGCCGGGCGGCTTCGGCAGCCGCGGCATCGAGGGCAAGGTGGCCGCCATCTCCTTCGCGCGGGAGGAACTGCGTCCGTTCTTGGGCATCTGCCTCGGCATGCAGTGCGCGGTGATCGAGTACGCCCGGAACGTGTGTGGCCTTGCGGGCGCCAACAGCCGGGAGTTCGATCCGCACACCCCGCACCCCGTCATCGATCTCCTGCCCGAGCAGCAGGGCATCACCAACCTGGGCGGCACCATGCGGCTCGGCGCCTACCCGTGCCGCCTGGCCGTCCCCTCCAGGGCGCACGATGCCTACGCGGCCCAGGAGATCTCGGAGCGGCACCGGCACCGTTACGAGGTCAACAACGAGTACCGCGAGACGCTGGAGCGGCACGGGCTCAAGCTCAGCGGCTTCTCGCCGAACCTCAGCCTGGTGGAGATGGTCGAGCTGCCGTCCCACCCGTGGTTCGTCAGCGGGCAGTTCCACCCCGAGTTCAAGTCCCGGCCGCTCCGGCCCCACCCGCTGTTCCGCGACTTCATCGCGGCGGCGCTGGCGCACGCGGAGTCGCGAGCGCGGAATGCGGTGTGATGGCGGGCCAGAGGCCGGCGGGCCGCGGCCGGCGGTCGGCACGGCACCACGAACCGACGATGGCCGATGGGCGCCGGCCCCAATCCCCGGCCCCTGATCCCCGGCTCCTGCCTCTTCCATTCCGCATGCTGTCTCCGGCGTGCCGCACCGGGCTGGAGTCCTGATGGCAGCGACTGCCTCGCTGATCGTCTCCGTCTACAACCAGCCCCGGGAGCTGGAGCTCGTCCTGCTCCGCCTGCTGCAGCAGACCGCCCGGGACTTCGAGGTGGTGGTGGCGGACGACGGCTCCACCCCGGAGACGGCCGAGCTGGTCGCGGACTGGCGGCGCCGCGCGCCCTTCCCCGTCCAGCACTGCTGGCAGGAGCATCGCGGCTACCGGCTGCCGGTCATCCTGAACAAGGCCAGCCTGGCCGCGCGGGGCGACTACCTGATTTTCCTGAACGGCGACTGCCTCCCGCACCGGCGGTACGTCGAGAGCCACCTGCGCTTTGCCCGGCCGGATGCCGTGCTGAACGGTCGCCGGGGCGTGATGGTCGAGCCCGCGCTGGGCCGCCGGCTGAGCCCGCGCCTGGTGGGCAGCCGGCACTTCGACGCCTGGCCGCGCCTGCTGTGGTGGTGGCTGCGCCGGGAGCTGCGCGGCGTGGAGCGCGCGGTGCGGTTCGAGAGCCGGCTGCTGCGGCGGCTCGTCCCCGACCACGAGAACCTCATCGGCGCCGATTTCTCGCTGCACCGCCGCGCCATGTTCGAGGCCAACGGCTTCGACGAGACCATGGCGGACCTGGGGGGATCGGACCGCGAGCTGGGCCACCGGCTGCAGCTCCTGGGGCTCAGGCTGGTGAACACCCGGAACCTGACCGTGACCTACCACCTGGAGCACCCGCGGCACCCGGCCCGCCCGCATCCGCAGGGGGAGCTGAAGCGGCTGCTGGCCGAGAACCGCGTGCCGGTGTGCCGGCACGGCCTGCGCGAGCTGCGCTTCGGGAGCGAGATCGGTACCGCGCTGAAGCGATGGCTGGCCGCAGAGCGGAACAGGGGGGCGACGACGAGGAGCGACGGTCGGTTGGAGAACTGACCATAAGGACGAAGAACTGAC
>JBHGAX010000126.1:0-10535 GCA_041946635.1 Methylomirabilales bacterium (SeqCode)
GCCGGGCGCGCGCCCGCGCGGGGAGCCGACGCGGGTCTTCGGCCCCGACGCGCCGCCGCGCGGCAGCCGCAAGCCCAAGGCGCGGAGCCGGAAGGGCGAGCCGCGGGCGCCCAAGAAGCCCATCCGCGAGCGCGGCGGGGGACAGTTCTTCGCGGGCGCGGTGGACGACTTCGAGGACGATACGGCGGACGACGTGGCCTTCTGGGCACGCGAGCCAGAGAACACCGACGGGGAGTGACGCGCCGCGGCGGATGATCCGCCGCGGTGAGCCGCGTCGCTCCGGGAGCACAGAGGATGGCGAAGAACTCCAGGCCGAGCTTCCAGAAGCGGCAGAAGGAAAAGGCGCGGCAGGAGCGCCGCAAGGAAAAGGACGCCCGCCGACTCGAGGCCAGGGAGCGCCGCGCGAACGCGCCCACCCGATCGGCCGGCGAAGATCCGGACATCGCCGGCATCGTCCCGGGGCCCCAGCCGCTGCCCCCGCAGTTCGAGTCGCTGACCACCGATCCCGAGCAGTGAGGTAAACCGCGCCGCACCGAGTCCGCACGGGCCGTCTTGCCAAGAGCCCGCCGGACCTGTTCGCCGCATCCCCGATCTCCCTTCGCCAGAGGTTGGCCCGCCGTCGCCCCGCCGGCGCCGCTGCACGGGCGCCGGAGAGCCGAGGCTGCATGTCGAACGCTCCCTCCTTCACCAAGTGGCTGATGCAGTACCGCGGCGAGGAGACCGCCGTCGGCGACCTGGCACGGCGGGTCGCGCAGGACGTCGAGTGGGAGGATCCTCGCAGCCTGGAGGCCCTGGAGAGCGCGCTCCAGGGCGCGGGCTGTCCCAGGGCCGTGCTGGAGACCGCGCGGCGCGCCTGGCGCCGGTACCTGGCGGACT
This sequence comes from Methylomirabilales bacterium (SeqCode), assembly GCA_041946635.1. Taxonomy (GTDB): domain Bacteria; phylum Methylomirabilota; class Methylomirabilia; order Methylomirabilales; family 2-02-FULL-66-22; genus 2-02-FULL-66-22. The sequence continues at coordinate 877 of JBHGAX010000126.1, forward strand.
CCGGCGCCCGCGTGCGTCCGGGAGGCGGGCGGCCGGCATGACGCGGCCGCAGGACACCCCGCCGACCGGCGAGCGCCTGGCCGCCCTGTGGCCCGAGATCCGCCGCCTGCTCCGGCCCCGCCGCGCCCTCCTGGCGGCGGGCGTGGCCCTCATGGTGGTGAACCGCCTGTCCGGCCTCGTCCTGCCCGCCTCCACCAAGTTCCTCATCGACGACGTCATCGGCCGCCGGCAGGCGGAGTGGCTCGGGCCGCTGGTCCTCGCCGTGCTGGCGGCCACCGCGATCCAGGGCGCGACCTCGTTCGCGCTGACCCAGCTCCTGTCCAAGGCCGCGCAGCGGCTCATCGCCGACCTGCGCTGCCGGGTGCAGGCGCACGTGGGCCGCCTGCCCGTCGCCTACTACGACGCCAACAAGAGCGGCGCCCTGGTCTCGCGCATCATGACCGACGTCGAGGGGGTCCGGAACCTGCTCGGCACGGGGATGGTCGAGTTCCTGGGCGGGCTGCTCACGGCGCTCTTCGCGCTCGTCGTGTTGCTGCGCATCAGCCCCCTCCTCACCGGCATCGCGGCGGCGTTCCTGGTGGCCTTCGGCCTGGTGCTGCGCGCCTCGCTGCGCACCATCCGGCCGATCTTCCGGGCGCGGGGCAGGCTCAGCGCGGAGGTGACCGGCCGGTTGACGGAGTCGCTCGGCGGCGTGCGGGTGGTCAAGGGCTACCACGCGGAGGCCCGCGAGGCGGCCGTCTTTGCGGGCGGCGTGCGGCGCCTGCTGGACAACGTGCTGCGCTCGCTCACCGTCGTCGCCGCCATGGGGCTCTCGGCCACCCTGTTCCTGGGCGCGGTGGGGGCCGTGGTGATGTACGCCGGCGCCCGCCTGACCTTCTCCGGCGCGCTCACGCTGGGCGAGTTCGTGACCTTCACCGCCTTCCTGGCCTTCCTGGCGGCGCCCGTCTTCCAGATCGTCTCCATCGGGACGCAGCTCTCCGAGGCCCTGGCCGGGCTGGAGCGGACGCGCGAGGTCTTCCGCGAGCGGCCCGAGGACGCGGACCCGTGCCGCCGCGCGGACCTTCCGGTGCTCCGGGGCGAGGTGGTCTTCGACCGGGTGGGCTTCGCCTACGAGGCGGGCAAGCCGGTGCTGGAGGACGTCTCCTTCCGGGCGGCGCCCGGCACGGTGACGGCGCTGGTCGGGCCGTCGGGCGCGGGCAAGTCCACCATCATCGGCCTGGTGGCCGCCTTTCACGCCCCGACGCGCGGCGCGGTGCGGGTGGACGGCGTGGACCTCTCCACCGTGCGGCTGGCGTCCTACCGCACGCAGCTGGGGGTCGTGCTCCAGGAGACCTTCCTGTTCGACGGGACGATCCGGGAGAACGTGGCCTTCTCCCGGCCGGAGGCCAGCGAGGAGGAGGTGCTGCGGGCCTGCCGGATCGCGCGGGTGGACGAGTTCGCGCGGGGCTTCGCCGCGGGCTACGACACGCTGGTGGGCGAGCGGGGCGTCCGGCTGTCGGGCGGGCAGCGCCAGCGCGTCTCGATCGCCCGGGCCATCCTGGCCGACCCGCGCATCCTGATCCTGGACGAGGCCACCTCCAGCCTGGACTCCGAGTCCGAGACGCTCATTCAGGAAGGCCTGGCCTACCTCATGCGCGGGCGCACCACGTTCGTGATCGCCCACCGCCTCTCCACCGTCCGCCGCGCCGATCAGATCCTCGTGGTGGAGGCCGGCCACATCCTGGAGCGCGGCACCCACGAAACCCTCCTGTCCGCGCGCGGCCGCTACTTCGACCTCTACACCCGCCAGCAGGGCGTGGCCACGAACCTCTTCCTGGCCCCGGGGGAGGGGGACGAGATCGAGGCCGGCGAGGCCGCCGGGCGGGAGGCGACCGCCGACCTGCACCAGGCCTGGCGCGTGTTGCGCGAGTAGCGCGCCCCCGGGCGGCTCCCGTCCGCCCGGCGCTCGCGCCTTCGCGCGCGGCTCACTGGAGCGTCACCTCGTAGCTGCCCGTCTGCGCCGCGAAGACCGCGTAGGCGATGCCCTTCACCGTCCGCGTGGTGAAGGGGATGGAGGCCCCGTCGCGGCGGACCGCCGTCACGCTGCGGCCCTGCATGGGCACCATGGCGCGGAGCCCGGTCGCCCCCTGGCCGGCCGCCACCGCGAACCGCAGCACCCCCCCGCTGAAGCTGAGGTCGGCCAGCTCCGAGCCGTTCCGCCCGTCCAGCCAGGCGAGCACCTGGCGGGCCGAGACCACGGGGACGCCGCGGGCGCGGGCCGAGGCCAGGATGGCGTCCGAGCCGCCGGACTGGACCTGGTCGGTGTGCATGTTCGCAGTGAAGACCCCGTAGTAGCCCAGGGGACCCAGTGCCCGGTCGAGCAGCGTGTCGATGGTGAACGGGTAGGTCTGGCCCGACTCGTCCGTCATCTGCGTGGCGAGCTGATACGCGTCGATGAGGCCGCCGTCGGCCCGCGCGAAGCGCATGGGCAGGCCCGAGCCGGTGAAGAGGCCGGGCCGGTTCTGGATCCAGCCGGGCGGCCAGTAGTAGTAGTTGGCGTCCGCCCGGATCCCGTGGTCCCGCTGGACCTCCGCGCCGCTGGTGAAGTCGCTCCAGACGAGGCAGTGGGTCCGGTGCGTGACCGGGGCTCCCGCGCTCGGATAGCGGCTGCGGAACTGGAAGAGGGCGTCGCCCAGCATGCCGTCCAGCGAGGCCGGGTTCCAGTCCGCGCAGCCCGTGTTCAGGTGCAGGCTCACCTCGAACCCCGCCCGCGTGTACGCGGCCGCCTGGGCGTCGGTGAGCGGGCTGTTGGGGTAGAGGTAGGACGTGCTGCGCACGCACTCCCAGTTCTCCACGGAGCAGCCGGCCGGGCTGGCGGCCAGGTACTGCTCGAAGCGCCCGGCGGTGCCGCCGCTGCCGTGGTCGTCCCCGGTCATCACCACCACCGCGGGCAGGTCCCGCGGCAGGTACCAGAAGCGGGGGAGCGGCTTCCGCGCGCGCATGGTCCAGATGAGGAGGTTGGCCAGCAGCCGCTGCTGCTCGTCCGCCTGCGGGATGGCGACCTTGTTCAGGTTCACCCAGTCCGGCTGCGGGTCGAAGCCGGCCGCGCCGAAGTACAGGTCGTTCGAGCGAATGGGCGGGAAGCCGTCCCGCTCCTGGCCGGCCCAGCCCGGGTTCCCCTGGCGGAGGTACACCACCGAGCGGGCCAGGTCGTAGACGAACGCCGCCGCGCTGCCGCCGCTCGGGCCCGCGCTCCGCCACGTGACGGCCGGGTTGGCGGTGGCCGTGTTCACGCCGCTGTACAGCGTGGCGAGCGACGTGGCACCGCTCAGCGCGTAGCGGTCCGCGGTGCCCTTGAACTGGATCGTCTGGTTCACCAGGCCGGCGCCCGGCGCGCCCCCCGTGGCGATCAGGAGATAGGCATTCGTCAGGGTCGTCCCCGTGTCGCTGAGGCCCAGGAGGGGGGCGAGGCGCTTGTCGGGCCGCATGGCCACCAGGTGGCCGCCCGCGTTCACCCAGTCGGTGAGGATGCTGACCTGGGTGGCCGTCAGGGCCGCCTGGCCCAGGAGGACCGCGTCGTACCCCGAGAGCAGCTCGGGCGTGAGTGCGGAGAGGTCCGCGCCGTCGAAGAGGTTCAGGCCCTCCGCCCGCAGGATCTCGGCGTAGTAGCCGCTGAAGCCGCCGCTCGTGACCAGGAGCAGGGGACGCGTCTCGCCCGGCGGCGGAGGCGGGGGCGGCGGGCCGCCGCCCGTCGAGGTGACGAAGACGACGTCCACCCAGTAGTTGCTGGCGTTGAACGTCTGGCTGGGGAACCCGCCGGCCGGACCGTAGCGGTACACGCCGTTGCCCCCGGCCGCCCCGCTGGCGGGCGCGCTCAGCGGGCCCGCGGCGACGCCCGCGCCGGCGAAGTAGCTGCCGTTCACCGCGTAGCGTCCGGCCGGCGCATGGTAGGAGGCGATGTACGTGGTGTTGGCCTGGATCGGGATGGGGCTGGGGAAGCTGGCCTGCTGCCAGCCCGAGGCCGTCTCGCCGCTGAAGGTCACGCTGCCCAGCAGGGCCCCCGCGGCCGTCCAGAGGTGCCCCACGTGGGGGCCCGTGTTGCCGGTCCCCTTGTAGAAGCGGATCCCGCTGATGGCCCCCGCCACGCTGCTCTGGAACTTCACGCCCAGCTCTACGGGGTTGGGGTCCGGATCGGACACCCGGGCGGGCGTGGTCGTCGCATCCCAGAGGCTGGCCGTCTGGGCCTCGCCCGCGCTGACGCCGCAGGCCAGCAGGCCGGCGAAGAGCGCCGGGAGGATCCAGGCGAAGCCGGCCAGGCGCGCGGGTGGAGCCTGCGGTCGCCCGCGACGCTGAAGGGGGACGGGGATTCCAAGGCAGGGCATCGCCGCACTCCTTGACGCTGGTTCAGCCCATCCCGCGGGAGGCTCGCGGCCCGGGCAGGCGGTGGGCGAGGCGCGGAGAACCGCGCGCCGCTCCGGGCAGTCCACGCCCGGCTGGGCGATCTCTCGCGCTGGCCTTCCGACTTCCCGGCGGGGCACGCACTGCGGACACGTGAACAGCGGTGGGCATGCGGCAGCGGGGCAAGCTTCATTCCAAGGATCGAGCGCGGCGTGGAATCGAGGCCGGCGGGATCGGCGGCCGGCCGCCCGGCGCCTGAGCATGTCCGAGAACGTAAGCCGAGCCGACGCCCAGGCGGCATTCCGCGCCTGAAACACGCCGCCCATGCCGCACTGGCGCGGAGATAGCCGGGCGACCGCGAAGTGAAGCGCGCGCCGCGCCTGGCGCCCGCGCGCGCCATCCCGGCGGCCACAGGGAAGCCCGCGCACCCCGGTGCCGACGGCGGTTGCCGCGCGCGGCGAGACCGCCCAGCCCCGTGGCACGAAGCGTCGGAAAGTGCAGGGAGGGGCGTGAAATCCCTCTTGACACCCCGGATCGGATGGGGAAATATGGTTCTCGGTTCCGAACATCGTTTCCCGATAGGAAACCGACTCGCCGCGCGGCTGCGCATCGCGGGGTGCCACGCGATGATCCAGCGGGAACGTCGGCTCCTCGATTCCTCCTCCCGGCTCCCCCCAGGTCCTGCCCCGACGGCCATCAGCCTGACCTTTCTCCTCTTGACCGTGCTGCTGCTGGGGGTCCTGATCGCCCCCATGCTGCGCAGCACGCGGGAGAGGGCGTTCAAGGCGTGAGCGAGAACGGGTGAACGCGCCACGCGCAACTACGGACGCCCGCGCGAACACCGGCGGGATGGGGGGGAGATGCCCATCTACCACATCGCGGAGATGAAGAAGGAGCACCCCGCGGTCAATCCGAAGATGGTCGTGCAGACGGTGGCCGGGGAGTTCATGAAGGCCGGGATCGTGACGAAGCCCGAGGGCGAGGGGCCGCCGCCGCACATGCATCCCAGCGAGGAGCAGTTCACCCTGATCCTGGAGGGGAAGCTCCACATGATCCTGGGGGACGAAGACCGGATCGTGGAGCGCGGCGACCTCGTCCACATTCCGCGCTTCACGCCCCATCGCAGCCGGGCGGTCGGCGGACCCGCCGTGTTCTTCACCGTGAAGTACCCGGCGGGCAGCGGGGACCTGAACCAGGACTACCGCGAGGTCGCGGGGGCCGAGGAGGCCGAGACCAAGTATCCGGGGACTCGCGCCGGGTAAGCGGTGCGGCGCTCCTCGGCGCACGCCCCGGGAGTCGGAAGGATGGTCGAGCCACAACGCCGGGCGTCTGCCCCCGCCCCCGTGCGGGCGGTGGATCACTGCCTGCAGCTCATCGAGGCCCTGGCGCGCACGCGCGAGTCGCGCGGGGTGACCGAGCTGAGCGCCGAGCTGGACCTGGCCAAGAGCACGATCCACAAGCTGCTGCGGACGCTGCTCCGGAGAAGCTACGTGGTGCAGGAGGCCGGCTCGGGGCGCTACCGGCTGGGCCTGAAATTCCTGGAGCTGGGGGCGGTGGTGATGGGCGGCCTCAGCATCCGGGAGGTGGCGCAGCCGCACCTGCAGGCGCTGATGGAGGCCACCCGGGAGACGGTCCACCTCGGCATGCTGGAGGGCCACGAGGTGGTCTACGCGGACAAGATCGAGTCGCCGCTCACCATCCGGATGTACTCCCGGGTGGGGCGCCGCTCGCCGCTCCACTGCACGGCCCTCGGCAAGGCGCTCCTGGCCTACCAGCCCGAGCAGGAGCTGCGGCGCATCCTGAGCGCCGGCCTGCGCCGCTACACCCGCCGGACCATCACCGCGGGCGCGCGGCTCCGGGCGGAGCTGCAGCGGATCCGGGAAGAGGGATACGCGCTGGACAACGAGGAGTTCGAGGCGGGCCTGCGCTGCGTCGCCGCGCCGATCCGCGACCACACGCAGGCCGTGGTCGCCTCGCTCGGCATCGCGGGGCCCGCGGCGCGCCTCGGTCCCGCCCGGCTCCCGACGCTCACCAAGCACGTGAAGGAGGCGGCCGACGCCGTGTCGGCCGCGCTCGGGTCACGCGCCGCCGGCGCGGCGGTCCGCCGCGCAGCCGGGTGAGGTGCGCGGCCGCGCCCCGGGAGACGGCCAGGCGCCCGGCGGGGCGAGGCGTTCGACATTCTCACGGAGGGCAGACTGCCATGGCGAACTTCGGAACGGTCGGGGTGGATTGGCAAGAGCGGATCAACTGGGACCGCATGCGGCAGTTCCGGCTCAACCGGGCGCGGCAGATGATGAAGGAGTACGGCCTGGGGTCGCTGCTCTGCATGTACGAGGAGAACATCCGCCACATCACCAGCACCCTCACGCCCAACTGGAACAAGCTGAAGCCCGGGCTGCGGTACTGCCTGCTGATCGAGGACCGCGAGCCGATCCTGTACGAGCAGGGGGACATCGGCTTCCACATCCAGCGCCACTGCCCCTGGATCCCCAAGGAGAACATCCGCTACTCCTACGCCTGGATCCGGGGGGCGGCGGGGCCGGCGTCCCGGGTGCAGGTCAAGAAGTTCACCGACTCCATCCTCACCGAGCTGAAGAAGGCGGGGGTGGAGAAGCGGCCCATGGGGACCGACCTCATCGACCAGAACATGATCACCGCCTTCAAGGAGGCGGGCATCAACTGGACGGACGGCGTCACGCCCATGATGCGGGCCCGCGCCGTGAAGAACCAGGACGAGCACGAGTGCCTGCGCATCTGCGCGGCCATCTGCGACGCGACCCACTACGAGATCTCGCGGGTCATGCGGCCGGGCGTCCGCGAGAACGACATCACCGCGCACGCGCTGAAGTACCTCTACAGCTTCGCCGGCGTGGAGGACGTGGAGGACGTCATCTGCTCCAGCGGCCCGAACTGCTGGCCGAACTGGCGCAACTTCTCGGACCGCATCCTGCGCCCCGGGGACCTGGTATTCATCGACCTCGCCGCCGTCACCTGGAACGGCTACAAGTCGTGCTACTACCGGACCTACTGCGTGGGCGGCGAGCCGACCAAGGAGCAGAAGCAGGTCTACAAGCAGGCCCACGGCTGGCTCTACGACGCCATCCACGAGGTGCGCCCGGGGACGACCACCCGCGAGATCGCCGCGAAGTTCCCCTCGGCCAAGGAGCTCTGGGGCTACGAGGAGGAGGAGCAGGCGGCGGCCAACATGTGGGGCCACGGACTGGGGCTCGCGCAGTACGACCTCCCGGTCGTCTCCCGCATCTACTCGATGGACAACCCGGTGACCATCGAGGAGGGCATGTCCTTCGCGCTGGAGACGCAGCACGGGAAGCTCTTCGAGTGGGGCGTCCGGCTGGAGGAGATGCTCATCGCCACCAAGACCGGCTGCGAAGTCCTGACCCGGTTCCCGATCGACGAGATCACGGTCGTGGCGTCGTAGGCTGCGTGCGCGTACTGACAGCGTCCCGCCGGCCCACAGCCCCGGGTCGCCCGCCCGTGAGGCGGCGAATCGGCAGCGCCTGGGGACTCGCAAGGGGAGGGCAGCGGCCGAGCGCCGGCCGGGACGCTGCGAGGAGGCCCGCATGACATTCATCGTGGCGCAGACGGATTCCGTGTTTCCCTCGGTGGACCCCGAGCGGCGGGTCCTGGAGCCGCTGGGCGTCGATCTGCGCGTGGGGCAGGCCAAGTCCGAGGAGGAGGTGCTGGCGCTGGCCGGCGAGGCGGACGCCATCCTGAACTGCTACGCCAAGGTGACGGCCAGGGTGATCGCCGGCCTCAAGCGCTGCCGGCTGATCGCCCGGTACGGAATCGGCGTGGACAACGTGGACCTGGACGCCGCCACCCGGGCCGGCATCCTGGTGACCAACGTGCCGGACTACTGCGTGGACGAGGTCTCGGACCACGCGCTGGCCCTGCTCCTGGCCCTGGCCCGCCGGATCGTCGCCGCCGACGCGGCGGTGAAGGCCGGCGCCTGGGACGTGGTCGCGCACAAGGGCATTCAGCGGCTGCGCGGGCAGACGCTGGGGCTCCTGGGCTTCGGCAAGATCGCGCGGGCGCTCGCGGCCAAGGCCCGGGCGCTGGGCCTGCGCGTGGTGGCGACCGACCCCTACGTGGACGCCGCGGCCATGGCCCAGCAGCAGGTGCGCGCCGTGGACCTGGACACGCTCCTGGCGGAGGCGGACGCGGTCTCCGTGCACGTGCCCCTCTCGCCCAAGACGCGGGGGATCCTGGGCGAGCGCGAGCTGGCCCGCATGAAGCCCACGGCCTTCGTCATCAACACCTCGCGGGGCGGCCTGGTGGACGAGCCGGCCCTGGCGGCCGCCCTGCAGGCCGGCAGGCTCGCGGGCGCCGGCCTGGACGTGGTCGCCCAGGAGCCGCCCGCGCCCGACCACCCGTTGCGACAGGCGCCCAACCTGATCCTCACGCCGCACCTCGCCTTCTATTCGCGCGAGGCGGTCGTGGAGCTGCAGACCAAGGCGGCGGAGGAGGTGGCCCGCGCCCTGCGCGGCGAGCCGCCGCGCTCGCCCGTGAACCCGGAGGCGCTGAAGCGGTGAGCCGGCCGCGCGCTGCGGCGGCGGGCCCCGCGATGCGCGGCGCCTTTCGCGTCCCGACCCGGCCGGTGCCCGAGGAGGCAGGATGATCATCGATCTGCACGCGCACTACGTCCCGCGGAGTTTCCTCGAGGCGATCGAGAAGGAGGGCGGGCCCTACGGCGCCTCGCTCTGCCAGGACGGCCCCGACCCCACGATCATGGTCGGGGGCCGGCCCTACGGCCCCATCACGCGCCACTACCACGAGACCAGGCCGCGGCTCCGGGACATGGACCGGGCCGGCGTGGACATGCAGGTGCTGTCCCTGAATCCGCCCATGGTGTACTGGGCGGATGCGGAGGCGGGGGCCCGCCTGGCGCGGCTCTACAACGACGAGCTGGCCGCCACCGTGGCGCAGCGGCCCGACCGCCTCGCGGGCCTGGCCACCGTGCCCCTGCAGGACGTCACCGCCGCCATCCAGGAGCTGGAGCGCGCGGTGACCGGGCTGGGGCTGCGCGGGGTCTACATCGGCTCCAATATCGGCGGCAAGGACCTCGATCACCCGGACCTTTTCCCCTTCCTCGCCAGGGCCGAAGCCCTGCGGGCGCCGGTGTTCCTGCATCCCATCGACGTGCTGGGGGTCGAGCGCCTGCGCGCCTACTACCTCCACAACGGCCTGGGGAACCCGTACGAGACCGCGCTGGCCGCCGCCCGGCTCATCTTCGGCGGGGTGCTGGACCGCCTGCCGCGGCT
>JBHGAX010000127.1:0-15747 GCA_041946635.1 Methylomirabilales bacterium (SeqCode)
GCCTGAGCGCCACCCCCCACGCCTCGGCCGTCTCGGCGGCATCCGCCGGACGGATGACCGTCAGGCCGGGGATGGCGCGGAGGGCCATGAGCTGCTCGATGGGCTGGTGCGTGGGGCCGTCCTCGCCCAGGCCGATGCTGTCGTGCGTGAAGAGGAACACGACCGGGAGCTGCATGAGGGCCGCCAGCCGCACCGCCGGGCGCATGTAGTCGGAGAAGACCAGGAACGTGCCCGTGTAGGGCCGGAGGCCGCCGTGCAGCGCCATGCCGCTGGCAATCGCCCCCATGGCGTGCTCCCGCACGCCGAAGCGGAAGTTCCGCCCCCCGTACGAGCCGGCCTGGAACTCCGGGACGCCGGGGAGGTAGGTGTTGTTGGAGGGCGCCAGGTCGGCCGAGCCGCCCAGGAGGTTGGTGATCCGCGGCGCGATGGCCTGCAGCACCTTGCCCGAGGCCGCCCGGGTGGCGAGGGCCGGATCCGCCGGCGCGAAGGCGGGCAGCGCCGCCTCCCAGCCGGCCGGAAGCTTTCCGCTCTGGTACTGCTCCCAGCGGGCAGCCTCCTCGGGGTGCGCCGCGTCGTAGGCCGCCTTCCGCGCCTGCCAGTCCGCCTCCAGGGCCTGCCCGCGCTGCCGGACCTTGCCGAACTCGGCGCGCGCCGCCTCGGGGACCAGGAAGCCGGGCTGAAGCGGCCAGCCCAGGTTCTGCTTGGTGGCGCGGACCTCGTCCTCGCCCAGCGGCTCGCCGTGGGCCTTGGCGGTCCCCTGCTTCCCGGGGCTGCCGAAGCCGATGACCGTATGCACGCGAATCAGGGACGGCCGGCCCGTCTCCGCCCGGGCGGCGCGGAGCGCGGCCTCCACGGCCGCGAGGTCGTTCCCGTCCGCGACGTCCTGCACGTGCCACCCGTAGGCCTCGAAGCGCCGGCCGACGTCCTCGGTGAAGGCCAGGTCCGTGCTCCCGTCGATCGAGACCTCGTTGTCGTCGTACAGGCAGATGAGCCGCCCGAGCCTCAGGTGCCCCGCCAGGGAGGCGGCCTCGGAGGCCACGCCTTCCATCATGTCCCCGTCGCTCGCCAGCACGTAGGTGAAGTGCTCCACGATGGCGTGCCCGGGCTTGTTGAACTGGGCGGCCAGCCAGCGCTCGGCGATGGCCATGCCCACCGCGTTTGCGAAGCCTTGCCCCAGCGGGCCGGTCGTGGTCTCCACGCCCGGGGTCATCCAGTGCTCGGGGTGGCCGGGCGTCCGGCTCTCCCACTGCCGAAACTGCTGGAGGTCTTCCAGCCGGAGATCGTAGCCGGTGAGGTGCAGCAGGGCATAGAGCAGCATGCTGCCGTGCCCCGCGGACAGGACGAAGCGGTCGCGATCCGGCCACTGGGGGTTGGCGGGATTGTGGCGCAGCAGGCGCGTCCACAGCACGTACGCCATGGCCGCGGCCCCCATGGGCAGGCCGGGATGGCCGGACTTGGCCTTCTGCACGGCGTCCGCGGCGAGCATGCGAATGGTGTTGATGCACAGCTGATCCAGGTGCGACTCGGCCATGGCGGGTTCCCCTTGCCGGGCGGACGGCGGGTGCGGTTGCGGGCCGCGAGGCGGCGGCCCTACCCTAGCACAGCATCCCGCCGTTGTCAGGCGAGCGGCGCGGCCCCGCCGCGCGGCCCATGGTTCATGGCTGGTAGCCCTGGATCGGCCCACGAGCGTGAGCGATGAGCCGTGAGCGACGCGCCAGCGTCAGACCTGCGCCTCCTTGCTCCCCTCCCGCACGGCGGCGGGCAGGGCCTGCCAGGCGGACGTGAGGAAGATGACGGCGGTGATGATGAGGAGCACCAGGGAGATCGGCCGGGTGAAGAAGATGCTGTAGTCCCCCTGGGACATGGAGAGCGACTCGCGGAGGCTCCGCTCCATCATGGGGCCGAGGATGAGGGTGAGGATGGCGGGGGCCAGCGGGAAGTCGAGCTTCTTGGCCACGTACCCCAGCAGGCCGCAGAAGATCATCATCCCGATGTCGAAGACGCTGTTGTTCAGGCTGTAGGCGCCGATGATGCAGAAGATGAGGATGAACACCACCAGGATGTTGTACGGGATCTTGAGGAGCTTCACCCAGAGGCCCACCAGCGGCAGGTTCAGGACCAGCAGGATCACGTTGCCGATGTAGAGGCTGGCGATGACGGCCCAGACGAAGGTGGCGTGCTGCTGGAACAGGAGCGGCCCCGGCATCAAGCCGTTCATGATGAGGGCGCCCATCAGGATGGCGATCGTGGGCGAGCCGGGGAGGCCGAGGGTGAAGAGGGGGATGAGCGCCGCGTTGGCGTAGGAGTTGTTGGCCGTCTCCGGCGCCGCCACGCCCTCGATGAGGCCGGTGCCGAACTTCTCCGGGTGCCTGGACACCCGCTTCTCGATGGCGTAGGACATGAACGCCGCGACGGCGGAGTTGGTGCCGGGGATCAGGCCCAGGAAGAAGCCCAGCCAGGTGCCGCGATTGATGGCCCGCGCGCAGATCCCGTACTCCTCGCGCCGCGGGAGGAACGACGAGACCGCAGCGTCGGCCACGATGACCTTGCTCAGCGGCCTCTCGGCGTTCAGCAGGATCTCGCCGATCCCGAAGAAGCCCATGACCACCGGGACGAAGCGGATCCCGTCGAGCAGGGGCGTGATGCCGAAGGTGAAGCGCGGCGCGCCCTCGATCGGGTCGATGCCGACGAAGGAAAAGATGAGGCCCAGCACGCCCATCACCAGCGCCTTGGTGAGCGACTTGCCGGCGAGGGCCATGACCAGCGAGAGCCCGACCAGGAGCAGGGAGAAGTACTCCGGGGGGCCGAACTTCAGGGCGAAGCGCGCCAGGGGCAGCGCCATGACGACGAGGCCGAAGGTGGCGATGCTCCCCCCGATGAAGGAGCCGATGGCCGCCACGCCGAGGGCCGCGCCCCCCCGCCCGCGCTTGGCCATCTCGTAGCCGTCCAGGCAGGTGACCACGCTCGCCGCCTCGCCGGGGACGTTCACCAGCACCGAGGTGATGGTGCCCCCGTACATGGCGCCGTAGTAGATGGCGGCCAGCATGATGATGGCGGAGGTCGGCTCGAGCTTGAAGGTGATGGGGATGAGCAGGGCGGTCCCGGCGGCCGGTCCCAGCCCCGGCAGCACGCCGATCAGCGTCCCGAGGAGGCAGCCGATGGTGGCGAAGAGCAGGTTGAGCGGCGAGATCGCCACCACGAACCCGTTCAGCAGATGCGCGAAGCTCTCCACGGGGCCCCCAGGTGCAGCGGTCAGCGATCAGCGGTCAGCCTTCAGCTAGAGCGTGCTCCTGAGTGCCCGGTTCTGTCCCGGCTGATCGCTGACAGCTGACCGCTGATCGCTCGATCCTCACATCCCCAGGATGCCGCGGGGCAGCAGGACCTGGAGCTGGCGGAACACGTAGGCGGTGCCGAAGCTGCCGGCGAACGCCAGGAGCAGGGCAAGCCACCACGGCTGCCGCCCGAGGACGCGGAGCAGGACCGCCGCGAACATGAACATGGTCACGCTGAAGCCCAGGCGGCCGAGGAGCAGGAGTGCCCCCACCAGCGCGCCCAGGATGGCGCCGATCCGGGCCACACCGGATCCCGACGGGAAGAACCCCGGCGGGACGGGCTCGCGCTTGCCGCGCGTCCGGATCAGCTCCACGCCGGAGAGCACGACCACCAGGATACCCAGCCAGAAGGAGAAGAAGCCCGGCCCCGGGCCGAAATCGCTCCCGTAGTAGTTGATCTGGAGCGACTCGTACACGACGAAGGCGCCGAGGAGCAGCAGCAGGCTCCAGGAGACTCGCTCAACCGTGGTCATCGAATGCCGATCGCGGGTGTTCAGAAACGAAGAAACCCGGCACCCCGACCTCGGGGTGCCGGGAATCCGCGGGCCGAGTTACTTCCGGTACAAGGAGATCAGCTCCTTGGCGCGCTCGTTCTGGGACTCGAGGAACTTCGCGTACTCCTCCACCCCCATGAACTTGAGCGTGAGGCCGGCATCCCGCATGCGCTTCACGTGATCCGGATCCTGCATCGCCTTCTTGATGGAGTCCTCCAGGTAGCGGACGATCTCCATGGGCGTCCCGGCGGGCGCGACGTAGCCGCGGGTCGAGGAGGAGATGAGGGGGTTGCCCTTTTCGGCCAGCGTCGGCACGTCGGGCGCGTCCGGGAACCGCTTGTCGTCGAAGACCACCAGCATGCGGCCTTGCCCGGACTTCACGGTGGGCAGGAACCCGCCCACGTTGTCGAAGTTGGCGTCGGTGTGGCCGCCGAGGACATTCTTCAGCGCGGTCGGCGTATCGACGAGGTGGATGATGTTGAAGCGCACGTTCGCCTTGCGCTGGACGTCCAGCACCGCCAGGTGGTCGTCGCTGCCGATCCCGGTGGTGGAGGCCTTGATCTGGCCGGGGGTCTGCTTCGCGGCGTTGATCAGGTCCTCATAGGTCTTGTAGGGACTCTCCGCGCGGACCAGGATGGCGCCGGGATCCTGCACGTGATTGGCCACCGGCTGGAAATCCTTCATGGTGAAGGCGGCTTTCCGCGACGGGTCGAACACGGTCGTCTGCAGCTGGGGCACGTTGATCAGGGCGAGCGTGTAGCCGTCCGGCCTGGCGTTGTTCTTGAAGTCCGTCCACATCACCTGCCCGCCGGCGCCGGGCTTGTTCTCGACCAGGACCGGCTGGCCGATGATCTTCTTCAACGACTCGGCCAGCAGGCGCACGCCCACGTCGCTGCTCCCGCCCGCGCCGAAGCCCACCATGATGGTGACAGGCCGGTTGGGATAGTCCTTCGGCTTCTCGGCCGCGCCCGCCAGCCCCACGGCGAGGAGCAGACCGACCGCGATCACCGCCAGCAGCATCCGCGTCCGTTTCATCGTGGCCTCCTCTGGTCTGCAGTGTGAGGATTCCGGAGAAGTGCGTTTATACAATTTCCGCACGAAACCATGCAAATGTTTTCGCGCCCCGTCAGGCGGCCGGGCCCCCGGCCCATCGCGCGCGGACGCGCAGGAGCAGGGCGAGGCTGAGCACGTAGGCGCCGGTGGCCAGCAGGCTGGCCGCGCCGTACCCGGCGGCGCGGCCCAGCAGGGAAAGGGGCAAGCCGGCCACAAGGACGGCCGGGACGATCGGAAAGAGGTTGAGCACCACCACGGCGGACACCCGCATCGGCACCTCGGCGTCGAGGTGCGGCGAACCGACGATCGCCAGGGCCACGAAGGCGGCGCAGGCCCCGAGGACGAAGAGCAGCACCTCCGGGACGCCGGGCGGTCCCAGGCGGGCGACGGCCAGCGCCCCGGCCGACCAGAGCGTTACCGTGTAGCCGTAGGGGATGGCCAGGATGCTGGTGACCCGCGCCGTGGCACCTCGGACGGTTCCCGGCTGACGCCATTTGAGGCTGCCGCCCTCCATGATCCCTCCTCATCTCGCGGAGCAGAATTGCGTAGGCAATCTATCCGAAGTCCGGATTCCCAACCAGGGGCAACGCCTCCATGTCGGTTTGCCCGAACAGCGGCGACCGCCCCGGCTGCACGCCGTCCCGGACCGCGGCGACTCTGCCGTTGACAGGCCTGGGCACTTCTCTTACCCTGGACCCTCGAT
This sequence comes from Methylomirabilales bacterium (SeqCode), assembly GCA_041946635.1. GTDB lineage: Bacteria > Methylomirabilota > Methylomirabilia > Methylomirabilales > 2-02-FULL-66-22 > 2-02-FULL-66-22. The sequence continues at coordinate 5,583 of JBHGAX010000127.1, forward strand.
GATCCAGGGGAGGGGGGATCGGTCTACGCCCTGTCGTGGCCGGCCGTTCGGCCGCCCGCCTCGCTCCACGCGTCCACCTCCCGCCGTCGCGCCCCGGGTCCGGCAGCCGGGGCCTCGCGCTCCGCCGGGCCATGGAGTTCCCGGCTCGCTCTCCAGCCTCGCGCTTGTACGCCGTCAATCACGCGGCAGCAACAAGGTCTCCGGCCGGTCATATCCCACGCTCGTCTGCCGGGGGGCTCCGACATGCGTGATGTGATTTCCGGTGTGGTCCTGCTCGCCATTGCAGCCGTCGCCGCCTGGCAGGGCTCCTCGCTCACGGTGGGGACCCCGCGCCACATGGGCCCTGGCATGGTGCCGCTGGTGCTGGCCGCCTGCATCGGGCTGATCGGCCTGCTGCTGGTCGCGCTCGGCCTCCGCGATCGCGCCGCCTTCCGGGACCGCTGGCCCCTCCGCGGCCCCCTCTTCATCATGGGCGCCGCGGCGGCCTTCGGCCTCGCAGTCCGGCCGATGGGGTTGATCGTCGCCGGGCCGCTCCTCATCGTTGTGGCCGGATTCGCCAGCAGCGAGACCCGGTGGGGGGAGGTCATCGCGTTCGCCATCGGCATGACGGTGTTCTGCGTGGTGCTGTTCAAGTACCTGCTCAGCCTGCCCATCCCGCTCGCGCCCTGGCTCATCGGATACTGAGCCATGGACGCGCTCTTCCAGAATCTGGCGCGCGGATTCTCGGTGGCCGTCTCCCTGCAGAACCTCGGCCTCTGCTTCGTGGGGGCCCTGGTGGGCACCCTGATCGGTGTCCTGCCGGGCGTGGGGCCGATCGCCACCATCGCCATGCTGCTGCCCCTCACCTTCAACTTCGATCCCACCGGCGCCCTCATCATGCTGGCCGGCATCTACTACGGTGCGCAGTACGGCGGCTCCACCACGGCCATCCTCATCAATGTTCCCGGCGAGGCGACGGCGGTCGTCACCACGCTGGACGGGCACCAGATGGCGCGGCAGGGGCGGGCCGGGGTGGCGCTCGGCACCGCGGCCATCGTCTCGTTCATCGCCGGCACGGTCGCCACGGTGGTGGTGGCGGGGCTCAGCGTGCCGCTCACGAGGGTGGCGCTGCTGTTTGGCCCCGCCGAGTACTTCGCGCTGATGGTGCTGGGCCTGGCCTTCGCCGTGGTCCTGGCGAGGGGATCGCTCCTGAAGGCCGCCGCCATGATCCTGCTGGGCGTGCTGCTCTCCACGATCGGGACGGATCTCGAGACGGGCGAGGAGCGGCTGACGTTCGGCCTGCCCGAGTTGGCCGACGGCATGGATTTCGTGGTGCTGGCCATGGGCATGTTCGGGTTCGCCGAGATCCTGCGGAACCTCGAGAGCCCCGAGACGCGCGACGTGGTGAAGGCCAAGATCGGGAGCCTGCTCCCCGGCTGGGAGGACATCCGCCAGAGCGTCTTTCCCATGCTGCGGGGCATCGGTCTGGGCGCGACGCTCGGTATCCTGCCGGGCAACGGGGCGGTGCTGGGTCCGTTCGCGTCCTACACGGTGGAGAAGAAGATCTCGAAGACGCCGGGGCGCTTCGGGCGGGGCGCCATCGAGGGGGTGGCGGGCCCGGAGGCGGCGAACAACGCGGGCGCCCAGACCGCGTTCATCCCGCTGCTCACCCTCGGGATCCCGCCCAACGCCGTGATGGCCTTGATGGTGGGGGCCATGACCATCCACGGCATCATCCCCGGTCCGCAGGTGATGACGAAGAGCCCCGACCTGTTCTGGGGCATGGTCGCCTCGATGTGGATCGGCAACCTCTTCCTCCTCGTCATCAATCTGCCGCTGATCGGCATCTGGGTCAAGCTCCTGCACGTGCCCTACCGGCTCATGTTCTCGGCGATCCTGCTATTCAGCGCGATCGGGGTCTACTCGATCAGCAACGACCCCTCGGACGTGATCATGACCGCGATCTTCGGGCTGGTGGGATACGTCTTCATCAAGCTGGGCTTCGAGCCGGCGCCCTTGCTCCTGGGGTTCGTGCTCGGTCGCCTGATGGAGGAGAAGCTGCGCCAGGCGCTCATCCTGGCCCGCGGCGACTTCATGACCTTCGTGGCGAACCCCGTCTCCGCGCTGCTGCTCCTGCTGTCGCTGGGCGTGGTGGTGGTGGCCGTGCTGCCGGCGGTGCGGAGGGGCAAGGAAGAAGCATTGAGCCCGTGATGTCGGCTGGTCCACCCGTTTCAACCAAGGGAGGGATCTCATGACCAAGAAGCTGCTGGGTGTGCTCGGCCTCGCGGCCGCCGCGTTGGGCCTGCTGGCAGGCCCGGTCCAGGCGCAGAACTATCCGACCCGCCCGATCACCGTGATCGTGCCGTTCGCGGCGGGCGGGCCCACGGACGTCGTCGCCCGGATCGTGGGGGATCACATGAGCCGGTCGCTGGGCCAGCAGGTGGTGGTGGAAAACGTCATCGGCGCGGGCGGCACCACGGGCATCAGCCGCGGCGCGGCCGCGACGCCCGACGGCTACACCATCATGATGGGGCACATGGGGACGCACGGGGCGGCGCCCGCGCTGTACAAGAACCTGAAGTACGACCCGGCCAAGGACTTCGAGCCGATCGGCATCGCCGCCGGGACGCCCATCCTGGTGGTGGCGCGGAACGACTTCCCTCCGAAGACGCTGAAGGAGTTCATCGCGCACGTGAAGGCGGCGGGCGACAAGGTGAACGAGGGCCACGCCGGCGTGGGGTCCGTCTCCTTCACCACCTGCAGCATGTTCAACGTGATGACGGGCGCGAAGCCGACGCGCGTGCCCTATTCCGGCACCGGCCCGGTCATCAACGACATGCTGGCGGGCAAGCTGGACTACGCCTGCGACCAGATCGTGAACCTGGCCACCCAGATCCAGGGCGGCAAGATCAAGGCCTATGCCATCGCGACGGAAAAGCGCTCGCCGGCGCTGCCCGACGTGCCGACCTCGACGGAAGCCGGTCTCCCGGAATTCAAGGTGAGCGCGTGGAACGCGCTGTTCGCGCCGAAGGGGACGCCGAAGGAGATCGTGGCCAAGCTGAACGACGCGCTGTCCAAGGCGCTGTCCGACCCGGCCACGCGCAAGCGGCTGGAAGACCTCGGCGGGGTGATTCCCGAGGGGCGGGAGCGCACGCCCGAGCACCTCAAGCAGTTCGTGGCGTCGGAGCTGGACCGCTGGGGCAAGACGCTCAAGACGGCGGGCGTGGCGCCGAAGTAGCCTGCCTGCCGGGCGACAAAAAGCGGGGAGCGGCCATGCCGCTCCCCGCTTTTTGCTGGTACCCGGAGCCTAGAGCTTCAACCCCAGCGGGTTGTCGTAGATCGTCCAGGCCGCGAAGTAGACGAACAGGATGATCGCCCAGATGACGTTCAGGGCGACGATCAGCTTGTTCGGCTTGATGGGCCCGGGCAGGAGCTTGTAGTTGAGGTAGATGATCCCCAGCGTCAGCGAGGCGTGGACCGCCACGCCCGCCCAGTTGATGATCACCCAGAGGATGTAGGGGGTCCGCATCCAGACGGTGATCATCCCGACCGCGCACAGGAACCCCATCATCGCGAAGTACCAGAAGCGATAGGGGCGCCGGTCGGTGGCGGTCGTCTCCACCGCCACGGTGTCGGCGAACATGCGGGCGATGCCGTCGTACACCGAGAACTGGGAGTCGAACAGCGCGAAGATCAGGATCAGGATGAACAGGAGCCAGCCGAACTGCCCGAAGGCGGCCCGGAAGATCTCGGCCAGCACGGTGGCGATCTTCACGCCGCCCGGTACCTGCATGCCGTAGATGGTGGCCGCCGAGTAGCCGGCCAGGCTGGCGAAGTAGGTGAACAGGATCCCGCCCAGGATGATGAAGAACACCGCCAGGGTGGTCGTGTTCATCCACAGCCAGTCGCGGAACTTCGCCACCTCCGCCGGGTTGTCGGTGTCGAAGATGTAGCCGGTCCGCCGGATCTCCTCCGCGGGCACGGTGAGGCCGGTGACGTGGCCGAAGTACTTGGCCATGCCCATGCCCTTCTCGCGCACCCAGTAGGTGTGCCAGAAGTTCCAGAAGCCGCCGGCGGGCTGGTTCAGGAACGGGCCGATGGCCGTGAGCGTGATGCCGGCCGGGACCGTGCCGATGGCCACCCAGCCCCAGCTCACCTCCTTCACGGCCGCCCAGTTGGTCATGAAGATGGTGAGGAAGGCCAGGCCGAAGGTCGCCACCACGAAGCAGGCGTACATGATCTTCTCCAGCGTGTTGTACACCCGCTTGCTGCCGGCGAAGACGAAGAACACGATCCCGAGCGCCACCATGCCCACGTACTGCCACTGGGCGATGCCGAAGAGGGCCGCCACGCCGGCGGCTGCGCCGCCGATCCAGGCCGGCCAGCCCTGCTGCAGGACGCAGAAGAGGGCCGTGAGCCAGCCCCACAGCTTGGCGGGTCGCAGCCGGGTGAAGCCCTGCAGCACCGTCTCGCCCGTGGCAATGGTGTAGCGGGCGATCTCGTTGTTCATGATCAGCTGGAACACGCAGGAGACGATGTACACCCAGTAGATGCCCGTCCACTTCTGCGCCGCGACGTAGCCCGCCTGGTAGGCCTCGAAGCCGCCGACCGAGAGGGCGCCCAGCACGACGGCCGGTCCCGCCCACTGCATGAACGAGCCGAATGTCCTGGGCGGGGGTGCCGGCATCTCCCGAACTTCCCAGGGCGGCTTGATATCCCCAGCGGCCACCTTCCGGACGCCCCCCTTTGCCTCCATTGCACTCATGTGGGCTCCTCCCTTTTGGCAGCGTTCAATATGGGTGAACGGCTCGACCAGTCAGCGCCTAGCCGGATCCGTGGTGGCGAGAGCCTCCGGGGCCGACCCGGGAACACGAGCGCGAGCTTGTCTCTGTAGACGGGACAGTAGCAACTGCGGGCGGGGCTGTCAAGCCGGGCGGTATTCGTGCTGGACCGGCCGGATCGCCGTCATCCTGGGAGCGGGACCCAGCGGCGCTCCGCGAAGGCCGTCTCCAGCGCGTCGACCACCCGCTGGGCTTCGGCGCCGTCCCGGAAGGTCGGGTAGTCGCCGGTCCGGCCCGCGACGGCCTCGAGGAACGCCACGCCCTGGTCCAGCTTGTAGCCCACCAGGGGGTCGTCCGTCCGCGGGTTTCGGGGCGAGCCGGGGAAGCGGAGGAGATCGTAGGGGACCTGGGCCCGGGCCCACTGCTGGGTGCGCGTCATGGCGGGTCCCAGGCTGATCTGCAGCTCGAAGGGCCGGATCAGCTCGTACACGGCGGCGCCGCCCGTGCCGTGGACCTCGATGCACTGGTAGTTGGCGCGGCCCGTGCCGCCGCGGCCGGCCACCGCCCGGTTGAAGTCGAACGTGCCGATGGCGCCGCTGGCGAACTCCACCGCAAAGGCGCAGGCGTCGGGCGCGTCCACCGGGAGCCGCTCGCCGCCGGGCCCGGACCGCTCCCGCACGTAGAGGCGGTTCACGCCGCAGACGGCCCGGATCTCCCCCAGCAGGTAGCGGGCGAAGTCGATGCCGTGCGAGCCCATGTCCGAGAGGATGCCCGCCCCGGCCTGCGCCCGCTGGTTCCGCCAGGCGATGGGCGCCGAGGGGTCGAGCATGACATCGGTGAAGTAGGCCAGGCGCCAGTGGCGGATCTCGCCGAAGTGGCCCTCGCCGACCAGCCGCTTCAGGTACCGGAGTGCCGGGACGAAGCGGAAGGTGAAGGCCACCATGTGCACGACGCCGGCGGCCTCGGCCGCCTCGGCCAGGCGGCGCGCCTCGGGGTAGCCGAGCGCCAGGGGCTTCTCGCAGAGGACATGCTTGCCGGCGGCCAGGGCCGCGGCGGCGACCTGGGCGGTGTGGCCGCTCGGCGTGCAGATCACCACCGCGTCCAGCTCGGGATCGGCCAGGAGCGACGGCCAGTCGGGATAGACGCGAGGGATGTCCCAGCGCTGGGCGAAGGCCTTGGCCGTCGCCTCGCGCCCGGAGGCCACGGCCAGCACCTCGCAGGCCTCCGGGCAGAGCCGCAACGACGGCAGGTGGACGAACCCCGCAATGCGCCCCGCCCCGATGATCCCGACCCGCAGCTTGCGCGCCATGCGTCACCTCGGGGGCCGCACCGCCAAGGGCGCCAAGAGCGCCGAGGTGCGCCACCGACTTGAAGGGTCTCCGAAACCTCAATCACTGTTCTTCTTGGCGTGCTTGGCGTCTTGGCGGTGCGGCTGTCCCCCCAGCAACCGCTCCACGGCCTCGGCCGTCGGCAGGGAGGGCTGCGCGCCGGGCCGGGTCACGGCGACCGCGCCGCAGGCGTTCGCGTACCGGACGGCGTCGAGAAGCGCCTCGCCGCGGAGCAGCGCCGCGGCCAGGCCGCCGACGAAGGCGTCTCCCGCCGCCGTCGTGTCCACCACGGGCACGCGGTGGCCCGGGAGCCGCACCGCGCCCGCCGCCTGCACGACGAGCGCGCCCTCCTCGCCGAGCGTGACGACGACCGCCCGCGGCCCCAGCGCGAGCAGGCGGCGGCCGACCTCCGCCCAGTCCCGCACGGCGGCGGGATCCAGGCCCGCAAACTCGGCGGCCTCGATCTGGTTCGGCACCAGGACGTCCACGCCGGCGAAGCAGGCCTCGTCCCCCTTGCGATAGGGAGCGGGATTGAGGATGACGGTCGCGCCGGCGCGCCGCGCCGCGCCGACCGCCGCGCTCACGACGCCGGCCGGCACCTCCAGGTTGGCGGCCAGCAGGCGGCCGGCGCTGGCCCGCGCGGCGACGTCCCCCAGGCCGGCGTCGTCCCAGGCCATGTTCGCGCCCGGCGAGACGACAATCGCGTTTTCCCCGCTGCCTGCCACCACGATGCAGGCCACGCCGGTCGGCTGGCCCGCGAGGCGCCGCACGCCGCGCGTCCCCACGCCCTCGGCCTGGAGCCCGGCGAGCAGCTCCTCGCCGAAGGGGTCCGCACCGACCTGCCCGAGCAGCGCCACCGCGGCGCCGAGGCGCGCCGCCGCCAAAGCCTGATTCGCGCCCTTCCCGCCCCCGAAGCGCGCGAATCCCGAGCCCTGCAGCGTCTCCCCCGGGCGCGGGATGGCCGGCGCCCGCACCACCAGGTCCATGTTGATCCCGCCGAGCACGACCAGATCGGCCATGGCGCCTCCCTCGCCCGCGTTCATACCACGACAGGCCGACAGGCGGCAAGGCGGGGGCCTTTTCCTTGAATCCTGCGGCTCCCCTCTGGTATAAGCGTCGCGGCTCGCCGGACGCCACTCCCAGGAGGGTTGCTATGAAGGTCACCCGCCGTGCCCTGCTCGCCCTGCTCGCGTCGCTGGTCCTGCTGCTCGGTCTCGCGCCGTCCCTTCCGGCCGCCGCGCCGGCGGAGCGCACGGCGCGGTTCACCCTCCTGCAGGTCAACGACCTATACGACCTCACGCCCAACGAGCGGGGCAAGAAGGGCGGGCTGGCGCGGGTGGCCACCATCCGCGAGCGGGTGGCGGCGGAGTCGCCCTACACGATCCTTGTGCTGGCGGGCGACTTCCTGTCGCCCTCCACCGTGTCCAGCCTCTTCCAGGGCGAGCAGATGGTGGCCGGCCTCAACGCCGCGGGGCTGGAGCTGGCCACCTTCGGCAACCACGAGTTCGACTTCGGGGAGTTCGTGACCCGGGAGCGCATGCGCGAATCCTGGTTCACGTGGGTCTCCAGCAACGTGCTGGATCCCAAGACCGGCCTGCCCTTCGGCGAGGCGGCCGCCTTCGTCCTCCGCGACGTGGGCGGGGTGAAGGTGGCCTTCCTGGGCCTCACCACGCCGGAGACCAAGGTGCTCTCGAAGGGCGGCCGGGGCCTCACCTTCCTCCCGCCCATCCAGGCCGCCAAGGCGGTGATCCCGCGCGCCAGGCGGGCGGGGGCGGACGTGATCGTGGCCCTCACCCACCAGGCCATGGATGACGACAAGGCGCTCGCCGCCGCCGTGCCGGACATCCACGTCATCCTGGGCGGGCACGAGCACGTGCCCCTCGACGCGCGGGTGGGGAAGACGCTCATCCTGAAGACGGGCTCCGAGGCGATGAACGTGGGCCGGGTCGACGTCAGGGTGGCGGTGGGGAAGACCCGCACGGTGGAGGCGACGTGGAGCCTGATCCCCGTGACCGATCGCGTGCCGGACAAGCCGGAGGTGGCCGCGCTGGTGAAGCGGTACCAGCAGGCCATGGCCGCCGAGCTGGAGCAGAAGGTCGGCGAGACGAGCGTCGCGCTGGACACCCGCAACGCGCTGGTTCGGACCCAGGAAGCGCCGGTGGGCAACTTCGTGGCGGACCTGATCCGCGACTCCGTCCAGGCGGACGTCGCGCTCGTCAACGGCGGGGGCCTGCGGGGAGACTCCGTGACGCCCGCGGGGCCGCTCCGGCGCGGCGACGTCCTGCGGATCCTGCCCTTCGCCAACAAGATCGTGAAGCTGGAGGTGACGGGGGAGACGCTGCGGGCCGCCCTGGAAAACGGGCTGAGCCAGGTGGAGAAGACCGCCGGGCGCTTCCCGCAGGTCTCCGGCATGCGGGTGGTCTTCGACCCGTCGCGGCCTCCCGGCTCCCGGCTGGTCTCGGTGCAGGCCAAGGGCCGGCCGCTGGACGCCCAGGCGCGCTACACGCTGGCCACCTTCGAGTTCCTGCAGGGCGGCGGCGACGGGTACGAGATGCTGAAGCAGGCGAAGGTCCTGGTGCCGCCCCAGAACGGGCCCATGGACTCGGACCTGGTCCTGGAGCGGCTGGCCCTCGGGCCGCTGGCCCCCGTGGTGGACGGACGTATCCAAGAGGCGCCCCGGTGAGGCGCCATCGCCACTGGCGGCGACGGGCCCTCGGTACCGTCGGACTGGACAACGAAAGCGTGCACGGGCGGATGGATGGGCGGGCGCAAGTGGTCTACAGGTCCGACGCGCCCGAGTGGCACATGTCTTGCTCCCTCCGAAGGTGAGCTCGTGATCTACCAGGGGAGGGTGCGGTGTTGACCACTACGGACCTTCGGCGGGTTTCGATGCGGGATGCGAAGCGAATTGCCAAGCTGGTCGTCGTCCACGGCGAGCCGTACCTCGATCAGCTCCTCGCCATCGCCGAGTACGCGGCCGATGAGGAGGTGCGCCGCTTCGCCTACGAGGAGTTCTACAAGCACTCCCGCTAGGCCGTCAAGATATCCCTTTTCGTACAGCGACTGCGCGTTTTGCTGTAACTGAGCACCGTCCCTCCTTCCCGCCGTTCCGGATTCCGAGACCGCCTCCGCCTTCCAAAGACTTCATACCTCCACCGGAAAATTTCTCCAAGAATTCTTCACCACGAAGGCTCCCCGACGTGGAACGTGCATTCGTGCGCTCGAGAGAAAATCCGCGCTCGCGCGCCGAACGCCGGCCAAGGGCCGTTCGCCCGAGCGCAACCCAGGGGAGTCGAGGGGCTTGTTCACGCGGCGCGGGGCTTCCCGGAAGGGAGCCGTCAGAGCCCGAGGAGATCCGCCAGCCCGGCGGTAACCTCCCCGACGGCCCGGGCCACGGGGGCGGACATCGGGCGCCCGATCTCCGTGTCGAGGGGCTGGATGCCGAGCAGCGCCACGTCGCACCCCAGCTCGGCGGTCAGGTAGCGCGCGAGGAGCGAGGCGGGGAGGGTGTGCGTGGAGCCGGGCAGGCCGACGGTCTCCTCCCAGGGGAGCCAGCGGACGGTGCCGGGCGGCTCGTCCATCCGGGCCGCGTCCACCAGGATCACCAGCTCGGGAGCGAACCGGCGCAGGGGGCCCGTGTGGTTCTCGGGGGCGGGGCCGGCGTCGAGGACCAGGAGCGTCGGGGCGCCGGACGCGCGGCCGGCCTTCTCGGCCGCGGAGACCCGCGCAGCCAGGGCGCGGGCCACGGCCGGCCCGGCCGCGTCGTCGCCCCGGAGCTCCTGCCCGATGCCAAGCAGGGCGACGCGCGGCGGGCGGGTGGCCGGGCCGGGATCAGGAGGCGCTGGGCTCGCCGGCGGGAGCCGCCGCAGCGCGCTCTGCGCCGAACTTTTCCAGGATGGCCTGGACATCGGCCTCGTTCCCGTAGTGCACCACGAAGGCCTCGCGCGTGAGCGCCGCCATCTCCCAGTCCGTGCTGGACATCCCCAGGCACTCCAGCCGGCAGTTCTGCACGCACTGGGCGCAGTAGGTGCAGCGGTCGGCGTGGAAGCGCATGACGAAGCGCCTGGCCTTCTTGTC
>JBHGAX010000128.1:0-10234 GCA_041946635.1 Methylomirabilales bacterium (SeqCode)
TGGACCACAGGGTGAATGAAGAATTCTCGAGGTGCCCCGTCTAAGTGAGTGAACGGTCACTAACAAGGGAAGCCGGCGACGGCGACCCGGGATGTCATGGAGGGCACTTCGATGAAGAGACTGGCCGTCCTCACGCTGGTTGGCGCCCTGGCCGCCTCGGCCTTGCCGTCGGCAGCCCTGGCCGGCGATCCGCACGCCGTCCGGGATCGGTGGGCCGGAGCCGCGATCGGTGCGGCAGCGGTGGTGGCGGGGGCCGCGATCGTCGACGCGCTCACCACCCCACCGGCTGCGGTGCCGGCCTCGGGATACTATCAGCCGCCGGTCGTGTACACGCCGCCGCCGGTGATCTACACGCCGCCGCCGGTGGTGTACCGCCCGCCCGTGGTGGTGCGGCCGCCGGTCGTCTATCGGCCCCCCGTGGTGATCTATCGCTCCGCGCCGCCGCCCCATTTCCGCTACTGGGATCGGCACGACCGCTGGGAGCGCCGCCACGATCGCTGGCACTGGAAGCACGACGGCCGGGACTGGCGCCGCGATCGAGACTAGCTGCGGGCGGCGTCGAGCCTCCGGACCTCCTGCACACGCCCTCCCGCCCGGGGGAGGGCATTTTCTTTCCGCTGCGCTCGACTACCCGTCAGGTGATTGGCTCACCGGTAGGGTGCAGCGTCCTGCGCCAGCCCCATCCATGGGGGTCGGTCCAGGAAAAGTGACCCACCGCAGCAAATTAGCGAAAAGCCTACGCATTTTCCCTTGACACCCGTATCGCATGCACGTATTCTGCGCCGCGGTGGGGCAAAGTGGGATGCAATGGATATGAATCCCATTCCTGATTGCTCCCCGGATCCGGCGGTGGGAGATGTTCCGCGGCCAATTCGAGCATGCCATTGACGGCAAGGGTCGACTGAGCATCCCGGCCAAGTTCCGGCAGGTCCTGGGGAGCGAGAAGAGCCTCGTCCTCACGTGCTGGAACTCCTACCTCTCCGCCTTCCCGCTCGGCGTCTGGAGCAATCTCGAGGACAAGATCCGCCGGAATCCCACCTTCAAGGACGACACGCGGGACTTCCTCCGCTTCGTGTACTCCTCCGCCGAGGATGTGGAGATCGACTCGCAGGGCCGCATCCTGATTCCGCAAGCCTTGCGGCTCCGGACGGGCATCACCAAGGACGTCGTGCTGATCGGCGTGATGGACCAGATCGAGATCTGGGACAAGGGGCGCTGGGCCGCCAAGCTGGCCACCGCCCCGTCGCCCGAGGAGCTGGCCGGCCGGCTCGGCGAGCTGGGGATCTGAACGTGCGCGCGGGGGTGCGCAGGGGGTACGGGATGGGGATGCAGGCGGCGACCGAGGTGAAACGCGAGCGCCGGCGGGCGCCGCGGCCCGGCTGGCGCTGGCTCTACCGCCTGCTCAGGCAGCCCGCGTGGGCGCCGCCGGCCAGACCCGCGCTGAACCTGCACCAGCTCCGTCGCATCGCCTATCTCTAGGAGGTCGTCATGCACGTTCGCTGGTCCGCGCCCCACAAGGTGGCCGTCATCGATCCGCAGGGCCGAATGGACATCCGCACGATGGTGGAGATGAAGGAGACGATGGGGAGCCTGCTGCGGGACGGCTGCCGCACGCTGATCCTGGACTGCCGGGGCGTGGAGCGGATGCAGGCCATGAGCCTCGGGGTGCTGGTGGAGCGCCTCTGTCGCGCCCGGGAGGTCGGCGGCACGCTGGCCCTCACCAACGTGCACCCGCTGCTCATGGTCCGGCTGCAGGAGCTGCGGGTGGACGGGCTGTTCCCGCAGTTCGCCTCTGTGCCCCAGGCGCTCACGGAGCTGACCGGCGTCGAGTCCGAGGCGGTCCTGGCGGCGTAAGACGTGACACGTAACCGGTAATGCGTGACCGGCACGCACCTCTTGTTCTTCACGCGTTGCGCGTTACGGGTTGATCCTGGCCGCATGGCGAACGGCGAGGTCCACATCCCGGTCCTGGCGTCGGAGGTGCTGGCCGTCCTGCAGCCCCGGCCGGGCGGTCGGTACCTGGATGCGACGGTGGGGCTGGGCGGCCATGCGGAAGCGATCCTGAGCGCGGCCGGGGGTGCGGTCCTGATCGGCATGGATCGCGATGCGGAGGCGCTGGCCCATGCCAGGGAGCGGCTGGCCCGGTTCGGTGACCGCGTGACGCTGCTCCACGCGCGGCACGAGGCCCTGGCCGAAACGCTGAGCCCGGAGCGCCGGTTCGACGGCGTCCTCTTCGATCTCGGCGTCTCGTCGCTGCAGCTCGACGCCGCGGAGCGGGGCTTCTCCTTCACGCGGGAGGGCGCGCTGGACATGCGGATGGACCGGAGCGGCGGCGAGACCGCCGCGGAGCTCCTGCGCCGGACCTCCGAGCGGGAGCTGGCGGACCTCATCTACCGCTGGGGCGAGGAGCGCTTCGCCCGGCGCATCGCGCGCGCGATCCACGAGGTGGGTCGCCGGGAGCCGATCCGGACCACGACGGTCCTGGCCGACACGGTGGCCAAGGCGGTGCCTCGGAGCCGGTGGCCCAGGCACATCCACCCGGCGACCCGCACGTTCCAGGCGCTGCGCATCGCCGTGAACGAGGAGCTCACGGGGCTGGCCGCGGCGCTCGAGGCGGCGGCGGATCGGCTGGCGCCCGGGGGGCGGGCGGCGGCCATCAGCTTTCACTCGCTCGAGGACCGCATCGTGAAGCAGACCTGGCGGCGCCTGCAGCAGGAGCGGGGGTTCCGCATCCTGACCAAGCGCCCCATCGTGCCGGGGGAGGCCGAGGTGGCCGCCAACCCGCGCGCGCGGAGCGCCAAGCTCCGGGCGCTGGAGCGGCCGGAGGAGGGGCACTGACATGCCGCCCGCCGTCAGCATTCCCGGGCCCGCGCTCCGCGTGGGGGCGCGCCCGCTCCCGCGCCGCCGGGCTGTCTGGGCGCGCTGGTTCGACGCGGTGTCCACGGTGTCGCTGGGCGGCGTGGTGCTGGCCGGCGCCCTGTTCTACGTCTGGCAGCACACCCGCGTCGTGCGGACCGCGTACGAGATCGAGCGCCTGCGCGAGACCCGGGCGGCCCTCGTGCAGGAGAACAAGGCCCTCCGCCTGGAGGCGGGGCAGCTCCGCGCCTTGAAGCGGGTGGAGGACATCGCCCGGACGCGCCTCGGCATGGTGACGCCCAAAGCGGGGCAGGTTATCCTGGTCCCGGAGGCGCCGATCCAGTAGCCGGCCGGTCTCGCCCCGTCCGGCCGGTGGCACGCGCAGGGCACCGCGGGCTCGGCCCGCGTTCACATCGGCTTCCGAGGCGTGGGGGCGAAGCATCATGAGGACACGTATCCTCGGCATCTTCTGCGTCCTCCTCGTCTGCCTCGTCGGCCTCGGCGTCAAGCTCTTCAGCATCCAGATCCGCCAGGGGCAGCACCTGGCCGCCCGCGCCATGCAGCAGTACGAGCGGCTCCTGCCGGTGCTCTCCCGCCGCGGCACCATCTACGATCGCGCCGGGCGCGAGCTGGCCGTGAGCCTGCGCGTCTCCTCCCTGTTCGCCCAGCCCGCCGCCGTCCCGGATCCCGCCCGCGCCGCGCGGCTCCTGGCGCCCATCCTGCACCAGTCGCCCCGCGAGCTGCACGCCCGGCTCACCAGCGACCGGCCGTTCGTCTGGCTGCAGCGCCAGCTCGACCCCAAGGAGGCCGAGGCGGTGGCGGAGCTCAACCTGAAGGGCATCGGCCTCGCGCCCGAGAGCCGGCGCTACTACCCGCGCCAGGACCTGGCGGCGCACGTGCTGGGGATCGTGGGCGTGGACGAGCGCGGCCTGGAGGGCGTGGAGCACCTCTACGACGAGATGCTGGGCGGCAAGCCGGAGTACATCACGGCGCAGCAGGACGCGCTGGGCCGGCTGATCTACCGGCAGGAGAGCCCGGAGCCCAAGGCGCCGATCTTCGACGTCTACCTGACCGTCGACGAGGTGCTGCAGTACGTCGCCGAGCGCGAGCTGGCCCGCGCCGTGGAGCGGTCGCGCGCCAGGGCCGGCACCGCCCTCATCCTGGACCCCTACACGGGCGAGGTGCTGGCCCTCGCCAACCGCCCCACCTTCGACCCCAACGCGTACCGCGGGGCGGGCCCGGCCGCGCGCCGGAACCGGGCGGCCACGGACTACTTCGAGCCCGGCTCGGTCTTCAAGGTGATCCTGGCCGCGGCCGCGCTGGAGGAGGGCGTCATCCGGCCGGGCGACCAGTTCCACGGCGAGAACGGCGCCATCGTGGTGAACAGGACCACCATCCGCGACCACGAGAAGTACGGCTGGCTCACGGTGCGCGACATCCTGGCCCAGTCCAGCAACGTGGGGGCCATCAAGATCGGCCAGAAGCTGGGCAAGAGCCTCTTCTACCACTACATCAGCGGCTTCGGCTTCGGCACCATCACGGGCGTGGACCTCCCGGGCGAGACGCCCGGCCTGATCCGGCGACCCAAGAGCTGGTCGGCGCTCTCGCTCCCCGTCCTCTCGCTCGGCCAGGAGATCTCCGTCACGCCCCTGCAGCTCGCCGCGGCCTTCGGCGCCGTGGCGAACGGCGGCCAGCTGGTCCGGCCGCACGTGGTCCGCGGCCTGCGGGCGGGGGACCAGGCGCGGGCCGTGGAGCCGGCGGTGATCCGGCGGGTGATCTCGCCCGAGACCTCCCGGGCGCTCCTGGACATGCTGAAGGCCGTGGTGGAAGAGGGGACCGGCAAGGAGGCGGCGCTGCCCGAGCACACGGTGGCCGGGAAGACGGGCACCGCGCAGAAGGTGGAGAACGGCCGGTACTCCCACCGGAAGGTCGTGGCCTCCTTCATCGGCGCGGTCCCGGCGGAGCAGCCGCGCCTGGTGATCCTGGTCGCCATCGACGAGCCGGAGATCCTGCGCTGGGGCGGCTCCATCGCCGCCCCCACGTTCCGCGAGATCGCGCGGGAGGCCATGAAGTACCTGAAGGTCCCGCCGTCGCCCTCGCGGGACGTGCGGCTGGTGCGGGGGTGAGGGGGGCGGCGGAGCGGAGATGAGGCTGAGCGAGCTGATCGCGGACTGGCCGGACGCGGCGGTGGCGGGGCCGCGCGACGTCGAGGTCGCGGCCATCGGCCACGACTCGCGCAGCGTGGCGCCGGGCATGCTCTTCGTGTGCATCCGGGGCTTCCGGCACGACGGCCACCGCTTCATCCCGGACGCGCTGGCCCGCGGCGCGAGCGCGCTCGTGGTCCAGGCCGGGGCGGTGCTTGCCGCGCCGCCGCCCGGCGTCCCGGTCGTGTCCGTGCCCGACACGCGCCTGGCCCTGGCGCGCGCGGCGGTCCGCTTCTACGGGGAGCCCAGCCGGGCGCTCCAGCTGGTCGGCATCACCGGCACCAACGGCAAGACCACCAGCGCCTATCTGGTGGAGGCGATCCTCACGGCGGCCGGCCGGCCGGCCGGCCTGCTGGGGACGATCGAGTACCGCCTGGGGTCGCGGACCTTCCCCGGCGAGCGCACCACCCCCGAGTCGGCGGACCTCCAGCGCCTGCTGGCCGAGATGCGGGGCCTGGGCGCCCGGGCGGCCGCCATGGAGGTCTCCTCCCACTCCCTGGTCCTGCACCGGGTGGAGGGCTGCGAGTTCGACGTGGCGGTCTTCACGAACCTGACGCAGGACCACCTCGACTTCCACGGGACCATGGAGGCGTACGCCGACGCCAAGGCCACGCTCTTCCGGATGCTGGGCCGGGACCGCCGCAAGCCCGGGCAGGCGGGCGCCGTGCTGAATGCGGACGACCCCTGGGCCGAACGGATGGCGCAGGCGGCCGCCGGGGCGCGCGTGCTCCGCTTCAGCCTGGAGGCGCCCGCGGACCTGCGGCCGCGACAGCTCGGGCTGCTCGACCTTGCGGGCATCCACGCCACCGTGGACTCGCCCTGGGGACCGTTCGAGATCCGGTCGCCGCTGGTCGGACGGCACAACCTGCAGAACATCCTGGGGGCCGCCGGTGCCTGCCTGCACCTGGGGGTCGCGCCGGACGTCGTCGCGGACGGCATCCGCCGGCTGCGCGCGGTGCCCGGGCGGTTCGAGAAGGTGGAGGCGGGACAGCCGTTCGGCGTGGTGGTGGACTACGCCCACACCCCCGACGCCCTGGAGCGGGTCCTCCAGGTGGCCCGCCAGTACGCGCCCGCGCGCGTCATCGCGCTGTTCGGCTGCGGGGGCGATCGCGACCGGACCAAGCGGCCGGTCATGGGCGAGATCGCCGCCCGGCTGGCCGACCTCGTGATCGTCACCTCGGACAATCCGCGGAGCGAGGAGCCCGGCGCAATCATCCGGGAAATCGAGGCAGGCGCGAAAAAAGTGGGTGGGCCGGCGGAGGCTCGTGTTACAATTCCGGACAGACGCGAGGCCATCGGTGCCGCCTTGGCGCGCGCACGGACTGGTGACCTGGTGGTCATCGCGGGCAAGGGGCACGAGACCTACCAGGTTCTCCGAGACCGCACGATCCCCTTCGACGACCGAGTGGTAGCACGCGAGGCGCTCGCGGCCCTGGGCCACGCCGCCTCACCGCAGGGCTCCCCTCCCGGAGCCGACTGATGGAGTCTGCGCGTGCTGGCGCACATCCAGGGGCTGGACACCTACTACACGCTGGAGGGCAGCGGCCCGCCCGTGGTGCTGCTGCACGGCTGGGGGGCGTCCAGCCAGAGCCTGCAGGGGCCGGCGGCCGCGCTGGCGGCGGAGTTTCGCGTGCTGTCGGCGGATCTGCCCGGCTTCGGCTGGAGCGACCCGCCGCCTGCGGCCTGGGGCACCGTCGAGTACGCGGATCACCTGCGGGCGCTCCTGGATGGCCTGGGGCTCGGCCGGGCCGCCCTGCTCGGCCACTCCTTCGGGGGGCGGGTGGCGATCCAGCTGGCCGCGCGCACGCCCGAGCGCGTGGAGCGGCTGGTCCTGGTGGCGAGCGCCGGGGTGCGCCGCCGCCGGCGCCCCCGGGACTACGCGCGCCTCGGTGTGACCAAGCTGGTGAAGGCGCTCGCGGCGCTGCCGCTCGTCGGCCGGCTGGGCCGGCCGCTCCAGCAGCGCTGGGCGGAGCGCGTCGGCTCCCGGGACTACAAGGCGGCGGGCCGCATGCGGCCCACGCTCGTGCGGGTGGTGAATGAGGACCTGGCCCCCCTGCTGCCCGACATCCAGGCCCCCACGCTGCTCCTGTGGGGCGATCAGGACGAGGAAGTGCGGCGCGAGGCGGTCTTGACCATGGCGAGCCGCATCGCGGGCGCCCGACTCCTGGTCTTCCCCGGGGCCGGCCACTTCCCCTTCCTGGACGCCCCGGAGCGATTCCTGGAAGCGCTCCGCGGCTTCCTGCGGGAGGGCCGGGCATGAGCGCGGCCGGGTGGCTGCGCCGGCTGGTGGCCCTCCCGCTGCCCTACCCGGTGCTCGTCGTCCTGCGGCAGCTCGACTGCCTCTACATCCTGCAGCTCGAGCGCTACAACCCCTTCCGCTACCTGGACTGGACCCGCAGGCACTGGACGGCCCTCGTCCCGACCCCGGAGATCGGGCTCCAGGTCCTGGCGATCGGCGCGGGCCTCTGGCTCAGGTGGCTGGGTGCGCCCTGGCCGGTGGGCGTCCTGCTCTGGCTGGCCGCCGGCCACGGGGCGCTGGCGCGCTGGCGCTCCGTGCAGGTGAGCCAGCAGCTGCAGTGGACCTCGCGCGCGGTGCGGGTGGGGGCCCTGTCCTTCCTGGTGACCGGGGTGCTGGTGCTCTGGACGGCGGGAATGGTGAGCGCCTTCGTGGCGGCCCCCGGCTGGCGGCCGGTGCTCGGCGGCATGGTGGGCTTCGCCCTGGCGGGCGTCCTCGCCCCGGCGGCCGTGTCGCTCGCGGCCCGGCTCCTGGCGCCCCTGGAGCGGTCCCTGGCGCGGCGCTACCTGGGGCAGGCGGCCGCGCGCATGGGCCGGTACCCCGGACGGGTGATCGGCATCACGGGGAGCTACGGCAAGACCAGCACCAAGCTCGTCCTGGCCGACCTGCTGGCGGCCAAGTTCCGCGTGTTCAAGACGCCGGCCGGCGTGAACACCACCATGGGCATCACCCGGGTGATCCGCGAGGAGCTTCGCGACGACCACGACTACTTCGTGGTGGAGGTCTCGGCCTACGGCCCCGGCGAGATCCGCGAGGTCTGCGACATCGTGCGGCCGCGGCTGGCCATCCTGACCGCGGTGGGCGTGCAGCACCTGGAGCGCTTCGGGACGCCGGAGCGCATCGCCGAGGCCAAGTACGAGCTGATCCAGGCGCTCCCCGAGGGCGGCCCGGCGGTCATGAACGCCGACGACCCCACCTGCCTCCGGCTGGCGGAGCGCGCGCGCCGCGAGGGGAAGCGCGTGCGGCTCTACGGTACGGGCCAGACGGAGGGCCTGGCGCTGCGCGGCGTGGACCTCACGGTCGGCCCGCGCGGCAGCCGCTTCCAGGCGGTGAGCGCCGGGGGCGAGCGGGCGGCGTTCGAGACGCCGCTGCTCGGGCGCTGGAACCTCTCCAACGTCCTGGGCGCGCTGGCGGCGGCGGTGGAGTGCGGCGTGCCCCTCGCCGCCATGCGGGACGCCGTGGCCGCCCTCAAGCCCGCGCCGCGCCGGCTGGAGCTGCGCGAGGAGGGCGGGATCATCCGCATCCTGGACGTGGCGAACGCGAACCCGCGCGGCGCCGAGATGGCGCTGGAGGTGCTCGGCCAGTTCACCGGCGGGCAGCGCATCCTCATCACGCCGGGGATGGTGGAGCTGGGGCCCATCGAGGCCGAGGAGAACCGGCGCTTCGGCCGGCAGGCGGCGGCGGTCTGCGACCACGTGGTTCTCGTCGGGCCCGAGCAGACGCGGCCCATCCGGGAGGGGCTGCAGGAGGCGGGCTTCCCGGATACCAGGGTGCGGGTGGCACGGCACGCCGGCGAGGTGGCCGACCAGCTGGCCGACATCGTCCGGCCCGGGGACGTCCTCCTCTACGAGAACCGCTTGCCCGACACGTATCTCGAGGTGGCATCATGATCGTCGGCCTGATCTTCGGCAGTCGCTCGGTCGAGCACGAGATCTCCATCACCACGGCCAGCAAGGCCTTCGAGGCGCTGCGGCAGCTCTCCGACTGGGAGACCCTGCCCGTGTACATCACGAAGGCGGGCGCCTGGCTCACCGGCCCGGCCATCGTGCGCCTGCTGGAGGTCGAGGCGGAGGGGCGGGCGGCCAAGGACCCGGCGCGCCGCAAGGCGCTGCAGGAGGACTACAAGCGGCGGCTGCAGGCCCTGGCCGCGGGCCGCGAGGGGGAGGCGGCCCCGGTCATCTTCTCGCCCGACCCCACGCGGCGCGGCCTGCACCCCGACGCCGCCCAGCGCGGCTGGTTCCGCAAGGCCGCGGCGCAGGCGCTGGACGTGGCCTTCCCCACGGTGCACGGCACCCACGGCGAGGACGGGACGCTGCAGGGCCTCTTCGAGCTGGCCGGCCTGCCGTACGTCGGCACCGGCCTGGCCGCCTCCGCCGCCGGCATGGACAAGGTGCAGTCCAAGCTGATCTTTCGGGGCGCCGGCCTGCCCGTGCTGGAGGCCGCCTGGTTCTCGCGCCGCGAGTGGCTGGAGCGCGAGCGGGACGTGGTGGCCCGGGTGGAGAAGACCGTGGCCTACCCGGTGGTGGTGAAGCCCGCCGTGGCGGGCTCCAGCGTCGGGATCGGCCGTGCCGGGAGCCGGGAGGAGCTGGGCCGCGCCGTGCGGCAGGCGATCCAGTTCGCCACGCGGGTCCTGGTCGAGCGCGCCGTGGAGGAGCGGCTGGAGATCCAGTGCGGGGTGCTGGGCAACCACGCGCTGGAGGTCTCGCTCTGCGAGGAGCTGGTGGGCCGGCCCGGCATCGTGCGCTTCGAGGACAAGTACCTGCGGCCGGCGGGGCAGGAGGACGCGGACCTGGCCCCGAGCCACATCCCCGCGCGCATCCCCGAGGAGCTGGCGGCCCGGGTGCGGGAGCTGGCGGCCGAGGCCTTCCGCGCCCTGGACGCCCGCGGCATCTCCCGCGTGGACTTCCTGGTGGACGCCCAGACGCGGACGCCCTACGTGAACGAGCTGAACACGCTGCCCGGCTCCCTCTGCCTGCGGCTGTTCGAGGCGAGCGGCCTGCCGCCCGCCACCCTGGTGCGCCGCCTGCTGGACCTCGCGCTGGAGGCGCACAAGGAGAAGACCGCCACCCGCTTCGAGTCCGAGGAGGGCGCCGGCCTGGTGGACAAGAAGCACCTGATGGCGCCGGGGAAGTGACTAAAACGTGAAACGTAAAACGTA
>JBHGAX010000129.1:0-10224 GCA_041946635.1 Methylomirabilales bacterium (SeqCode)
GGGTACGCGGCATCCGGGCAGGTGGTCAGCGCCCCGGGAACTCCCGCGCGGGCGCGAGCGGGCGCAGGTTGTCGCAGAAGATCTTGAACGTCTTCAGCATGGGCATGGCCGGGAGCGCCCCGGCGATGCCCCATGGCCAGAGCAGCACCACCGCCGCGCCGGCCGGCTCCGGTAGCCGCAGCCCGGCCACGGGTGAACGGAGGGGGAGGCGCCGCGGCCTCCCCCTCCCGCCTCAGAGCCTGCCCGTGAGGAGCAGGATGATGAGGATCAGCACGATCAGCCCGAGCCCGCCGCTCGGGTAATACCCCCAGGCCGAGCTGTAGGGCCAGACCGGGAGGATGCCCACGAGCAGCAGAACGAGCAGGACCACCAAGAGCGACATGGCGGGTTTCCTCCCCGGCGCCCTGCGGCGCCGGCGTGGACTAGCCCGGACTATTCACGAACGGCGTGAAGAGTCCGGCAAACCCGCCCGTGCGGCAGAGGCCGCACCGGCGGGCACATCATTCACGAACGCACTTCGTTCGTGAATGATGTGGGCTAGGACCCGGTGCGGGCCTGGACCTGGAGGTTGTTCACCACGCTCTTGACGCCGTTGACCTGCCGCGCCAGCTCCTCGGCGCGCTGCTTCGTGGCGGGCGTATCCACCACGCCGTTCAGGGCCACCACGCCCTGGTTCGTGTCCACGTCGATCCGCGTGAGCGTCACCGCCTTCTCGGAGGCGAGCTTCGCCTTCACCGCGGTGGTGATGCCGGCGTCGTCCACCGTCTGCCCGGCGGTCTTGCCGGTCATGGCCTGGCAGCCGGCGAGCACGCCGATCGCCAGCACCGCCACGCTGAAGAGCCGAATCATTCTGCGCATCGTCTCGTCCCTCCTGCGTTCGTTCCACATCCGCGCACCGCGCTATGCGCGGAACCGCGACTCCCAATCGCTCAGCTCGCGCTCGGCCTGGTCCCGGGTCCAGCCGTACTTCTCCTGCAGCTTCCCCAGGAGCTGATCGCGCCGCCCCTCGATCCGGTCGAGCTCGTCGTCGGTGAGCCGGCCCCACTGCTCCTTGACCTTGCCCTTCGTCTGCTTCCACATGCCGGCGATCTGATCCCAGTTCATCGATCGAGCCTCCCCCTCCTCCGCCCGGCACGACCCCGCGGGCGGGACACCGGCCACCGGAGCAAGAACGGTGCCGCGAGGCCCGGTCCGTGTTTCCGCGGACCCGCGAGGGCGCGGGCCCCGGCGACGTGTAAAACCTTCACGCGGGGGAGGGAGCGGGCAGCACGGAGACGCGAGCTGCGACACTCGTGCTCGCGTCGGGCAGAGGCCACCGGCCCGTCAGGCGGAGGCGACGGGCTCCAGCGCGGGGACCAGGCCGGCAGGCAGGGTGAGGATGGCGGCCGTGCCCTGCCCGGGCCGGGACTCCAGGCGAAGGTGGCCGCCGTGCAGGCGGGCGATGCCGCGGGCCAGGGGCAGGCCGACCCCGGGCCCGTCCGGCTTGGTGCTGTAGTAGAGCTGGAAGACGCGGTCCAGCTCCTCGGGCGGAATGCCCGGGCCGCGGTCCTCCACGCCGAGCGCGAGCCCGCCGTCCGCGCCGCACTCGGCCCTGAGCAGGACCGGGCCCGTCGCCGGGCTCGCCTCCAGGGCGTTTCGCAGCAGCTGGGCCAGCGCTTCGGACAAGAGCGCGGCGTCCGCCAGGACCACGGCCGGCGCCCCGGGCGCGAGGCTGCTGGCCACCCGCCCCGCCGGCTCCGCCCCCAGCCGGGCCGTGGCTTGCTGCAGCAGGTCCGAGACCTTGAGCGGCGCCAGCTCGAACCGGCCGAGGCGCAGGCAGCGCACCAGGCCCTGGACCAGGCGCTCGATCCGCCCGACCTCGCGGCCGATGACCTCGAGGCTGCGCCGCGCGCCCGCGGCCGCGCCGGGGAGGTCGCGCCGCAGGAGCTCCAGGTGGATCGCCACCGCGTTCAGCGGGTTCCGGATCTCGTGGGCGAAGTCGGAGGCCAGGCGGCCGTGCTCCAGGAGGCGCGCGGCCTGCGCCGGCAGCGACGCCGCCTCGGGAGGCGGCAGCTCCTGGAGCAGGAGCAGGGTCCCCCGCGGGGGACCCGGCAGGGCGAAGCGGGCCGCGCGCACCTCCCGGCCCGCCTCCAGGCGGACGCCGCGCAGGTGCGGCGCGTCCCCGGCGCCGCGGAGCAGCGGCAGGAGGGGGTGATCCGGCCCCAGGACCTGCTCGGGCTGCCGGCCTGCCGCCAGGCCGGGAGCGCAGCCCAGGATGCGCTCGGCGTCGGGGCTCGCAAACGTGATGCGCCCCTCGGGCCCGAGCAGGAGCACGCCGTCTCGCACCATCCGCCCCCGGGCGCCTCAGGCCGACTTGTAGCGGTTCAGCTTGTTGTGCAGCGTCTTCAGGCTGATGCCCAGGATCTCGGCCGCCCGCGTCTTGTTGTGCCCGGCGAACTCCAGCGACTGCATGATGAGCGCCTTCTCCGCCTCGTCCACGGTCGTCCCGATGGGCACGACCAGGGAGTGCGGCGAGTCGGCGTGGGGGGCGGCCGGCGGGCGGCGCACGGTCTCCGGCAGGTGGCTCACCTCGATGGCCTCGCCGCGTCCCAGGATCACGGCCCGCTCGATGACGTTGCGCAGCTCGCGCACGTTGCCGGGCCAGCGATACTGCTGCAGCACCCGCATGGCCTCGGGGGCGATGCGCTTCACGGGCCGGCCGTTCTTGGTCGCGGAGTGCAGCAGGAAGGCGGAGGCCAGCACCGCGATGTCCTCCACGCGCTCCCGCAGCGGCGGGATGGTGATCGGGAACACGTTCAGCCGGTAGTAGAGATCCTCGCGGAGCTGCCCGTTCCGGATGGCGGTGAGCGGATCCTTGTTGGTGGCGGCCACGACGCGCACGTCCACCCGGATCTCGGTGCGGCCGCCGATCCGGCGGAAGCAGCCCTCCTCCAGCACGCGCAGGAACTTGGCCTGCACGCTGCCGTGCATCTCCACGACCTCGTCCAGGAGCAGGGTGCCGCCGTCCGCCATCTCGAAGCAGCCGATCCGCCGCTCCCCGGCGCCCGTGAACGCGCCCTTCTCGTGGCCGAAGATCTCGCTCTCCAGCAGGGTCTCCGGAATGGCGGCGCAGTTCACCCCCACGTAGGGCCCCTTGGCCCGCGCCGAGAGCGCGTGCACCGTGCGCGCCACCAGCTCCTTGCCCGTCCCGCTCTCGCCCAGGATCAGCACGGCGGCGGTGCTGCCCGCGGCCAGCTCCACCTGGCGCAGCACGTCGCGCATGGCCGCGCTCCGGCCCAGCAGGCCGTGGCTCTCGCCCGTGTCCAGCTGCCGGCGGAGCAGCGCCACCTCGCGCGCGATCTTCGCGCGCTCGAGCGCCTTGTCCAGGATGAGGGTCAGGTGGCGCACGTCCACCGGCTTCGTCAGGTAGTCGTACGCGCCGGCCTTCATGGCCTGCACCGCCGTCTCGATGCTCCCCTGGCCGGTGAGGAGCACGATGGCCGCGAACGGCAGGTCGTCCTGCAGGATCTTGGTCAGCTCGACGCCGCCCATGCGGGGCATGATGAGGTCGGCGATGACCACGGCCGGGCGAAAGCTCCGCGCCTTCTCCAGCGCCGCCTCGCCGTCGCCCGCTTCCTCCACCCGGAAGCCCTCCCGGGTCAGCAGGTCCCGAAGCCCCTGGCGCGTCGCCTCGTCGTCATCGGCGATCAGGATGCGTTCTGGCATGGCCTCCACCCTTCGCCCAGAAAACAGCAACGCCCTGATCCCCTCGCAGGAACCAGGGCGTTCATCGCCCCCGAATGCCGGGACGTCGCCGTGCCCTGCGCGACCCCCGGCCCCGCTCTCGCTCATGTGTGAAGCGGAGTGAGTATCGCCCGGAGGGCGGGCCCTGTCAAGCCGCAAGTCGCCTTGCGGGGCTTCGGCTCAGACGCCGATGCCCAGCAGCCAGAGCAGGATCACGACGCTGAGCGGCAGCCCGAGCAGCCACAGCAGGATGAGCGCCACGGTTCCAACCCTCCTTCCTGAATGCGCACCCGCTACGCGGAGTCCGCGCGCCGGTAGCGAATCGACATCGGCTCGCCGGAGGCCAGCCAGCCGCCCACCACGGCGCCCGCCAGCCCCAGGAGCAGGGCGGTCACCCCTCCCAGCGCGGCGTTCCGCACGGCGCGCGCCAGCTCCTCCGCCGATCGGGCGCCGGCCGCCGCGGCGTCCGCGATCCAGGCGAGGCCGCCGTACCAGCTGCCCAGGTACGCCGCCGCCCCGCTGGTCATGAGCAGCAGGAGGAGCGGCACGGCCACCAGCCAGGCGATGGCGCCGTGCAGGGCGCAGACCTCGCTCCGCGCGGCGCCGCAGATCTTCCCGGCGACCCAGCCGCCCGCCACGAAGGCAAAGAAGGCGCCGGCCACGCTCCACGCCAGGCTCCAGAAGTTCGCCTGGCGGAAGGTGGGCACGTCCCCCTGGCTCACCTGGTGCGCGCCCACCGCCAGCCCGATGAGCCCCGCGACCAGCGTGACGGCCACCGCCGCCAGGGCGCCGGCCCAGGCGCCGCTCCAGGACACCGGCCAGGCCCCGGCCGCCAGCGCGCGCTGCGGCTCGGGCACCTCCTCCCGTCGCATCGCCGGCATCGCCATGATGCGTTCTCCTTCCCTCCGCCCCCGGCGCGGCGGACCGCGCCGGGGGCGGGCCGCAGACGGCCGCGGTCCTGCCTCGCCAGGACGGCGGGAGGTCGCGGCCGCGCCCCCCGCCGTCCGCGTTACGCCAGGCGCCGCAGGCGCTGGATGCGCTCCTCGGTGCCCGGGTGGGTCGAGAGGAAGCCGCCTCCGCCGGGGCCCGACTGCTGGCGGATCCACTCCAGCGCCCGGATGATGGTCTGGGCGGGCGCGGGGTGGCGCACCCGGGTCAACAGGGTGACGGCGTGGGCGTCCGCCGCGTACTCCTCCGAGCGGCTGTACGCGCGGGCCACCAGCGTCCCCGCGATGGGGGTGATGGCCTGGGTCCCGGGAAAGAGGCTTCCCAGCAGGGCGCCGGCGATGTTGATGCCGGCCCCCAGGGCCTGGGCCTTGGCCACGTGACCCAGGTCCTCGTGCGCGACCTCGTGGGCCAGGACCGCCAGGAGCTGCTCGTCGCTGGCCTGCTCCAGCAGGCCCAGGGTGACGTAGAACCGGCCGCCCCCGGCGTTGGCCGCGTTGATGGAGCGGTCCGTCATGATCCCCACCTTCACGTCCGACGTGGACTTGGGCGTGTTCATGGCGGCGAGCAGGGGCGGCAGCAGCCGCCTCAGCCGCTCGACGTGCCGCGGATCCACCTGCCCCTGCGCGGCCGTCGGCACCGAGCCGCCGGCGGGCGGCTGGGGCCGGGCCACCGGGCCGTCGCCGGCCGGGGCGGCCGCGCATCCGGCGAGCAGGAGCGCGGAGAGGAGGGCTCCCCACAGCCTGGTCATGGGTGCCCCCCGTCACGCCGCGGGCGGCACGCGCCCGCGCACCGCATGGACGATCAGCAGCACGATGCCGATGATGAGCAGGATCCAGGCGATCTGGCCGGCCACGGCCGCCACGCCGGTCAGCCCCAGCGCGCCGGCGATCAGCCCGACGATCAGAAATGCGAGCGCGTACGACAGCATTTCGCTCTCCTCTTCTTCTTCCGCTGCCCGGTGTTACCGGGCCTTCTGCCGCTCGACCTCCGCGCCGACCTTCGGTCCCCGTGTTCCCTTCCGTAGCGGCTTCGCGGGGTCCAGTGCGCGCGCCTAGGCGCGCGGATGCTCGCCTTTACATGCAGGCAAGGCGAGTGCCGACCGCGGGTGCCGCGCCGGGGGCGGGCAGGAAGCGAGAAAGGATGCCGGCTTGCCCCGCCGGCCCCGCGGCCTTGACCGGAGCGGGCGAGCCCCGCTGCGTGTAAGAATTTCCCCTCGGGGCGTCCGCAGGCCCCTCGAGGCGCCGGCGGGTCCTGGACCGCGCGTGGCGGGACGGCGCTTCGCCCGGGCGCCTAAGGCCCGGCGGCGGGCGCGCTTGCAGCGCCGACGGCCGGCGTCCGCGCGCGGGGCCCCCCATCGATGGGTGGGGGCGCCGCGCGCCGGACGCCTGGCACACGAGATGCTTTTTCCGACAGGGCAACGCTGCGCGGGCGCGCGCCTGCCGCGCCGGCGTCGCAATCGGCTCGCCGCGCCCGGCGAGGCCCTGGATCAACCTGCAGGCAGCCCATGGGAACACAAGGAGGTAGAGTCACCATGCGTGCAGCACTCGCATCCGTGCTGTCCCTCATGCTGGCGGCCGCGCCCGCCATGGGGGCGGACCCGCTCAAGCCGTACGCGGGGTTTTCCCAGGACGGCAGGCACGTCATGATCCTGGTGCCCGCCGATCGGCTGGACGATATCCAGCGCGAGCTGGCGAACGCGCAGGACCTGCGGAAGGACGTCATGATCGTGATGCCGTTCGAGCAGTTCTCGCGCGTCGCGGACGTGGCGGCGATCGATCAGAAGCTCTCGGGGCCGGCCGCGGCCTCGGCGCCGGACATCTCCACGAGCGCGGCGCCCTCCCGCGAGCAGACGAGCGTCCAGACGTCCGAGTCCGCGACCACCACGCAGTCCTCGGCGGCCGCGAGCCCGAGCCTCCCCTCCGGGTCCGCGACGGGCTCCACGGGGATGATGGCGCAGAGCGGGACGGGCTCGACCAGCACCACGACCACCACCGAGCAGAGCACGTCCGCGTCCAGCCCGGGCGCGTCCGGCAGCGCCTCGGCCCTCCCGCCGGCCTTCGAGAACAAGGCCATCCTGCTCGTCCCGTACGACCAGATGGGCAGCGTGAGCCAGGCGGCCGGCAGCGACCGGGAGATCCTGGTCGTGATCCCCTACGACAAGTTCCGCCAGGTGGCCGACGTCAGCAAGCTGCAGTCGACCGGGCAGACGGCGAGCGGCGCCGCGCCGTCCCGCGAGCAGACCAGCACCACGACCACCACGACCACCACGACGCAGAGCGGCCCTGCCATGGGCGCGGACCGGCTGACCTGGTCCGAGTTCCACCGGGACCACGTGATGCTGCTGGTGCCGTCCGACAAGCTGAAGAGCTTCAGCCAGATCTCCACGAGCGGCGACCGGCCCATCTACGTGCTCATGCCGCTGGACCAGTTCAACCGCGTCGTGGAGGTGAAGACCTCCGGCCTCCAGCCGAGCCGGGAGCAGACCAGCTTCCAGCCGGGCAGTACGGCGACCACCACCACGACGACCACCACGACCACGGCGCTGCCGCCGGCGTACGGGGACACCGGCCGGACCTTCTTCCTGCACAACCTGCAGGAGGCGAACTCGGTCCTGCAGTGGGAGCCGGCCGCCGGCGGGACGATCGTCACGCTCCGCGACGGCAGCGTCCTGATGGTCCCCGATTCGGTGAAGATCCGCGGCGCCCTGCAGACGGGCGCGCGGGTGCGCGGGGAGTTCGAGCAGCGCGGGGGGCAGAACCTCGTGACCTGGCTCGAGGTGATCGACATCACCAACAACAAGTCCGACTAGCCCGCCCCGGCGACGCGAACGGGGAACCCGATCCGGGTTCCCCGTTTTTCTTGCGCGGCAGCGAGCCGGCGCGGCGCGTCCTTCGGAGCTACGCGGCCCGGTCGCGCTCCCGCTCCCAGTACCGGGGGCGGCCGTAGTAGTCGTACAGGCTCGCCTCGTAGGCGCGCTCCGGCGGCGTGGCCGGATCGAACTCGGGACTGCTCCGGATCGTCTCGCGCAGCATGTTGACGTGGACGGCGGACTCGGGCCAGCTGATGCGATCGATCCACTCGGGCGAGACGAGGACGTGTTTGCCGGGGAGCCAGTTCCGCGTGTCCACGACGAGGTAGCGGAGGGCCCAGTCCCGGTCGTCCAGCAGGAAGTCCTCCACGTGGCCGACGTCCCCGTCGGTCGCCCGGATGGCGTAGCCCCGCACGGTGCGCGCGCTCCGCAGGTGCGCGTCGCCCGGCTCGCGCTCGCCGGTCACCACGGCCTGCCGGATCTCGGCGGCCTCGGGATTCGCCGCGACACCCGGCGCGGTGCCGTAGTCGAGCGGCGTGGCCCACGCCCCCCAGCGGTACGGCCCCGTCCAGTAGTAGGGCATGCCGTAGTAGCCGTAGTAGTCCATCTCGTGCTGGCGCGAGATGGGCTTGTCGGTGTCGATGGAGGGACTGCCCTCCACCTGCGCCCGGGTGAGGTGCGCGTGGAGGCGGTCGTGCTCCCAGTCCACGGCGGTCAGCGAGAGGGGCGAGATCAGCACCTGCCGTCCGGAGAGCCAGCCGCCCGTGTCCACCACCAGGTGGCGGACCGTCCACGACTGGTCGTCGAAGTAGGCATCCGCCACGCGGCCGATGTCCCCGTCCGTGGCGGCGATCGTGAATCCCTCCAGCATGCTCAGCCTGCGTAACATGGCTCCTCCTCCGGCGGCCCGCACAAAGAAGCGGCATCCGGAGACGCCGGATGCCGCTGGGCGTTCGCCGCGTGCGCGGGTTACTGCACCACGAACGTCGCCGTGCCCTGGTCGCGCTTGTCGCCCATGGCGACGACCGTGGTGACCTGGTAGGTGCCCCGCCCGGCGGTGGGCGGGAGCGTGATCGGCAGCGTGCTGGTGAACGTGCCGTTGGGGCGGCTGAACGTGCCCGACGTGTTGGCCACCACCTGCCCGTTGTAGCGCACCTCGCGCGTCTCCTGCACCGTCACCGTCTGGTTCGGATCCGGCGTGAGGACGGTGTAGGTGGCCTGCAGGTTCACCGACCCGCCCGGCTGCACCTGGGCGGGCTGCGCCTGCACCTGGGTGACGTCCACGAGGGTGCCCTGCGCCGGGTTGTAGCTCACGTCCGCGGCCGCCTGGGTGCGGTCCTTGTCCCGGCGGTCCAGGTACTGTCCGACGGCGCCGCCGGCCAGCGCGCCGAGCAGCCCGCCCACCACGGCGCCCGTGGCGCCCCGCCCCGCCAGCCCGCCCACCACCGCGCCGCCCGCCGCCCCCACGCCAGCGCCCAGCGCGGTCTTGGGATTCTGCTCGACGGTCGAGCAGCCCGAGACGGCCATGCCGCCGACCAGCGAGAGCATCACGACTCCCGAGACGATCCGCTTCCGCATACTCCTCCCTCCTCGTCCGCCAGCGGACGACTCGACAGCTGCTCGAGACAGCCCGCGGCCGGGGGTGGCGCCCCGCGCCGGGCGCCTCGTCGAGGCAGCCGCGTCAGCGCGAGTGTCACATGCCGCTCGGCCGCGCTGCCCGCGGCTGCGAGTGCAGCGCGGGCGCGCCCGCCGGTCAGGAGGCTGGCCCCCGCGGCGTCGCGGGAGCCGCCTCAGCCATTCACCACCTCGCCGCCGTTCGGGTGCAGGATCTGCCCCGTCATGTAGGACGCGTCGTCCGAGGCCAGGAAGACGTAGCTCGGGGCGATCTCCTCGGGCTGCCCGGGCCGCTGCATGGGCACGTGGCCGCCGAACTCGGAGACGTGCTCCTCCGAGAAGCTCGCCGGGATGAGCGGCGTCCAGACCGGCCCGGGCGCGACCCCGTTCACCCGGATCTTCCGCTGCACCAGGTTCTTGGCCAGCGAGCGGGTGAAGGCCACGATGGCGCCCTTGGTGGCCGAGTAGTCCATCAGCTTGGGATTCCCGCGGTACGCCGTGACCGAGGTGGTGTTGATGATGGCGCCGCCGTCGGGCAGGTGCGGCAGCGCCGCCTTGGCCATGAAGAAGTACGAGAAGATGTTGGTGCGGAACGTCCGCTCGAGCTGCTCGGCCGTGATGTCCTCCAGCCGCTCCTGCACGTGCTGCTCGGCCGCGTTGTTCACCAGGATGTCGAGGCGGCCGAGCTCCCGCACCGTCCGCGCCACCGCCTCGCGGCAGAACGCCTCGGCGCCCGCGTCGCCCGCCAGGCGGAGGCAGCGCCGCCCCAGCTCCCGGATGCGCCGGGCTGTCTCCTCGGCGTCGCGATGCTCGTTCAGGTAGGCCACGGCCACGTCCGCCCCCTCGCGGGCGAACGCGATGGCCACGGCGCGGCCGATGCCGCTGTCGCCGCCGGTGATCAGGGCCGCCTTCCCCCGCAGCTTGCCGCCCGCGGGCTGTGTGGGGTCCTCGCTGCGCGGGCGGGGCCGCATCTCGGCCTCGAGGCCCGGCTGCCGCCCCTGCTGCTGGGGCGGCTGGAGCACTGCCTTCTGGTTCGCGCTCATGCAGGCGCTCCTTCCGCGGTCTTCTGCGCGCGCACCGCCCCTTTCGTGCGAGGCAAGATCGGTGCCGCCCGCCGCGGGCGCACCGGC
>JBHGAX010000013.1:0-24565 GCA_041946635.1 Methylomirabilales bacterium (SeqCode)
CCGCCGCGGGCTCCGCCCTGCCGGGGGTGGCCTGCCCCGCCGCCGAGGAGCAGCCGGCGGAAAGCACGAGGAGGAGCAGGGCCACCGCGAGCCGCCGGCCGAGCCGGGGCGGGGCCGCGCGGCCGGCTCCGGGCGCGCGGCGCCTCACGCGGCCCGCTCGCCGTTGCGGCCCTCCGCGCCCCGGCCCAGCTCATTGGCCGCGCGCAGGCCGGCATCCAGCCGGGCCAGCCAGTCGGGGAACTCCTCGCCGCGCGCCTCGAAGATGACGCGATCGCCGACCACCCACGCCACGGCGGGGCGCAGCCTGCGCCTGAAGACCTGGCTCCACCGCGCGTCCGGAGCGCCGCTGAGCCGCGCCTCGTACCGGTAGATCCCGCGTGCCAGCCGCCGCACCGGGCACGGCGGGCCCAAGCGCTCCACGACCATGGCATCGCCTCCTCGACCTCGGGCGGGCGTCCCGTAGGCGTGCCAACTGGCAATCGGTATACCAGGCGGCCGGCGCCATGCGAGGGAGGCGAGAATGCCGGGCACGGGTCGAGGTGCGACCTGACAAAACGTGCGGGAGGGCAAGACTTACCGGGGGCCCCAGACGAAAGTACCCGCGAAATGGCGCAGGCTGTTGCGGATGGAACAGCGGCAGGCGGGCGCGCCGCCTACTTCCTGGCCCACTGGCCGGTGTCGAGCTGGATCCACCAGCCCGGCGCGGACTTGTCCCGCCAGCTGTTGGCGAACAGCCGCTGCACCTCGCCCAGGTTGCGGGGATCCAGGTTGTTGGCGCGGACGATCTCCGCGTAGAGGGCCTGCCGGTCGGCGTTCTCCTGCTCGACCAGCCGGTTCACGTCGGCCTTCTCCTTCAAGGAGAGCGCGGCGGTGTCGCGGACCGCCAGCAGGCCGGTGTTCGTCTCGCCGATGGCCCCCTTGCCGTAGAGGGGCTGGAGCTGCGGGAAGCGGCCTGCCATGGCGGCCTTCAGGTTGCGAATGGCCGGGGTGGAGACGTTCAGGTCCATGCCGCCGGCCTCGGCGACCGCCGGTCCCAGGACCGCGGCACGGAACGGGGGCAGAAGGCTGCTCCGGTCCTTCGGCGTCGCGGGCGCCGGCCCGGAGGGGGCCTCGGGCGTCTTCCGGACGTCGTCCACGATCTCGTCCGCGGCCCGCTGGATGGCGGCTGCCGGGAAGTAGATGTTGACCGTGACGCAGGACACCAGGAAGAAGACCGCCAGACACGCCAGCTTTCGCCTCATCGCCACCTCCTGCAGGTGAAGGGCCGAGGGGCGGCCGCCGCCCGGCGCGGCTCAGTCGACCCGAATGCCGTCGGGGCTTGCCGCGGGGGGCCGGGCCAGGCGCCGCAGCCGCTCCTGCATGTCCCGAAAGCTGATGACGTTGTCCGGGTTCTGGTTCACCACGTCCACGCCGCGCAGCCACCCCCGCCGGACCAGGTATTCCTTTCCGCCCTCGTGGATGGTGCCGCGCACCGTGAACTGGTCGTTTCGCAGCACGCACCGCAGGCCGATCCGGCTGTAAGGGTACTCGCGGAACAGGCGGGCCACGCCCCGGCTGAGGCCGCTGTCCGCGCCCGTGCCCAGGATGGAGATGCTCTGGATGGCGTCCATGCTGATCCGCTGCGGGACGCCCCGGGTCGGCACCGACTCCAGCTCCAGGACGAAGCTGGCCGGCTGCCCGTACTCCATCACGAAATCCCGGAGCGCGCCCTGGACGATGCCGGTCATCTTGCCGATGGCGACCCGTCGCGTGACCTCCTCCAGGCTGATCCGGCGGAAGGCGAGGTTCCCGCCCAGGCGCCGCGCGGGCGAGGCCAGGTTCTCGGCGAAGAAGTCGGTGATCTCGATGGCCCCGCCGAAGACCAGGACCACGGCCCGCCCGCCGGAGGTCAGCCGATCGCCCTGGTAGGTCATGTAGCCCAGGTCCGCATTCGCCACGCCCGGGACCTCCACTCCCGCCAGCTCGCGGGTCAGCCGGCCCAGGTCCACGTTCTCGGCGAGGACGCCGAGCTGGTAGCGGCCGGGGAAGAGCAGGTCATCCACCCGCGCCCCGTAGAGGTGGAGGGTGCCGCCGAAGAACGGCAGCGAGATGGTCTCCGGCACCTCCAGGGCGTTGCCGGCCACGCGTACCGGAATCTGCAGCCCCTCGAAGGCCAGCCGCGCGCGCCGCAGGGCCGCCACGCGGATGCGGCCGGCCGGCCCGCCCGCGCCCGCGGCCGGGCTCCCGGCGGGGTACGACAGATCGAACGGCAGCTCCACCCCCACGTCCCGGACCGTGAGCGGCAGGGCCGGGGCGGTGAGCGTGGTGTCGGCCATGCGGTAGGTGCCCGCGATGGTGGTGCGGCCCGCCTGCCGCCGGACGGCGGCCTGGAGGGACGAGGTGCCGGTCAGCGTGAGGCCGTGGAGCCGGGGCGACCGGGCCTGCAGGTACTCGCCCAGGGGGGTCTGCAGGAGGCGGGCGTGGGAGAGGTTCGCCACGTCCAGCCTGAGCCACCAGTCGCCCGGCTCGCCCCCCGCGCTGAACCGGTACTCGCCGGTCTGCAGCAGGTCCAGGGTGCCCCGGACCTCGCCGCGGCGGGCGCCCGGCCAGAGCGCCCCCTCGCCGGCCAGCGCGGCGGTCGGCCCCGCCAGCCCGCCGTAGTACGTGCCCCACAGGACCTCGCCGTCGCGCCCCTCGGCCTCGAGGCGGAAGGCCAGCCGGTCCTCCGCGGGCGCGTACTCCAGCTTCAGGACCAGCCGGCCGCGCAGCCCCTGGGCGGCGCGCGAGCCGTCGGGCGAGCTGAAGCCCCCGTCCGCGAAGGAGAGCGCCAGCTGGCCCCGGAAGGCCGGCCCGCCGGCCGGGTAGGTGCCCTGCAGCTCGGTCTCCACGGCCCCGGTGCCCTGGAGGCTCCAGCCCCGGTAGCCGGCGGGCAGGAACGGCCGGATCAGCGGGAGGAGCCGCGCGAACTCCATGCGGGCCACCGACAGGCGCGCGCTCCACGGGCGGTCGCCCCGCAGGCTGGCCTGGCCCGCCCCCTGGATGCTCCCCAGCTCGCGGCTCTCGCCCTCGAGCCCCGTGAGGCTGAGCGCGTCGGTCCGGCCGTCGTACTGCACCTGGGCCGCCAGGCGGAGGCCGCCCAGCGACACGGCCTGCGGGCCGCTGCCGTAGGCGCCGGCATCCAGGCGCAGCTCCAGCCGACCCTGCCCGGCCGGCCGCGGCCGCAGCCCGGTGAGCCGCAGCGTCCCGGCCAGCCTGCCGTCCGCCTGGAGTCCGCGCGCGGGCAGCCGCACGGCGACGCGAGCCTCGAAGCTCAGGCTCCCCCCCGCGGCCGCGGTGAGCTCCCGGATGCGCAGATTCGCGGCCGTCAGGCGGACCTGGCCGGGCGTCCCCGCGAAGGTGATGTCCACCTGGCCGTTGGTGATGTCCAGCCGGCGGATGCGCCGCAGCCGGCCCAGCGCGGCGAGGTCCGGTCCGCCGCTCCCGGCGGCGGGGCCGGGGCCGGCCTCCACCCGGTAGGTGAACCGCGGGCTCTCGAGCTCCAGGCTGTCGAGCTCGCCCCGCAGGAGCATCCCCAGGGGGCTCGCGGCCTTCAGGGCGGCCGCGGTGAGCAGGAGGGCGTCGTCCCGCAGGCGGGCCAGGCGCAGGTTGGTCAGGGAGGCGGCGAGGCGCGGCGAGAGCGCGATCCGCTGGACGGCCAGGTCGTACCCGGCGGCCCGGGCCAGCCAGCCCAGCACCGCGGGCGACTGGAGGGCCAGGTAGAGCGCCCCCAGCAGCAGGACGGCGGCCAGCGCGCCGCCCAGCAAGGCCACCCCTGCCACCTTCCGCAGCGCCCCCCGGGCCATGGCCTCCTCCGGCTCCCGCCGTCCCGCGCGGCGTCGCGGGCTCCCCGCGTGCGGGTAGGATAGCGAAAATTCGGCGGGCCGTCATCCGCTTCCCCGCGCCCCGCAGTTGATCGCTGCCGCGTACCGGCACGCGGCCCGCACAGCGCCCGGCTTGACAATCGGGGTGCCGTTGGTTAGCGTACCGCCTCGCCCGCACTGCGCGCCCGGAAACTCTGCCGGCGTCCAAGCAGCCATGAGACGATTCCTGCCGCGGGAGAAGATTCGGAGCCGCCTCCTCCAAGGCGTCTACGAGCAGAACCTCGTGATCCTGGGCACCCGCCCGGCCTTTCGCCGGGCGCGTCGCTTCCCGCTCAGGCCCGGGGCGCTGTCCGCGGTCCTCCTGGGCCTCCTGCTCCTGGGCTCCGCCATTCCCCTGGACCCGTTCCCCGGGGACTCCGCCCCGGCCGCGTCGGCGCCGCAGCCCGGCGCGGCCCGGACCGTCCCGGCCGAGCCCGCGGTCCCGGCGGCCGCGGGCCGGGAGCGCGAGGAGGCGCCGCCCGCCGCCTCGGACGTCGCCGAGTACCAGAGCCTCACCAAGGGGCGGCGCCTGGAGCTGCGCAAGGTGTTCGGCCTGGGCGTGAAGACCATCATGATCGACCCCGGGCACGGCGGGTCGGCGCACGGGGCGGTGGGCAAGGGCGGCACGGCGGAGAAGGGCATCACCCTGGACATCGCCCGGCGGCTCAAGGCCGCGCTGGAGCGGGACACCGACTACCGCATCCTGCTCACGCGCGAGGAGGACCGCGACCTCTCGCTGAAGAGCCGGGTGGACCTGACCAACGAGAGCAGGGCCGATCTCTTCGTCTCCATCCACGTGAACGCGCTGCCCTTCAAGCCGCTGGACATCGTGGAGACCTACTACTTCGGCCCCAGCCAGGACAGCCAGACGCTGGCCCTGGCCGCCGAGGTGAACGACGGCTCGGACTACAGCTACAGCGAGTACGCGGAGGTCATCAAGGAGATCGCCAACCAGCTCAAGTACCAGGAGTCCCGGCGCCTGGCCCGGGCCGTGCAAGACAGCCTCTTCCAGGGCCTGCGGAAGCGCAAGGCGGACGTCGTGGACCACGGGGTCAAGCGCGCGCCTTTCCTGGTACTGCTCGGCGTGGAGATGCCGGGGGTGCTGGTGGAGGTAGCCTGTCTCAGCAACCCCGAAGCGGAGGACCGCCTGCAGGAGGCGACCTACCGGGAGGCCATCGCCCAGTCCATCCAGCTGGGGATCCTCCGATACCTCGGCACACCCTCAAAGAGGAGCGGCGTCTCGTGAATCAGGATGCGGGGAAGGGCACGCTGTACGTGGGCATCGATCTCGGCACCTCGCGCAGCTCCATCTCGGCGAGCAACGGCACGCGCGCCTGGACGGAGAGCTACGTCGGGTGGCCGCGCGACTTCATCTCCAGCAAGGTCCTCGGCAAGACGGTGCTCTTCGGCGCGGATGCGCTGGAGCACCGGCTGTCCCTGGACCTCTTCCGGCCGCTGGAGCGCGGGGTGATCAAGGAGGGCATCGAGCGCAACGAGGAGGCGGTGCGCGAGCTGATCCGGCACCTGATCCAGCTCGCGGCGCCGGCGGCGGGCACGCGGATCCACGCCATCGTCGGGGTCCCGGCGGACACGCTGAAGACCAACAAGCTGGCCATCCGCAAGGCCGTGCGCGAGTACGTCCACTCCCTCATGGTGGTGTCGGAGCCGTTCGCCGTGGCCTACGGCCTGGATCTCCTGGAGAACGCGCTCATCATCGACATCGGCGCGGGCACCGTGGACTTCTGCATCATGCACGGCGCCATCCCGGACGAGAGCGACCAGAAGACCATCCTCACGGCCGGCGACTACGTGGACGACCAGCTGGACAGCGCCCTGGCCAAGAAGTGCCCGGAGGCGCGCTTCACGCCGAACATGGTGCGCCAGATCAAGGAGCAGTACAGCTTCGTGGGCGAGCCGCCGGACAAGGTCGCGGTGGAGCTGCCGGTGAACGGCAAGCCGGTCACCCTGGACATCACCGCCGAGGTGCGCCAGGCCTGCGAGAGCATCATGCCGGCCATCATCGACACGGCCTCCACCATGATCGCCCGCTTCGACGCGGAGTTCCAGGCGCGGGTGAAGAAGAACATCGTGGTGGCGGGCGGCGGCAGCCAGATCCGGGGCATCGTGGAGCACCTGGGCCAGGGGCTGAAGGAGCTGGGACACTGCCGGATCATGACGGTGAAGGACCCGCTCTTCGCCGGCTCGGACGGCGGCCTGAAGCTGGCCATGGACATGCCGGAGGCCTACTGGGAAAAGCTGGGCTGAGCGCCCGAGGGTCCTGCCGGGTCCCCGCGCCCGTCCGCCCGATCGCCCCGGCGGACGGGCGCGGCCGTCTCGCCTACTCGAGGCGGGTCGCGCTCCAGGGGCTCGTGCGGCCGCCTTGCTTCACCGTCCCGCGCATGGTCTTCCCCTCGACCCGGCCGGTGTATTCGGCGCCGCCCACCGTGAAGGCGATCTCGCTCCCCCGCAGGCGGCCCTTGGCCAGGGGCACCCGCCTGCCGCTCGCGCTCATCTGCCCCGAGACCGTCTGGTAGGTCTGCCGCAGCGTCAGCTCGCCGCCGGACAGCTTCCACGCCCCGCCCACCCTGGCCGGCACGATCCAGAGCAGGGCCGTGCAGTACGTGGTGCACTCCTGCTCCGCCACCGCCGTCTCGTCGGCCTCCCAGTCCCCCATGGTGAAGGTGTTGGACACGATCCGGGTGCCGGGCGCGAGCTGCAAGAGCTGCGGGCGCAGCTTCAGGTTCAGCTCCGGCAGCAGGAACATGGTGATCACCGTGGCCTGCGAGAAGTCGCTCTCGAAGATGTCGGCCTTCACGAAGCGGGCGCGCTCGCTCACCCCTTCGCGGGCCGCGTGGCGCCTGGACAGCTCCACCAGGTCCGGGTTGTACTCGATCCCGAGGGCCCGGGCCCCGCGCTTGGCGGCGGTGATGACCAGCCGGCCGTCCCCGGACCCCAGGTCGATCACGTAGTCCCGGGGCGTCACGCCGGCCAGGTCGAGCATCTTGTTGACCACGGTGAGCGCCGAGGGCAGCCAGATCACGTCCTTGCCCTGCTGGCCCTCGACGGGGGCGTACTCCTTGGTCCCCGCCGGGTCCTGGGCCAGCCCGGCACCCCCTGCGAACAACAGGCTCACGCACACCAGCACGCTGCCGAGGACCCGACTGCGCGTCATGCGTCCACTCCTCTCTGCGATGGCCCGGGCGGCCTGCCGCCGTCACCGGGAGGCCGCGGCCAGGATGAGCCCGCCGACCGCCAGCACCCCCACCCCCACGAGCGCGCCCACCCCGGTGTAGACCAGGCTGGCATACAGCAGGTAGACGCTGGTGCAGCAGAAGCAGAGCGGCGTCAGCGGATACAGGGGCACCCGGAAGGCGGCCGCGGCCGGCTCCGTGCGCCGGAGGATGAAGAGCGAGATCCCGGCGAGGAGGAGGAAGAGCCAGAAGACGGGCGCCGTGTACTCCACCATGGTCTCGAAGCCCATGCGCGTCTGCCCGCCGAACAGCGTGAGCGCCAGGGCGATGCCGCCCTGCACCAGGAGCGCGTTCACCGGGGTCTCGCTGCCGGATCGCCAGCGGCCGAGGAAGCCCAGCGGCGGGAAGTCCCGGCCCAGCGCGTAGGCCGTGCGGGCGCCCGTGAAGATGGTGGCGTTCATGGACGTGACCGCCGCCAGGACGATGAGGGCGCTGACGAGGCTGCCGCCCGCGGGGCCCACCGCGCGCTCCACCAGGTCGGCCGCGACGGTGGGCGAGCCGGCCAGGCTGGCCAGTCCCAGCCCGCGCAGGTAGGCCGAGTTGACCAGGAGGTACAGGCCGGTCACCACCAGGATGCTCCAGGTGAGCGCGCGCACCAGGTTCCGGCGGGGCGTCTGCACCTCGGCGGAGACGTAGGCGGCCTCGTTCCAGCCCCCGTAGGTGAGCAGCACGAAGACCATGCTGAGCCCGAACGCCGGGGAGTCCGGGGAGGGCAGCGGGCCGAGGGCTGCCGGCTCGCCGCCCGGCTCGGCCAGGGTGAGGCCGACCCCCACCAGGCCGAGCAGCCCCAGCACCACGCCGGTGGTCAGGAGGTTCTGTGCGGCGCTGCCGGGCCGGACGCCGGCCACGTTCAGGGCCGTGAGCAGCATCACCACCACGGCGGCGTGCAGGGCCGAGGAATTCGGGCCCAGGCTGAGCAAGCGCGCCGCGTAGTCGCCCACGATGAAGGCCAGGAGGGCGATGGAGCCGGTCTGGATGACGGCCAGGCGGGCCCAGGCGAAGAGGAAGGCGGTGCGCGGGCCGAAGGCGCGCCGGAGGAAGTGATAGTCGCCGCCGGCGTCGGGATAGGCGGTGGCCAGCTCAGCGTAACAGAGCGCCCCGACGAGGGACAGCAGGCCGCCGAGCACCCAGGCCGCCAGGACGGCCGCCTCGCTCCCGGCGTGGCTCGCCACCAGGGAGGGGGTCCGGAAGATCCCCGCGCCCACGACGGTGCCCACGATGAACGCCATGGCGTCGGCCACCCGGAGGACGGGGCGCGGCGCGGCGGCAGGGACGGGTGCAGATGCCGAGGCCGTCGTCGTGGCCATACACTTCGATTATGCCCATGAGGCGGAGGCGGTCAAGGCGCGATGCGGCCGGGCCTTGGAGGGGAAACGGGGACACGGGGGTGAGAAGGACCACAGGACCACGGGACTACGGACTCTGCGCGGAGAGACGCGGAGACGGGGAAGCGGGGGCGAAGACGACTACCAAACCACGCTCCACTATGGGACTACGGGGTGTGCTCCGCCGCGGTGTAGACCCCGGCGGCGGCGTCCACGCCCGCGCCCCGCGGAGGGCGGAGCCCCTCGGCGGCCAGGGCGGCCTCCAGCGCGGCCAGGGTGACCAGCACGGCGTCCTGGCGCGCGTTGTACCCCATCGTCCCGATGCGCCAGATCCGGCCCTTGAGCGGCCCGAAGGCGCCGCCGATCTCCACGCCGAAGCGGTGCAGCATGGCCGCCCGCACCCGCTCGCCGTCCACGCCGGCGGGAATGCAGACGCCGGCGATGTGCGGGAGGCGGTGGGCCGGATCGCCGAAGAGCGAGAGGCCCAGCGCCTCCACACCCGCGGCCAGGGCCCGCCCCGCCAGCGCGTGCCTCGCGAACACGGCCTTGGCGCCCTCGGCCAGGAAGATGCGCGCCGACTCCCGGGCCGCGTAGAGCATGCTGGTGGCCTCGGTGTGGTGGTTGATGCCCGGGGGGCCCCAGTAGTCCAGGACCATGGCGAGGTCGAAGTAGTTGGAGCGGATCATCGGGGTGTCCGGGACGCGGTAGTCCGGGGGGCGGAGCCCCTCCTCCACGTGCCGCCGGCGGACGATGCGGGCCGCCATCCGGTCCGACAGGGTGAGCGGCGCGGCGCCCGGCGGCCCGGCCAGGCACTTCTGCAGGCCCGCCGTGACGCAGTCCAGGTCCCAGGCGTCGGCCGGGAGGGGCACGCCGCCCAGCGAGGCGGTGGCGTCCACCTGCAGCAGCACGCCGTGCCGCCGGCAAACGGGTCCCAGCTCGGCCAGGGGCTGGAGCATGGTCGTGGAGGTCTCGCCCTGGCAGATGGCGAGGAGGCGGGGCCGGTGCTGCTGCAGGGCCGCCTCGATCTGCGCCGGGGTGAAGACGGCTCCCCAGGGCGCCTCCAGCACCCGCACGTCCGCCCCCGCGCGCCGGGCGATCTCGATCTGGAGCTGCCCGAAGCGGCCGAAGCAGGCCACCAGGACGCGCTCACCGGGCACCACCGCGCTCACCATGGCGGCCTCGATGGCGGACCGAGCGGTCCCGTCCACCACCAGCGTCCACGCGTTGCGCGTCTCGAAGACCTCGCGGTAGAGCGCCATGGTCTCCTGCATGTACTCGCGGAACTGGGGATCGAACTGCCCGAGCAGCGGGGCCGACATGGCCCGCAGGACGCGGGGATCGGCATTGACCGGGCCCGGCCCCATGAGGAGGCGGGGCGCGGGGTTCAGCTCCGAGCAGGTGGCGACGGTCATGGTCCTCGTCCTTCCGTCCAGCGGGTCACGGGGCGGCGCCGCCCCCGCGGGCTGCCGTGAGGGCGGCATTCTACCGGGAGGCGGTCCTCCGGTGCAACCGGGCCGGGCCACCGGGGCTGGACAGCCCGCCGTTACTGGAAGAAAATACGGCGAGGGCAGGCCCCAGGGCGCCGCCGGATCAGCACTCGTCGACGGCCTTCTTCCACCGCCGAGGCGCACATGGGCAGCCCCCGCACCGTACTGCTGGTCCTCCGCGGCCACGGACCGTTGGCGGCGGAGGAAGTCTCCCGGCGAGGCTGGCCCG
The DNA here is from genome assembly GCA_041946635.1 of Methylomirabilales bacterium (SeqCode). Lineage (GTDB taxonomy): Bacteria > Methylomirabilota > Methylomirabilia > Methylomirabilales > 2-02-FULL-66-22 > 2-02-FULL-66-22. Next base: position 10,171 of record JBHGAX010000013.1, read on the forward strand.
GACAGGCGCAGGATGCGCTCGTCGGCGCCAGCCTGCTGGCCCACCTCATCGATCGCGGGTACGTCGTCTGCCTCGGCGCCGGCCCGGAGGGCGCGTTCGCCCGCGCGGCGCGCGGCCGGGACGCCGCGGCCGAGCTTCCGGCAGGCGAATCCCTGCCCGTCCTCCTGGCGGCCCTGCTGCTCCTGCCAACCCTCTTCAGGCCGGTCGGTGACGCATGTCGTTCTCTCGCCTGACCCTGCGGCAGCGCTACGACGTGGCGGGGGGCCGCTGCGAGTGCCAGCGGCCGGGCCACGGCCACGCGGGCCGGTGCGGCCGGCCCCTGGTGTGGTGGAACCACGGACGCCTGGCCCCCGAGGGCTGGCTGGCCGTGGCCAGGCGCCCGCTGGAGCGGGGGGGCGAGGACGATCCCGCCAACGCCGAGGCCGTCTGCTGGGAGTGCTACGCGGCGGGGCTGGAGGCCGCGGACACGGGGCGGGCGGCATAGCGCCAGACGGCAACGGGCGAGGCCGCGCCCCGCCCGTTGCCCCCCACCCTCGCCCCGCTACGCCGGATGGGCCAGGGGCTGCCGCCCGTTCTTGAGCTGGCTCCACTTCTTGACCGCCAGGCCGATCACGCCGAGCGCGAGCACGATCAGCAACAGCGACACCACGGCCAGGGCGTAGTTCTGCTTGGGCAGGTACTGGTTCACCAGCAGGCTGTAGAGCGAGTAGAGGGTCGTCGCCATCATGAAGATCGCCGGGATGACCGTGAACATGCTGGGCTTCTGCCGGCTGGCCAGCCAGACGGACACCGCGATCAGGGCCAGCGAGGCCAGCAGCTGGTTGGCCGAGCCGAAGACGGGCCAGATCACCAGGAAGGCGTTGTAGTAGGCGAGCAGGAACATCAGCACGACGCAGAGCACGGAGTTGAACAGGTACGTCCTGAGGACCTTGGGCACGTTGGTGAACAGGACCTGCCACAGCTCCTCGAACAGGTACCGGTTCAGCCGCACCGCGGTGTCCAGCGTGGTCACCACGAAGCCCTCGACCAGCAAAATCCCGAAGATGGTCCCGTAGACCGGCGAGATGCCCAGCCCCTTGTCCAGCAGGCCGCCGGCGCCGACCGCGAAGGCCAGGATGGGGTTGGACCGGGCGCCGGGCGTCGTCGGGAAGACGATGTTCAGGTAATCCTGAAACACCATGCCGCACCCGACGGCGGTCACGACGCCGATGGCGAGCAGGCCCTCGAACAGCATCCCGCCGTAGGCGACCCCCTTGGCGTGCGACTCGCGGGAGAGCTGCTTCGAGGTGGTGCCGCCCGCCACCAGGCTGTGGAAGCCAGAGATGGCGCCGCAGGCCACCGTGATGAACAGGAAGGGCCAGACGGCGCCGAGCTTCGCGCTGCCCTGCGCGACGTTCATGGCCGGCGCGGTGAAGGTCGCGCCCTGGAAGCCGGCGGCGATGCCGGCGATGAACAGGGCCACGATGCCGGCGTACAGCAGGAAGGAGTTGGTGAAGTCCCGGGGCTGCAGAATGATCCAGACCGGGATGCCGGCCGCCAGCACGGTGTAGAAGGATAGGATGACCATCCAGGTGGTCGGGCTGAAGCCCACCGGATAGCTCATGCCGACCTCGACCGAAACCACGCACACGACGATGGCGATGGCTGCCGCCAGGTACACGTTGATGCCCCGCCGGTAGACGAGGTACCCGATCACCGGCGCGCAGAGCGTGATGATGATCACCGAGGTGGAGGCGATGCCGCCGATCTGGCCCCGGGCGACGCCGCCCACCACGACGGTCTTGACGATGGTCTGCGTGGCGTCCAGCTTCAGGACGTCCAGGGGCAGGAGGGACGTCAGGGCGGTGGCGGTCAGGCCCAGGAAGGCCGACGTCACGGTCAGGAGCACGAGGATGGTGAAGCTGATGAACAGGAAGAACCCGGTGTTCCCGAGGGTCGACCGGGCGATCTCCGAGATGGACTTCCCGCGCTCCCGGATGCTGGCGAACAGGGTGGTGAAGTCGTGGACCGCGCCGATGAAGATGGAGCCGAACACCGCCCACAGCCACACCGGCATGTAGCCGAACAGGAGGGCGACCGTGGGCCCGATGATCGGCCCGCCGCCCGCGATGCTGGCGAAGTGGTGGCCGAACAGGACCAGCGGCTTGGTCGGCACGTAGTCCACGTCGTCCTTGGCGGCCACCGCCGGCGTGACGTTCTTGTCGCTCTCGCCGAACACCCCCGCGATGTACCGGGCGTAGAACCTGTAGGCCAGGAAGAAGAAGACTGCCGCCACGATCAGGAGCACTGCCGCGTTCATCCCCTGCCTCCTTCGCCCCTCCCTCGCTCTCTGCAACCGCGACGATACCGCTACGGTGGCATCCTGCCTTGCACCGGCGCTCGGGTGGCCGGCGCGGGCGACGGCGAGCCCTGGAGGACGGGGCGGCCGGCAAACGCCTCTGCCGCACGGCCGAGCATTGCCTCCTCCAGGGGCGCTGCTGCGGCTTCGCCGGACCGGGGCGGGACGCTAACACCCGCCGCCGGGGCCGTCAAGGCGAAAGCCGGGGTGCCCCGGCGGATATCAGGATTCCCGACGCCCGGCGGGGTGCGAGCGACCGGCAGCCGGGCCGCACGGGTGCATTGACAAGGCCCGGGCTTTTTGATACCCGTGTCGCCGGCTCATTCGCGCCGGTGCACCGTCTTCCGCTCGTTCTGAAGGAGACCAGGGATGAGAAAGCTCGGTGTCGTTCTCGCGCTCGCCGCCCTCGCGCTGGCCGCCGTTACGCTGGATGCGCAGGCCCAGGCGTGGAAGCCCACGCGGCCCATCACGGTGATCGTGCCCTGGCCGGCGGGCGGGGCCTCGGACACGACCGGCCGCATGATCGCCGGGCAGATGGAGCAGATCCTGGGGCAGCGCATGGTGATCGTGAACACCCCCGGTGGCGCCGGCGCCATCGGCACGAAGGAGGTGTGGGAGCGGCCGCACGACGGCTACACGCTCACGGCCAACGCGACCGCCGGGTTCGTGAGCTACGCGCTGCTCGGGCGCATGGAGCAGACGCACCGCGACTGGACCTACTTCCTGCCCATGTACACGCCCAACGTCATCGCGGTGAAGGCCGACTCGCCGTACAAGACGGTGGAGGACCTGCTCGCCGCCATGAAGGCCCGGCCGGGCGCCGTGACGGTCGCCACCGCGGGCGTGGGCAGCTCGGGCTACTACTTCATGGAGCAGTTCAAGACGGTGGCCGGCATCACGTACCGCCACGTGCCCTACGCGGGCGGCGCGCCGGCCGTGGTGGCGGTGGTGGGGGGCGAAGCCGAGATGGTGCCCCAGCTCTCCCTCGAGGTCGCGGAGATGCTGCGCAGCGGGAAGCTTCGCGCGCTGGCCGTCTCCAGCAAGGGCCCGCTGGCCATCGAGGGATACGGCACGATCCAGCCGCTGGCCAAGGCGCTCCCCAAGTGGGAGGACTACGGCTCCTACTTCGGCCTGATGGCGCCGAAGGATCTGCCCAACAGCGTGCTGGCCGCGTACGAGGAGGCCTTCCAGAAAGCCGCTGCGCTGAAGGCCGTGAAGGACTACGCGGTGACCAAGGGCGGCATCCCGATCGCCCTGTCCGGCAAGGCGGCCGACGAGCTGGTGGAGCGGCTGGCGCGGAAGGAAGCCTGGATCATGTTCGAGGCGGGCCAGGCCACGAAGAATCCGGCCGACCTCAAGATCCCGAGGCCGTAAGTGGCCGAGCCTCTCCCGCCGGAGGAGGGGATCGCCCCTCCTCCGGCTTCAGAACGCTCCGACCTGAAGGACCTCCTGGGCGCGCTCCTCCTGCTTGGCGTCAGCCTGGCCTTCCTGGTTGGCTCCCTCCGCATGCGGTTCACCGCCCCGGACTGGCGGTGGTATACCTCCCCCGGCATCTTCGCGCTCTGCATGGCCGGCTGCCTGGGGGGCTGCAGCCTGGCGGTGGGGTACCGCGGCTTGCGGGGATGGCTGAAGGCGCGGGCGGCGGTGCAGGGCCCCGGCGTGCGCGAGGCCCTGGCCGCCTGGGGCGCGGCGCGCTTCCTCGCGTCCGTGGCGGTCATCCTGGCCTATCTGTTCCTGCTGGGCAAGATCCCGTTCCTGCTGGCGTCCGCAGGGCTGATCCTGGTGTTCAGCGCCGGCTTCCGGGGGCGCGAGTTCCGCACGGGTCTCCGGCCCGGCCTCGTCGCCGCCGCCATCATCGCAGCCTTCGCGTACGTCATTATGAAGCTCTTCGGCATCGTCTTCCCCTGAGCACCGGGTAAGCCATGGACGTCCTGAACATCCTGTACGGGCTGGGCCGGGTCTTCCTCGATCCGGTGACCCTGCTGTACGTGTTCATCGGAAGCCAGGCCGGCATCCTGTTCGGCATGATGCCCGGCCTGACGACCACCACGGCTCTCAGCCTGCTGACCGGCCTCACCTTTTCGCTGGCGCCGGAAAAGGCCATCGCCGTGGTGCTCGGCGCGTACGTCGGCTCGGTGACCGGGGGCAGCCGCTCCGCGATCCTCGTGAACATCCCGGGCACGCCCGCGCAGGCTGCCGTCTGCCTGGACGGCTATCCCCTCGCGCTGCAAGGCCGCGCGGCACAGGCCATCGGCCTCTCGGTCACCGCCTCGACGCTCGGGACGCTCATCGGGTTCGTCTGCCTGGCGTTGTTCACGCCCGTGCTGGGCGCCGTCGCCCTCCGCTTCGGCACCTGGGAGTTCTTCTGGCTGGCCGTCTTCGGGGTGGTGATCGCGGGGAGCCTGTGCGCCCCGGACGATCCGATCAAGGGGTGGATCGCGGGTTTCCTCGGCCTGCTGCTCAACACCGTGGGCGACGACGGCATCCACGCGGTGCCGCGGTTCACCTTCGGCTACACCGAGCTGTCGGGCGGCTTCTCGCTCATCCCCGTGCTCATCGGCGCCTACGGCGTCCCCGAGGTGCTGAACGCCATCCGCAAGCGCGAGCGCATGGTGATCCAGACGCGGGTAGATCGGGTGGTGCCCCGCTTTCGTGAGGTCCTGAAGCACCGCTGGATCATCCTGCGCTCCTCCTTCATCGGGCTCATCATCGGGATCGTGCCGGGCGTGGGGAGCGACACCGCCGCCTGGCTGTCCTACTTCACGGCCAAGCGCGGGAGCAAGACGCCCGAGCAGTTCGGCCACGGCGCGGTGGAGGGCCTGATCGCGGCGGAGACAGGCGACAACGCCTGCATCGGCGGAGACATCATCCCGACCCTCACCCTCGCCGTCCCGGGGAGCGCCCCGGCCGCGGTGCTGCTCGCCGCGATGACGATCCACAACCTGCGGCCCGGCCCCCTGCTGGTGTCCGAGCAGCCCGAGGTCGTGGGGCAGATCATCGCCATCTCCATGCTCTCCACGCTGGCGGTCTTCGTGCTCAGCCTGCTCTGGGTCCGGCAGATGGTGCGGCTGCTGATGATCCCGCGCGACGTCCTCATGCCGGCCGTGTTCGTCGTCTGCGTCACGGGCTCCTACGCGCTGTCCGGACGGCTCTTCGACATCTATGTCATGTTCGCCTTCGGCCTCATCGGGGTGCTCATGCAGGAGCTGGGCTACCCGGTCGGCCCGTTCGTCCTGGGCTTCATCCTCGGCCCCATGGCCGAGGACAACGTGCGGCGCGGGCTGGTCCTCACCGGGGGCGACCCCAGCCCCTTCTTCACCCGCCCCATCGCTTTCATCCTCTTCGCCTTCGTCCTGCTGTCCATCCTCGGGCCCACCGCCGTGGGCCGCCGGGCCCAGGAAAAGCTCGCGGCCCTCTGGCGACGCAAGTAAACGTCGGAGACCACCCATGATCGCTCACGGCATTCCCCTCAGCGGGGCGGACGCGTCCAAGATCCACGCGGCCAGCCTGGAGATCCTCGCCCAGGTCGGCGTCAAGATCACCCACGCGGAGACGCGCGGCCTCCTCCTGGACGCCGGCGCGCGGGAAGGGGAGCCGTCCATCCTCCGGCTCCCGCCCGAGCTGGTGCAGCGGGCGCTGGCGCTGGCGCCGCGCACGGTGCGCTTTGCGAGCCTGGGCGGCCAGGTCGTCGAGGTGGCCTGCGGCGGCGCGCCGCTCTTCTGGTCGGGGAACGCCATGTTCTACCAGCGGGAGGGCCGGCGGCAGGAGCTGTCCCGCGAGACCTACGTCGAGTTCTGCCGGGTGGCCCACCAGCTGCCCCACCTGCACGCCATCGTGGGCACCAGCCTGGGCGACTACCCGCCGGCCACCCGCGACTTCGTCGGCTTCCGGGCCATGGCCGAGCACACGCGGAAGCACCTGCGGCCGGTCATCTTCACGCCGCGGGGGATCGAGGCCATCCTGGAGATGGCGGAGGTGCTCCTGGAGGGCAGGAGCCTCCGGGAGCATCCCATCCTGAGCCTCGGCTTCACCATCGTGAGCCCGCTGCAGTGGTCCGGCTCGGCGCTGGAGGTATTCCGCGTCTCGTCCGGGCACGGCATCCCGCTCATGGTCAACTCCGAGGTGATCGCCGGCGCCACGGGGCCGGTGACGCTGGCCGGCACGCTGGCCCTGGCCAATGCCGAGGCCCTGAGCGGCATCGTGATCGCCGAGCTCCTGGAGCCGGGCCGCCCGGTCGTCTTCAACCTGGGCTTCTCGCACACCTTCGACATGGCCTTCGCCGAGACGCTGACCGGCGCGCCGGAGGGCGCCCTCCTGGGCGCAGGCGGCGCGGCGCTGGGGCGCCTGCACGGCCTGCCGACGGCCTCCTGGATGAGCACGGAGTCCAAGCTGGCGGATGCCCAGGCCGCGCACGAGAAGACGCTGCTGGGCACGCTGCACGCGCTGGGCGGCGTGAACCTGATCTGGGGCATCGGCAACCTGGAGTCCACCCTGGCGCTCTGCCCCGAGCAGGCGGTGATCGACAACGAGATCGCCGCCGCGATCCTCCGCACCTGGCGGGGCATCCGCGTGGATGACGAGCGCCTGGCGCTGCCCACCGTCGCGGAGCTGGCCCACGCGGCCGACTACCTGGGCAGCGCGCACACCCACCGGTTCTTTCGCGAGGAGCTGATGGACAGCCGCCTCATGAACCGCGAGCGCCACGGGTTCTGGGCCGCGGCCGGCGGCAAGGGGCTGACGCAGCGGGCCGCGGAACGGGTCCGCGAGCTGCTGCGGCTCCCCGCCGCCGAGCACCTGGGCGGGGCGCAGCGCGACGCGCTGGCCCGGATCGAGAAGCGCTGGCTGGAGCGCCTGGCGTGAAGCTGGCCATCTGCAACGAGGTCTTCCGGGGCTGGCCGGTGGAGCGCGCCGTGGCCTACGCCGCGGAGCTGGGCTACGACGGCGTGGAGATCGCCCCCTTCACCCTGGCCGATGCGCCCGCGGCCATCTCCGCCGCCCGGCGCCGCGAGATCCGCCGCGCGGCCGAGCAGCACGGCATCGCGATCGCCGGCCTGCACTGGCTGCTGGTGAAGCCCGAGGGGCTGAGCATCAACGGCCCGGATGCCGCGGTGCGCGCCCGGACGCAGGCGCACATGCGGGAGCTGATCCACCTGTGCGCCGACCTGGGCGGCAGGGTGCTGATCCATGGCTCGCCCGACCAGCGCTCGGTCCCCCAGGGCGGGGACTTCGAGGAAGCCTGGCGCCGCGCCCGGGAGACCTTCGAAGCCTGCCTGCCCGCCGCCCAGGAGCGCGGCGTGGTGTACTGCATCGAGCCGCTGACCCGGCAGGTCACCAACTTCATCAACACGGTGGCACAGGCGGACCGCCTGGTGCGCGAGATCGATCATCCCGCCTTCCGGCTCATGGTGGACTGCCGCAGCGCCGAGAGCGACGGCTCCGCCGTGGCCGAGCTGGACGCCGCGCTGGCGTCCGGCCGCCTGGCCCACGTGCACGTCAACGACGTGAGCGGGCGGGGCCCGGGCTTCGGCCGCCTGGCGTTCACGCCCGTCCTGCAGCGCCTGCGCGCCGCCAGGTATCGCGACTACGTCTCGGTGGAGGTGTTCGAGTTCGATCCGGACCCGCAGACCATCGCGGGCCGGAGCATCGGTTACCTGCGCGGCATCCTGGAGGCGCTGGGCGAGGCGCCGGGAGCTTCCCCTCCCCCAGGATGAGATCCGGGGTGCGGCGGACGAGGCCGGTGAACGCTGACCGGGGAGGGGCCGCACGGCGTACCGGCGGCGCGCGCGCCGCGCGGGCGGTGAGGGCCGGACGCGCCGGCCCGGGGCACGCACGACGGGGTGGAGGCGCGGGGCGCGGCAGGGCGCCGCGCCGACCGGAGCAACGCGGGACGCGGGGGATGGCCATGGCGCAGGATCGGGTCGCAGTGGTGACGGGCGCCGGACGCGGCATCGGCAAGGCGGTGGCCGAGCGGCTGGCGGCGCGGGGCGACGTCGTGGTCGTGGTGGACGTGGACGCGGCAGCGGCCGAGGGGGCGGCGAACGGGATCCGCGCCGCGGGAGGGCGCGCGGGGGCCGAGGGCGCGGACGTCTCGAGCTACAAGGACGTGGAGGGGTTGATGGCGCGGGTCGCGCGCGCGCACGGCGGCATCGACGTCCTGGTGAACAACGCGGGCATCATCCGGCGGGGCACCCTGCAGACGGTGACCGAGCAGGACTGGGACGCGGTCCTGGCGGTGAACCTCAAGGGAACCTTCAACTGCTGCAAGCACGCCGTGCCCTGGATGCTGGGGCGCGGGGGCGGCCGCATCGTGAACGTGGCCTCCATCGCCGCGCGGCTGGGCGACATCACCTCCGCGCCCGGGTACGGCCCCTCCAAGGCCGGGATGGTGAACCTGACCAAGACGCTCGCCCGGGAGCTGGCGCCGCACGGGATCACGGTGAACGCCGTGGCGCCCCACGCCATCGCCACGGAGATGAGCGCCCAGTGGTCGGAGGAGCGGCGACAGCAGATCATCCGGTCCATCCCGCTGGGACGGCTCGGCCTTCCCGAGGAGGTGGCCGCCGCGGTGGCGTTCCTCGCCTCGGGGGAGGCGGGCTTCATCACCGGCGCCACCCTGGACATCAACGGCGGCGCGCTGATGGACTGACGAGCCGCACGGGAGACGGGGAGTCAGTCGGCTCCGAAGGTCAGGTTGGGGAGCCAGAGCGCCACGTCGGGCCAGAAGATCACCAGGAGGACGACCACCACGATCGCGGCCATGAGCAGCCAGCCCTCCCTGACGAAGTCCCAGAGCGAGCACTTGAAGATGGTGCAGACGATGTAGAGCACGGCTCCCTCGGGCGGCGTGAGGAGCCCGATGGTCAGCGTCAGCACCATGATGATCCCGAAGTGCACCAGGTCGATCTTCAGCTGGTCGGCCACGGGCGTGAGGATCGAGGTCAGCATCAGGATCAGCACCGTGGAGTCCATGAACGTCCCGGCGAACAGCAGGAAGGCGATGATGATGAGCATCACCACCCAGGGCGTCTCGGAAATCCCCAGCATGAACGCGGCCAGCTGCTGCGGGATCTGGTCCCAGACGATGCCGTAGCTGAAGGTCGCCGACAGCGCGATGAGCAGCATGACCATCCCGATGTCGACGACGGTGCTCTCCAGCGTCCGGAGGAGCTTCTTCCAGGAGAACTGCTTGTAGGCCACGGCGCCGACCGCGATGGCGTAGGCGCAGGCGAAGGCGCCGGCCTCCGATGGCGTGAACAAGCCGAAGCGCAGTCCGGCGATGAGGATGACGGGGAAGAGGAACGCCCAGATGCAGTCCACGAAGGTCTTCGCGATCTCCCCCAGCGACGCGCGCTCGTCGCGCTCGGGAAGATAGCCCTTCTGCCTGGCCCGCAGGCTCACCGCCGCCATCAGGAACACGGTCATCACGATCCCCGGGACCATCCCCGCCGCGAACAGGCGTCCGATGGACACCTCCGCGATGGTCCCGTACAGGACCAGGCCGATGCCGGGGGGGATCATGGTGGTGATCAGCGAGCTGCAGCCGATGACCGCCGCCGAGAATCCCGGCGAGTACCCCTTCTCCACCATGCCCGGCCCCAGCACGCGGGAGAGCATGGCCGCGTCGCCGATGGCCGAGCTGGTGATCCCCCCCAGGGAAGCGGCCAGGACCATGTTGCTCTGGGCCCGGCCGGCCCGCATGTGTCCGGTCAGCACGGAGGCCAGCCGCATGACGCGCTCGGTGATGCCGGTCTCGTTCAGCAGGTTCCCGGCGAGCACGAAGAGCGGGATCGCCAGCAGCAGGAAGTTCTGCGTCTGGGAGAGCACGAGCTGCACGGGCATGGTCAGGGGCAGCGTCGGCTGCATCAGGAAGAAGGCCACGCCCGAAATGCCGAAGGCGAACGCGACCGGCATGCCCATGAGCATGAAGAGGAAGAACAGGATCACCACCAGCGTCACGTGTCGGCCTCCCCGCCCGGCAGGACCGCGGGGCCCCTGCTCAGATGATCTCCCCGCTGACCGCCTCGCCGCGCGCCTCGACGGCTTCCCCGGTCGCCATGGCGCGGACGCAGGCCCGCATCTTCAGGAGCGCGGTGGTCAGCATGAGCGCGCAGCCCGCGGGCACGCTGAGGGTCACCCAGGTGTAGCTGAAGCCCGGGATTCCCTGGAAGGTCCGCAGGCGGGTCGTGTAGGACAGCCAGGTGCCGTAGCCGATCATGCCCACCAGGAACACCACGATGATGGCGTAGTTGACCAGCTGCAGAGCCAACCGCGCCTTGCCGGGCAGCTTCGCGGTGACGATCTCGATGCAGAACAGCCGGTCCAGCCGCATGGCGGCGTCCGCGCCGAGAAACACCGTCCAGGCGAACAGGAACGTGGCCGCGTCCATGGCCCAGTTCAGGGGGTGGTGCAGCGTGCGCCCGATCGCCGCCACGAGCACCAGGACCGACAGCACCGCCAGGGATACCTGGGCGATGCGCATCTCGTGCTTGCAGAGCCGCTCGTAGAACCGCATCATCCGCCCGTGCTCCACGCAGGCCGGGGCGCCCCGAGACTGTCCCGGCGGCGCCGCGCCGGGTGCCGCCCCAGGGGGACGGCCGGGACCGGGGCGCCCCGCGCCGGCTACTTCTTGCCGATCTCCTGGAAGACCTTGTTCTTGACGTCGGCGATCTTCAGGACCTCATAGGCTTTCTCGCCCGCCTTCTTGAAGGCGGCGAGGTTCACGTTGTCCGTGACCACCATCCCGCGCTTCTGCACGAGGTCCTGCTTGACCTCCTTCTCCAGCTTGTCCATGATGAGCCGGGAGGTCTCGATCCCCGCCTTGTCGCACTCCTCGACCAGGATCTTCTGGAAGTCGGCCGGCAGCGCGCCGAACCACTTCGCGCTGACCACCTCGAAGTTCACCAGCATGATGTGCCGCGTCTCGCTCACGTACTTCAGCACCTCGTAGAAGCGTCCCGCCGGGATGTTGTTGTAGACCAGCTCGACGCCGTCCATGGCCTTCTGCTGGAGCGCCGGGTACATGTCGCCGAAGGCCATGGCCACCGGCGTGGCGCCCAGGGCGCGCACCGACTCCTGCCAGATGGGGGCCGGCGGGGTGCGGATGCGGAGCCCCTTCAGGTCCTCGGGGGTGCGGATGGGCTTGTTGGTGAAGAAGTGCCGGTAGCCCTGCACCCAGCTGAACGAGAGGACCTTCAGGCCGTGCCTGCTGGCCAGCTCGTCGAGGAACCCGCGGATCGTGGGCGACTTCAGCAGCTTGCCGACCTCGTCCAGGTTCTCGGCGAAGTAGGGGCCGTTCATGATGGCGATGCCGGGCACGTAGTTGCCCATGCGCGCGGAGTCGGTGTTCTGCCCGATGTTCGCGCCCGCCCGGATCTGCTCGATGATGTCTTCCTCCACGCCCAGCTGGGCGCTGTGGAAGACCTGCACCTGCAGGCCGCCCTTGGTCTTGTCCTGGACGGCCTTGGCCCAGTTCAGGAATCCCTGGTGATACGGCTCTTTCGCGCCCAGCACGTGGTTGAACTTCAGGACGTGGGTGCCGGCGTCGGCCGTCGTGCCGACCAGGGCCGTCGCCAGCAGGAGTACCGCCAGCCAGAGCAGGGTCCGTGTCGCGCTACGCATTGACGTGCTCCTTTCCTGGGTGCCGTGGGGACTCCCTGCGGCGCGTGGGTGAGGTGCGGACTCCCTTCTCCTTCGGGACGGCCCTCCGGCTCGCCGCCATCTGGCCGTCGCCGTCCTCCGCCGAGCCGTAGCCGAGCTGCGCCGAGAGGGCGGCCGCCGCCGCGCCCAGCGGCCGGCGGATCTGCAGCAGGCGGCGGTGCGGCAGCCGGCTCTTCGGGCCGACCACGCAGAGCGCCGCCCGCACCTCCCCGGAGTGGTCGCGGACGGGCGCGGCGATGCAGCGGATGCCGCGGATGTGCTCCTCGTTGTCCACGGCGAAGCCGGTGGCGCGGATGCGGGCCAGCTCCTGCCGGAAGGCCGCGGGCGTCGGGAGGGTCCGCGGCGTCTTGCGCTCGAAGGTCGTGCGGGCGAGGACCGCCTCCAGCTCCGCCTCGGGCAGCCAGGCCGAGAGCGCCTTGCCCACGGCAGTGCAGTGGATGGGCCGCGCCGTGCCCACCTCCTGCACCACCCGCACGGGATCCAGCGGATCGCACTTGGCCACGATGGTCACGACGCCGCTCCGCAGCATGGCCAGGCTGGTGCCCTCGCCCGTCCGCCGGCTGAGGTCCTCCAGGCAGGGGCGGGCGACCTCCGCCAGCTGCTCCGGGCTCCAGGTGCGCCCGGTCAGCCGGAAGAGCTTGGGGGCCAGCCGGTAGGGGCGCGCATCCCCGTCCTGCACGAGGTAGCCGAAGTCCACGAGGGCGCGCAGCAGGTGGTGGGCCGTGCTGCGGGGCAGGGCGGTCCTGCGGCTGATCTCGGCCAGGGTGGCGGTGCCGCCCATGCGGGCGGTGGCCTCGATGACCCGCAGCCCGCGCTCCAGCGACTGGTGGGTGTGCGTCCGGCTGCTCACGGCTTCGGCTCCATCTCACAGTATGGGAGACTGCGACCCAAGGTATTCCATAAATCGCCCTGCCTGTCAACCGTCTCTTCGCGGGCCCGCCCCCGGCGGCGCGCGCGACAAAGATTGTCGTTGACAGGCGACGGCCGCCTGGCGTACGTACTCTCCGCATCCTGAACCGAGTTCCATATCCGGAACCGCGGTTCCCGCACCCCCGGGGCTGGGCATGAGCACGGTGGCCAAGGTGTTCCGCATCCTGGAGGAGGTCGTCTCCCACCAGGAGACCGGCCTGTCCTACTCGGAGGTGGTGCAGCGGACGCGGCTGCCCAAGGCCAGCGCCCACCGGGTGCTCAAGTCCCTCCTGGAGACCGGCTACCTGCGCTTCGACCCGGAGGCGGGCCGCTACTTCGGCGACCTGAAGCTCTGCGTCCTGGGCGCCGAGGTCACGTCCCACTTCGACCTGCGCCGCTACATCCGGCCGCACCTCCTGCAGCTGCACGCGGAGACGGGGCACACCTGCCACCTCGGCGTGCGGAGCGGCCGCGCGGGCGTGTACCTGGACAAGATCGAGTCCGCCTCCTCGTTCGGCTTCAAGCTCTACTCCGAGATCGGCAAGCGCTTCCCCCTGCACTGCACCGCCATGGGGAAGGTCCTGCTGGCGGCGGCGGGGGACGCCGAGCGCCGGCAGGTGCTGGGCGCGCGCCTGCCCGCGTTCACGCCGCACACCCTCACCGACGCCCGCCGGCTGGAGCGGGAGCTGCGCGGGGTGGCCGCGCGCGGCTACGCGGTGGATCGGGAGGAGATCACCCGCGGCCTCATGTGCGTCGCCGCGCCGGTGCGCGGCCGCGAGGGCGAGGTGGTGGCGGCCACCAGCGTCACGTTTCCCGCCTACCTGGACAAGGACCGCGGCATCGCCCGGGAGATCCGGGCCGTGACCCGGTGCGGCGCCGCGATCAGCGCGGGCCTGCAGGGCGGCGCCCGGGCATCCGGCGGCAGGAGGACGGCATGAGCCACGCCTGGCTCTTCCCCCGCACGCAGGACGTGCAGGGGCGCCGGCGCATCATCCACCAGGCCAACACCGGGCTGGAGTACCTCCGGTACGGCCGCCTCGTGCTCGGGCCGGGGGGCGGCGAGGAGCGCTTCGCGTCCGGCGAGGAGGAGCTGGGGCTCGTCTGCCTGGGCGGCGCGGGAACCGTGGAGGCGGCGGGACACCGCTACCGGCTGGGGCGGTACGACGCCCTCTACGTCCCCCGCGACACGGCGTGCCGCGTCCAGGCGGAGGGCGCCTTCGACCTGGCGGAGTGCGCGGCGCCGGTCTCCCAGCGCTACCCCGTGCAGCACGTCTCCTTCCAGGCGGTCTGCGAAACGCCCGGGCTGGTCACCCAGGCCGGCGTCGCCCCCTACGCCCGGACCATCCACACGCTGATCGGCGAGGCGAACGTCCAGGCCGGGCGCCTGCTGGCCGGCGTGACCTTCAGCCAGGACGGCAACTGGACCAGCTGGCCGCCGCACGACCACCACCGGGAAAAGGAGGAGATCTACCTCTACGTGGACATGCCCGC
>JBHGAX010000130.1:0-10195 GCA_041946635.1 Methylomirabilales bacterium (SeqCode)
GGGCCGCTCCCTGCAGTTTACCCGAGCGCGCGCAATGCGTATAATGCCGGCCGGGGAGGACGGCATCGGCCTCGCCGGCCGAGGCTGGAGACGGGCCCACGAATCCGGGAGAGCTCAATGACGCCGAGATCCTTGGCAGCGGTCGTCGTGTTCGTCAGCGCGCTCGGGCTTTCGGGCTGCGGCTACAACACCCTGCAGTCCCAGGACGAGCAGGTGAAGAGCGCCTGGGCGGAGGTGCTCAACCAGTACCAGCGCCGGGCGGACCTCGTCCCCAACCTGGTCAACACCGTCAAAGCCTTCGCGCAGCAGGAGCAGGCCGTGCTGCTCGGCGTGACGAATGCGCGCGCCAAGGTCGGCGGCATCCAGGCCACGCCCGAGCTGATCAACGACCCGCAGGCCTTCGCGCGCTTCCAGGCCGCGCAGTCGGAATTGACGGGCGCCCTGTCCCGCCTCTTGGTGGTCGCCGAGAACTATCCGCAGCTGAAGTCCGACGCGAACTTCCGCGAGCTGCAGGCCCAGCTCGAAGGCACCGAGAACCGCATCACCGTGGCGCGCAACCGCTACATCAAGGCCGTGCAGGACTACAACGTCACGGTGCGCTCGTTCCCGTCGAATCTCACGGCGAAGGTGTTCGGCATGCCGGAGCGGCCACAGTTCACCGTGGAGGCGGAACGCGAGATCTCGCGCGCGCCGACCGTGGACTTCGGGAACATGGGCGCGCCGACGCAGACGCGGCCGAGCCCTCCGCCGGGCTCCGCCCCGAGCCCCCAGCCCGGCCAGCCGGGCGCGACGCCACCTGCGCCGCAACCCGCGAAGTAGCGCATGACGCTCCGCCGGTGCGCGCCGTCAGGCATTCCCGGAGAAGTGGGCTCCCGGCGGCACGTGCCGCGGCGACTCGTCCACCAGCTCCCCGTTCTTGCGCTCTGCGTCTTCGCCCTCGCCCTCGCCGCGCTGGCGCAGGTGCCGGTGCCGCCGCTGAACGCGCGCGTCACCGATCTCACCGGCACGCTCACGGCAGAGCAGCGGGCGGCACTCGAGCAGCGGCTCGCCGAATTCGAAGCCCGCAAGGGAAGCCAGCTCGCCGTGCTGATGGTCCCGACGACGGCGCCCGAAACGATCGAGCAGTACGGCATCCGCGTCGCCGAGCAGGCGAAGGTCGGGCGGAAGAGCATCGATGACGGTGCGATCCTGATCGTCGCGCTGAGAGACCGCGCGCTGCGGGTCGAGGTCGGATACGGGCTCGAGGGGGTGCTGCCCGACGCCGTCGCCAAGCGGATCATCGAAGAGCACATCGTCCCGCGCTTCAAGCAGGGCGATTTCTACGGGGGACTCGAATCCGGCGTGATGCGCATCATGTCGGTCGTGGAAGGCGAGCCGCTGCCGCCGCCGCGTCGGGCGGCGTCGGGGCGCTCCCCCGGGGTGAGCGTGCAGGAGCTGCTCATCATCGGCTTCCTGCTCGTCTTCGTCGTCGGCGGCATCCTGCGGGCGATCTTCGGGCGCTTTCTCGGCTCCGGCATCATCGGCACGATCGCCGCCGCGGGCGGCTGGATCATGCTCGGCTCTCTCGTCGCCGCCATCCTGGTCGGGATCCTCGCCCTCTTCCTGAGCCTGATGAGCGGCGTGGCGGGAACGGGGCGGTTCCGGCGGAGCGGCTGGTACGGCGGCTACCCCGTGGGCGGCGGCTGGGGCGGAGGCCGGAGCGGGGGAGGCTGGAGCGGCGGCGGCGGCACGTTCGGCGGCGGGGGAGCCTCGGGCCGATGGTGAGACCGCGATGAGCCTCAAACGGGCTCTACGGCATCTCGTGGCGGCGCCGTGGATCGTGCGCCGCGCGTTCCCGCCCGACACGCTGCGCAAGATCGAGGAGGCGGTCACCGCGTCGGAGCGCCAGCACCGGGGCGAAGTGCGCTTCGTGGTGGAAGGCGCCCTGGACTTCCTGCCGCTCCTGCGCGGTCTCGCGCCCCGCGAGCGCGCGCTGGAACTGTTCTCCTTGCTGCGCGTGTGGGACACCGAAGAGAACACCGGGGTCCTGCTCTACGTCCAGCTCGTCGACCGCGATATCGAGGTCGTCGCCGACCGCGGCATCGCGCACCGCATCGCGCAGCCGGAGTGGGACGCCATCTGCCGTCGCATGGAGGAGGCGTTTCGCGCGCGCCGTTTCCTGGCCGGCGCGCTCGAGGGCATCCGGGAGGTGACCCGGCTCCTGGCCCAGCACTTTCCCGCGCACGCCCAGAACGTGGACGAGCTGCCCGACCGCCCGACCGTCCTGTAGGCAGGACCGCCAGCCGCGAGACGCACGGGATACGCCGGTCCGGAAACCGCCGTGTTCATCCCGGCGGAGCTCAGCCGCGAAGCCGGGAACGCCCGGGTTCCGCGCAGGGCGACGCGCTCTTGCGCCGCTGTCGCCTCACCCGCGAAGCATGGCGCCCGCCGATTTCCGCGCCAAAAGCACTTGAACCTCCGTTCAGATCAATGCTACCGTCTCGCGTCGACGCTGGCAGTTCAACGTACGTCGGGCGAGGGGACGAAGGAGACCGGTACATGGCGAGGCCCCTGGAGTACCACTTCGATCATGTCCACATCTTCAGCTCGGACGTGGCCGCGACGGAGCGCTGGCTGGTCGAGGGCATCGGCGCCGAGATGGTTGCTCGCCAGGAGCTGCGCGGGATGCCGACCAGCGCGCTGCGGCTGGGCGGGGCGCAGATCCTGGTCCGCGGCGCCCGGGAGAACGAGAACCTGACGCGGCCGGGCACGCCCTATTTCGGCCTCAACCACTTCGCGCTCAGGGTGGCCGATGTGGACGCGGCCGTGAGCGCCCTGCGGGGCCGCGGCGTGGCCATCGAGGTGGAGCCCTGGGACGTGACGCCGCGCATGCGCATCGCCTTCGTCAAGGGGCCGGACGAGGTGCGGATCGAGCTGGTGCAACTGCGCTAGCGAATCGCGTCGCGGCCGTATACCATGGGCCCGTACGGCTGGTCGAAGACGGAGGCATGCGTGTCCGCGGATCCTAGCGTCCAGCGCGAGTGGCTGCGGCAGTGGCGGAATGCCGGGGCTGCCCTTGCCGCGAACCGTCGCGAGGAGCTAGCGCGCCTCACGGAGGACCGCGCGCTGGCGGCCAGCGAGGCGCTCCTGGCCCTCGTGACGACCGTCGGTCTCAGCCCCAAACGCCTCCACTGGTCGGGGCTTGTCGAGCAGCAGGCGCTGTTCCATCCCACTCCCGCCCCGTGAATCCCATCTTCGCTGCCGCCCTTGAGGTCCAGGAGTTCTGCGCGGCCAGGAGGCTTCGCTTCTGCTTCATCGGGGGCTTGGCCCTTCAGCGCTGGGGCGAGCCCCGGCTGACGCAGGACGTCGATCTGACTGTGATCAGCGGGTTCGGCCGGGAACCGGAATACGTCGACGAGTTCCTGTCGGTCTTCACGCCCCGCATCCCCGACGCCCGCGATTTCGCCCTGCGCCACCGCGTCCTCCTGCTGCTCAGCCGCAACGAGATTCCCCTCGACGTGGCCTTGGGGGCTATGCCCTTCGAGGAGCGGGCCGTGAGCCGATCCTCGCCTTTTCTCATAGGAGAGGGCGCTTCCCTGCTGACCTGCAGCGCCGAAGACCTCATCATCTTCAAGGCATTCGCCGGCCGGCCCCAGGACTGGATCGACATCGAGGGGATCGTCGTCCGGCAGCGGCAGCGCCTCGATCACGGCCTCGTCTGGCAGGAACTGCTCCCGCTCCTGGAACTCAAGGAGGACCAGGAGACCGCACCTCGCCTTCGCCGGCTCCTCGCGTATCCTCCGGAGACCTGAGCGGCACTGCAGCCGCGGCCGGGCTCCGCTCCGTCGAGCCGTATTCCGGGTATGGCTGTCATCCCGCCGCACACGGCCTGCCCCCGTCGGCCGCCCAGCCCCGTCCGGTCCCCATCGGCCTTGACACCCCACCCGACATGATGGTAGCGTCCCGCCAGTTTCCATTCCGAGCGTGCTTTCCCCCGGTTCGGCCCTGCCCTGGCCGGTCGCGGCCGCGGCGCCGGCCGGCGCCGGTTCTCTGACCTCCTATCTTTCCTCCTTTCGGGTTGTTCTGCTCGGGGCAGCCTCGCAGTGAATGGCCTGGGGTGGCAGAGGAGGGTCGTGCCATGCGCAAGCGATCGGCGCACGTCAAGGGGATGACGCGGCGGCAGGTCCTGAAGGGCGCTGCCGGCATCGGGGTGGGGGTGGGCTTCGTCGGCAACTGGCGGTGGGCGCGGGCCCAGAGCCGGAAGCCGATCCTCATCGGCCTGACCTGCGATGCCACGGGCACGTTCGCCGACAGCGGCCAGGCCGAGCGGCGCGGGATGATCCTGGCCATCGAGGAGTTCAACGCCACCGGCGGCGTGCTGGGCCGGCCCATCGAGCACAAGTGGGAGGACACCGAGACCGACGCCTCCGTGGCCGTGCGGAAGGCGCAGCGGCTCATCGAGCGGGACAAGATCGACTTCATGATGGGCGCCCTCTCCAGCGGCGTGGCGGCCCCGCTGTCCGAACTCGCGCAGCGGTACGGGATCATCTACTTCAACAGTAACTCCAGCTCCGACACGGTCACCAACGAGAAGTGCCAGCGGGTGAATTTCGCGTGGGACGCCAACAACTGGATGTTCGCCAACGCCCTCGGCCCGCTGGTCGCCAACCAACTCGGCAAGAAGTGGTTCCTCCTGACCCACGACTACGTCTGGGGAAAGAACGCGACGGCCGTCACCCGGGAGGTCATGAAGAAGGTGGGCGCGGAGGAGCTGGGCGAGCTGTTCATCCCGCAGGGCGCGCGCGACTTCAGCGCGCAGCTCCTCCGGATCCGGAGCGTCAAGCCCCAGGTGGTGATCGCCAACATGGCGGGCATCGAGCAGACGGCCCTGCGGGAGCAGGCGGCCGAGTTCGGCGCCGAGCGGGACGCCGCCTGGGTCTTCCCGCAGCAGGATTTCCCCGACATGGTGACGCTGGGCCCGAAGAAGTCCTTCGGCTACTTCTGCACCACCTGGCACTACACGCTGAGCGAGCCCGGCGTGAAGGAGTTCACCGAGCGCTTCCGGAAGCGCTGGGCCGACGCGCCGATCCCCGTCCCCGACAACGTCTCCTGCAACGGGTACCTCGCCGCGCGGGAGCTGCTCCGCGCCGTGCAGCGGGCCGGCACGACCAGGAGCCACGAGGTGATCAAGGCCCTGGAAGGGCACGTGATCAAGGACAACTTCCGGAAGTACCCGTCGGTCATCCGGGAGTGGGACCACCTGGTGGGGCAGATGCTCTACCTGGCCCGCACCAAGAAGGCCGGCGAGATGAAGGACAAGTACGACATGATCGAGATGCTCTCCGCGGTCTCGCCCGAGGTCGCCTCGCCGCCGCGGGGCATCTCCAAGTGCAAGATGCAGTCGTTCGCCGAGACCCCGGTCTACGGCGGGTAGCCATCCGGCTCCGCCGCCGCGCCGCGCACGGCGCGGCGGCGGAGCGCCCTCCCTCGCCGTCCAGCGTGAGGACCTCCGCGTGCCGCCGGTTGCCGAGCTGATCACGCAGCTGCTCAACGGCCTCGTCCTCGGCCTCCTCTACGCCGTGATCGCCCTGGGCTTCATGCTCATCCTGGGCACCATGGAGGTGATCAACTTCAGCCACGGCGCGCTCTTCGCGCTGGGCGGCTACTTCGCCCTGGCGCTCCAGCCCCACGTGGGCTGGTGGGCGGCGCTCCTGCTGGCGCCCCTGGGGGTCGGGCTCATCGGGCTGATCCTGGAGTTCGGCGTGCGCCGCACGTACGGCCGGGACCCGCTCTTCGGCCTCCTCTTCACCTTCGGGGCCGCCCTGGCGTTCGAGGAGCTGATCCGCATCGTGTGGGGCTCGCGCGGCTACACCATCTCCGCCCCGGCCTTCGTCGCGGGGCCGTTCCAGGCCGGGGTCTTCTTCTACTCCAAGTACCGGGTCCTGGTGGCCGTGCTCGCCGTGCTCCTGCTGGGCGCCGTATGGTGGTTCCTGGAGCGGACGCCGTACGGCGCGATCGTCAAGGCCGGCGCCCACGACAGCGAGATGGTGCGCGCCCTGGGGATCGACCTGGCCCGGGTGCGGAACCTGGTGTTCGCGCTCGGGACGTCCATGGCGGGCATCGCCGGCGTCATCGCGGCCCCCATGTGGAGCCTGAAGCCGACCATCGGCGCCGAGGCCGTGATGCCGGCCTTCATCGTCGTGGTGATCGGTGGGATCGGCTCCTTCTGGGGCGCCATCCTCGGCGGGCTCATGGTGGGCCTGGCCAGCGGCCTCTCCAACCTGGTCGTCCCGCGCGGGTCGATCCTGGTGATGTACCTGCTGCTGGCGCTCGTCCTGCTGTGGCGGCCGAGGGGACTCATGGGTCAGAAAAGCATGCTGGAGCTCTAGCACATGCGATCACTCCTGGCCGAGTGGACCCCGCCGCCCATGCTGGGCATGTTCGCCCTGTTCCTCGTCCTGCCGGCCCTCCTCCCCTGGATCGGCGGCTACACCTACCTGGGCACCGAGGTCATGATCTGGGCGATCTTCGCGCTGGGGTACAACCTGCTGCTCGGGCACACCGGCCTCCCCGCCTTCGGCCACGGCGCGTTCTTCGGCCTGGGCGGCTACTTCCTGGGCATGAGCCAGAAGTGGTGGACCGGGGGGCTCTGGCTGCCGCTCCTCATCGGCACGCTGGGCGCGGCCCTCTGCGGCGCCGTGGTGGCGCTGTTCGTGGCGCGGAAGCGCGGGATCTACTTCGCGCTGCTGACCATCGCCTTCGGGACCATGTTCTGGTTCTCGGTCTTCGTCCTGGACGCCTGGACGGGAGGCGAGGACGGGCTGACCGGCATCAGCCGGCTCGCCGTCGGCATCCCGGGGCTCTTCGAGATCCCGCTCCGCGACAACCTGGCCTTCTACTATTTCGTCTACGCCCTCTTCGTCGTCCTGACGGTCGTCCTCTGGCGCATCGTCCGCTCCCCCTTCGGCCAGGTCATCCAGGCCATCAAGCAGAGCGAGAGCCGGGCGTCCGCGCTCGGGTACGACACCGCCCGCCACAAGTGGGCCGTCTTCACGCTGAGCTGCGCCTTCGCCGGCTTCGCGGGCGGGCTCTACAGCCTGGCCCGGTTCGGGGCGTTCCCGGAGCCGATGAGCCTCCACCAGTCGGGCAACGTGGTCCTCATGTGCCTGGTCGGCGGCGGGTTCGCCAGCTTCTACGGCCCCGTCCTGGGCGTCGCGGTCTTCCTGGTGCTGCGGGACGTCTTCTCCACGCTGACGGATCACTGGATGCTGCTGTACGGGCTCCTGTTCATGGCCATCATCCTGTTCCTGCCCGAGGGCATCCTGGGCTTGACGCAGCGGGCCAGGAAGCCGGCGGGCGTCCGCGACACCGAGAAGCGCCATGCGGCCCGGGGCGAGGGCGCCGCGCAGGGTGCGCCCCGATGAGCGCCGGCGAGGCGACCGCCGCCCTCCTGGAGGCCCGCGGCCTGCGGAAGGCCTTCGGCGGCCACGTCGTCCTGGATGATGTGAACCTGCAGTTCCAGGCCAGGCGGGTCTCGGCGCTCATCGGGCCCAACGGGGCGGGCAAGACCACCTGCTTCAACATCCTCACCGGCGTCCTGGCCCCGGATCGGGGCGAGATCCGCTACCGCGGGCAGGACATCACGGGCCTGTCCCCCGACCGGCGGGCCCGCCTGGGGATGAGCCGCTCGTTCCAGATCCTGAACCTCTTCAACGACTACACCGTCCTGGAGAACGTCCGGGTGGCGGTGCCCGCCATGCGGCAGCGCGGCTTCAACCTCTGGACGCCCGCCGGCGCCGTCCGCGAGGCGGAGGACAAGGCCGCCGCCGTCATCCGCCTCATCGGCCTGGCCGGGTGCGAGGGGGTCGAGGCCAAGCACCTGTCCTACGGCCAGCGCCGCCTCCTGGAGATCGGCGTGGCCCTGGCCGGCGAGCCCGACCTGCTCCTGATGGACGAGCCGACCAGCGGCCTGGGCGGCCGCCCGCTGGAGAGCCTGCGGGAGCTGGTCCAGCGGCTCGCGGAGGCGCTCACCATCGTGGTCATCGAGCACGACATGAGCTTCGTCCTCTCCCTGTCCCACCACATCAGCGTGCTCCACCAGGGCGCCGTGATCGCCGGGGGACCCCCCGCCGCGATCCGGGACAACGCCGAGGTGCGCGAATGCTATCTGGGAACCCTCAAGTACGTGCGGCGGGCCTGACGGCGAGCGAGCGGCCCCTGCTGGTCGTCGAGGACATCGACACCTTCTACGGGGATGCCCAGGTGCTGAACGGCCTGTCGCTCACCGTCGGGTCCGGGGAGGCAGTCTGCCTCCTGGGCCGGAACGGCCAGGGCAAGACGACCGCCATCAAGAGCATCCTGGGCCTGGTGCCGGCGCGGCGAGGCCGCATCACCTTCGACGGCACGGACATCACGCGCCTGCCGACCCACGAGATCGCCAGCCGGGGGATCGCCTGGGTGCCGGACAACCGGCGGATCTTCCCGACGCTGACGGTGGAGCGGAACCTGGAGATGGGGCTGCACCGGGCCCTGTCCCCGACGGCCGGCAGGGCGGCGTGGACGCTGGACCGGATCTACGCGCGCTTCCCCATCCTCGGGGGGCTGCGGCACCGGAGCGGGGAGTACCTGAGCGGCGGCGAGGCCCAGCTGGTGGCCATCGCCCGCGCGCTGCTCATGCATCCGAAGCTGGTCCTCCTGGACGAACCCTCGCAGGGCCTGGCCCCCAAGATCGTGGAGGACCTCATGGCGGTGATCGAGGAGATCCGCGAGGAGGGCATCGCCATGCTCCTGGTGGAGCAGAACTCCTCCCTGGCGCTCGGCATCGCCCACCGCGCCTACGTGATCGACGACGGCCAGGTCGTCCACACCTCGAGCGCTGCCGAGCTGGACAACAACGCCGAGCTGAAACACCGCCTCCTGGCCGTGTAGCGCATCTCACCCCACCGCACGCCACCCCGCCAAGGCCGCAGCCTCGAACCTTCCGACGCGCATCGCGCATCTCATGAGCAAGGGCGGATCAGTGCGACGCGTGAGGGCTGGCTTCAGCGATCGGCAGCCGGGATGCTGCCGATCGCGCAGGAGGAGTGCGATGCAACGGATCTCGGCCGTCCATCGGCCCGGGCTGGCGGTTCGGCTGTGCTACAAGATCGGCGAGCGCATGTTCGGGGCGGTGCCCACGCCCGAGCGCCTCATGGCGCACCGCGTGCCGCTGATGCTCGGACTCGGGGGGCTCTACGGGGCCATCGAGTGGTTCGGCAGGCTCGACGGCCGGCTGCGCGCCCTGCTGCAGGTCCACGTTGCGAATCTTTACGGCAGCGCGTACTGAATGGACATCCGCCACGCCGTCGGCGTGAAGGCCGGACTCCCTGAAACGCAGCTCGCCGCGCTGCAGTCGTACGCGACCAGCCCGGAGTTCTCGCCCCGCGAGCGCGCCGCGCTGGAATTTGCGGAGCAGATCGTCCGGGAGGACCGGGACGTCTCGGACGAGTGCTTCGCGCGGCTCCGGCCGCACTTCACGGAGCCGGAGATTCTCGAGCTGACGTTCATCGTCGGTTACCAGACCTTCGCCAGCAAGTTCGCCAAGGCGTTTCAGCTCACCCCTCAGGGGTTCAGCAATTGACACGTCGCGGACTCGCCGCGTGGCTGCTCCTGGGGATGCTGGCCGCGGCGGCGTCCGGGGCGCCGGCGCGGGCGTTCAGCGATCCTGAGGACGCGGCCCGCCCACTGACGCCGCTGGAGCTGGCGCGACTGCGCGGCGGCGGCCTCGTGGTCAGGACGGCAGACGTACCCGACTTCCCATGGCCCGAGGTCAGGGTGTACCGGGCTGTCGCCGCCACGCCGGCGCAGGTGATGGCCGTCTACACCGACCTCGAAACCCAGGCCACCTACATGCCGGGCCTGGTGTCAAGCCGGGTGGTGAAGCGAGCGGGGGCCAGCGCGTTCCACGTCTCCTACGAGGCGGAAGTGACCGGGCCGAACGAGCGGTACACGGTTGTCGTCGCGGTGGTCCGCACGGCTGCCGGTTTCCAAGCGACGTGGCAGCTGCTCACGGCCCGGTATGCCCGGCGGCTCAGCGGAGGACTGCATGTCGAGCCCCTGGACGAGGGCGCGCTCGTCACGTACTCGAGCCGCGTCGATCCCGGGCGGCTTGGCTCGGCGTTCGGCACGCCGGAGCTGGTGTCCCGCCGCGTCCAGGCCACGGTGGAGGCGCTCGCCG
>JBHGAX010000131.1:0-10166 GCA_041946635.1 Methylomirabilales bacterium (SeqCode)
CCTCGAACCTCGCACCGGAGAACCTAGCCCTTTATGACGCCCAAGGGCCGCAGCTTGGCGACCGTCCGGGCGATGCCGGCCTGGTGGCACACGGCCACGACCGCCTCCACGTCCTTGTAGGCTTCGGGCATCTCCTCCTTCACCGAGTCCCGGCCCGTTGCCCGCACGATCACGCCCCGGGCGTCTTCCAGCTCGCGCTCGATCGCCCGACCCCGGGCGGCCTTGATGGCCGCCGAGCGGCTGAGCACGCGGCCCGCGCCGTGGCAGGTGCTGCCGAACGTCTCGTGCATGGCCCCGTCCGTCCCGACCAGCACGAAGGAGGCGCGCCCCATGTCCCCGGGCACCAGCACGGGCTGGCCCACGGTCCGGTAGCGCTCGGGCAGCTCGTGATGGCCGGGGGCAAAGGCGCGCGTGGCGCCCTTCCGGTGCACGATGACCTCCCGTACCTCCCCGTCCACCTCGTGCCGCTCGAACTTGGCGATGTTGTGCGCCACGTCGTAGACGAGGTCCAGCCCGAGATCGCCCGGCGACTTCTTGAAGACCTGCGCAAACACCTGCCGGGTCCAGTGGCTCAGGCACTGCCGGTTCGCCCAGGCGTAGTTGGCCGCCGCCCGCATCGCGCCCAGGTACGACTGCGCCTCCGCCTCGCGCGCCGGCGCGCAGGCGAGCTGGCGGTCCGGGAGCTGGATGTCGTACTTCCGCATGGCGCGTTCCATGGTCGCCAGGTAGTCGGTGCAGACCTGGTGCCCGAAGCCGCGCGAGCCGCTGTGGATGAGCACCGTGATCTGCCCGGGGAAGAGGCCCAGCACGTTGGCCACGGACTCGTCGTAGACCCGCTCCACCGTCTGGACCTCCAGGAAGTGATTGCCGCTCCCCAGCGTCCCGAGCTGGTCCCGCCCCCGCTCGTAGGCCTTGGGCCCCACCGCGTCGGGGTCGGCCTCGGGCAGGCAGCCGCCGGCCTCCGCGTGCGCGAGGTCCTCCGGCTCGCCCATCCCCTGCGCCACCGCCCAGGCGGCGCCCTGCTCCAGCGGCTGGCGCTGGTTCTCCTTGGTGAGCCGCACCTTGCCGCGCGATCCCACGCCGGTCGGAACCTGGTGAAACAGCGCGTTCACCAGCTCCTTCAGCCGCGGCTGGACCTCCTCCCGCGTCAGCTCGCTCCGCAGGAGCCGCACGCCGCAGTTGATGTCGTACCCCACGCCGCCCGGCGTGATGACGCCGGCGGCCGGGTCGGTCGCGACCACCGCCCCGATGGGCAGCCCGTAGCCCTGGTGGATGTCCGGCATGGTGTACGCCGCCCGCACGATCCCCGGCAGCATGGCCGCGTTGGCCGCCTGGTCCAGCGACTGATCCTGCTTGATCTGCTCGAAGAGTGTCTTGTCGGCGAAGATGATGGCGGGCACCCGCATCCCCGGCCGCGCCGTCGGCGGGATCCGCCAGCGGTACTCGTCGATCTGCTCGATGGGGAGCATGGCGTCACCTCCGGAGCGGTCAGCCATCCGCGGCCAGCGCTCAGCCAGAGCCTCTTGTTCTGCGCTGGACGCTGAGGACTGATCGCTGAACGCTGTGAGATGAGGCTAGGCCGGGCGCGCGGGGGTGTCAAGGGGTGCCGGGCGGGCAAAACGGTGGGAGGATCGGCGGCAGCCCTTGGTACTCCAGCGCGTCGGCCATCCGCTGCTGCACTGTCAGGCAGAGCGGGCCTTGACCGCCAGGAGCTCGCCCTTCTCGATGGGGACGAGGCTTGTCGTGAAGAGACGGCGGCCTGCAGGAGGGCGGCGAAGGGGCCATCTCCTGGGGCTGGGCGATGGCGTTGTCGAGGTATCGAAGCTCGCCCGCGAGCGCCGGTCCGATTACTTCCCCGTGGAGTCGAGGGGGGTCTCGGCGTCGCTGCCCGCCGCGGAGCGTCGCTTGGGCCGGCGGACGGTCCTCACCTTCCCGCTCCTTCCTCCTCCGCAGAAGAACTGATCGCCGCCATCGGACTCGAGCCCCGAAACGCCCACGCCGGGCGGCATCTCGAGCCGCTCCAGGAGCTCCCCCGTTCGGGGATCGATTCGCCGCAAATCGCTCTCGTCCCCTTCCCAGGTGCCGTGCCAGAGCTCTCCGTCGATCCAGGTGACCCCGGTGACGAAGCGGTTGGACTCGATCGTGCGAAGAATCGCCCCTGTTTGGGGATCCACTTGATGGATCTTCCGGTCCCGATACTGCCCCACCCAGAGCGTCCCTTCGGCCCACGCGAGCCCCGAGGCACCGCCGCCCGGCGCCGGGATCGTGGCGAGCACCCGGCCGGTCTGCGGATCGATCTTCTGGATGCGATCCCCGGCGAGCTGAAACAGGTGCTGGCCGTCGAAGGCCGTTCCTGCATCCGCGGCGACATCGATCGAGCGCAGCGTCTCCCCGCTCACGGGATCGAAGGCGTTCAGCGTGTCTCCGGCAGCAAACCAGACGTGCTGACGGTCATACGTGACCCCATGCACGCTGTCCACGCCCGGAAACGGTCCATACTCACGGACGATTTCGGCCGCGGCTCGGCTCATGCTTCCCTCCTGGGCCGGATTACTTCACCCGGTTCTTTCGTGAATAGGCCGGGCTAGCACCCGGCAGTGGAGCAGGGAGTAACAACGCCGTGGTGAATCCCGGCACGGGCGGGGTCATCCAGCGACGAGCTCGCCCGCGACCGAACGACTGCACCTTGCCTGCTGCGGCCAGCGAGTCGAGCGCCCGCTGCACGGTGCGCTGGCTGGCTCCAAGGGCGAGCGCCAGGCCCGAGCTCGACCACGACTCCCCGTCGGCGAGGAAGGCAAGCACCGCCGCATGCTCCTCTTCGACGGCCGGCGCCAGCACCACGACCTCGCGTGCGCGGCGCGGCGCCAGCGCGAACCCTCGCTGCGTCGCGCGCACGCCGGCCAGCGTCCGCAGCACCGTGCGAAGCCGCCCGACTTCCACGCGCAACCGCGCGCGATGCGATTCATCGGCGAGCTTCGCTCCGAATGCCCGCGCCACGAGCCTGTCCCTCGGCACGTCTCCGGGCCACGCTTCGCCCAGCGCGCGTGCGAGCGCGAACAACACCGGACGCCGTGCGAGCGAAACCACCGCGCGTGCCCCACGCACGACATGACGGCACGCGTCCACGACGAGCGTTCTCGACGCCAGCAGCGCTTCGACCTCCTCGAGCCGGAGGAGTCGCTCCTCGCCCCGCGCAATCCGGCGCGCCGCGGGCGTGTTCAGGACGAGGGATGCGCGTTCGACCTCCGCCGTCAGCGCAGGGATGCGTGCGTGGCCCGCGGCGCGCTTGGCCCGAGCGAGCGAAGCGCGCGCCGCCTTCGTCCGGAGGCGCCGCATCGCGATCCCCGCGACGACGAGCTCGTGGGCGGTCCTGGACGCGGGCGGGAGGGACGCGGGGTCGAGCTCGGCGAGCATACGCTCGGCCTCGTCCAGCCGCCCGATCAGGAGGAGGCGCCGGACCTCGAGATACCGCGCGTGCGCGACGTTCACCCGGTCGCCGTGCGCCTCGAGCGTCGCCCGCGCCGCGTCGAGCGCCTTCGCCGGCCAGCCCAGGTCGCGCGAGGCGAGCGCGATCTCGGCCTCGGCGACGACGCACCTCGCGCGGGCCACGGCCTCTTTCGGACCGAAGGCACGCGCGGCGCGTCGCAGGAGGGCCTTCGCTCGAACGAGATCGCCGAGCTGCGCCATCGCGATGCCTCGAAGCGCGAGCGCAGGCGCGTCGTCGCGCAGGGCGACCCGGTTCAGTGCGCCGAGGGGATCACCCGCCGCCAGCGCACGCGCCGCGGCCGTGATCAGCCAGTCCATCGGAATCCTGCCACACTTGTCACTCCCACCCTTCGATGCCCGATACTAATCTATCTCAGGACCACCAACCAGCGCGTCGTGACGAGGGCGAACGACGCAGGACGCCCGAGGGAGGGATGAACGATGACGACACACACGATCGGGACACGTGCAGAGTGGCTCGCAGCGCGGCTCGAGCTGCTCGAGGCGGAGAAGGAACTCACGCGGCGCAGCGACGAGCTGGCGCGGCGGCGGCAGGAGCTGCCGTGGGTTCGGATCGACAGGGCGTATCGATTCGAGACCGACGAGGGGAGCGCCTCGCTGGCCGACCTCTTCCGAGGGCGCTCGCAGCTCCTCGTCTACCACTTCATGTTCGGGCCCGACTACACGGCGGGGTGTCCATCCTGCTCGGCGATTGCGGACGGGTTCGACGGCTTCGCCGTCCACCTGGCCAACCACGACGTGATGCTCTGGGCCGTCTCGCGGGCGCCGCTCGCGAAGCTGCAGGCGTACAGGCGGCGGATGGGGTG
This sequence comes from Methylomirabilales bacterium (SeqCode), assembly GCA_041946635.1. Classification (GTDB taxonomy): domain Bacteria; phylum Methylomirabilota; class Methylomirabilia; order Methylomirabilales; family 2-02-FULL-66-22; genus 2-02-FULL-66-22. The sequence continues at coordinate 4,314 of JBHGAX010000131.1, forward strand.
GACGTTTCCCTGGGCGTCCTCGCTCGGCGGCGACTTCAACTTCGACTTCAACGTGTGGTTCACCGAGGAACAACAGCGCCAGGGGGGCGTCGAATACAACTACCGGCGCGAGGCGGTATTTCAGTGGCGCGCGGGTCAGGAGGGCGGCGGTGAGGGGGCGGAGGCCAGATTCGCGGCCATGTGCGGAACGGACACGGCCACGTACCATCGCGATAGGCCGGGCATGAGCGCGTTCCTGCTCGAGGACGGCGTCGTCTACCACACCTATTCCGCCTACGCGCGCGGACTGGACGGCCTCTGGGGCATGTACCAGTGGCTCGACCGCGCCCCCAAGGGACGCAACGAGACGGGCGTCTGGTGGCGCCGCCACGACGAGTACGACACGCGCTGAGCCAGGCCGCGCGTCGCTTGCCTGCTGACGGGAGACACCGGGCGCGGCCGTACGTTGCCGGCCGACGCCGGCACGGCCTGCGCCCCGGACCCCGCGGCCACCAGCACGCCCGCTCCGACAGAGGTTTGGAAATTGCAGAGAGGTTTGAAAAGCACGGTAGAAGTGTATGATAGGCCGTCGAGGTCGGAACGCCGTGGCGGCGACGGGCCGCTGACGGCATCAAGTTGGCCCAACCTCCCGCCCCCGGGCGGCGGCCCGCGGGCGCCGCGGCGTTCGTGCCCATCTTCGGAGATTGCCCAGTGGAAGGCGACGCCTTCACGGCGGCCTTTTGCCTGACCGGCGAGGCGCACGGAGGGACAGCGATGAAGCGCTCGCATCGTCCCGGCGGAGTGTGTGTGGTTGGGATCATCGTCGGCGCGCTGTGGCTCTCGGCATGTCACAAGCAGGCGGCGTCGCCGGGGGAGCGCCGTGCCGTCGGGCCAAGGGCCGTCGTCGCAGACACCGGCCACCGAATGGAGCCGGGCTGGGTCTTCGGGCCGCCCAGCGCCGTTCGCCATGGGGCGCTCACCCCACCCGGTCCACGCGAGGAAGCGCTGCCGAGCCCCGGGGAACGGGTCGTCCGATTGCCGACTCCCCTGCCGGAAAGACCGCCCGCGCCGCAGGGTGCAGGAGCGGGAGGTACTGGAGGCGCGCAGGGCGACTTGGCACCAACCCCGTCCGCTTCCGGCGCGGAGGCCGCCCCCCGGACGTCGGTGCCGAGCACGGGATCGCCGCGCAACGCGCCATTGCGGGACGTCTTTTTTGATTTCGACGACGCGACCATCCGCGAGGATCAGCGCGGCGCGCTGGACGCGGCGGCGGCCTGGCTCAGAGCCAACCCGGCGGCGAGGCTGACCATCGAGGGCTACTGCGACGAGCGCGGCACCACGGAGTACAACCTCGCCCTCGGAGAGCGGCGCGCCGCGGCGGCGAAGGGCTACCTCACGGTTGTCGGCATCGCCGCCGATCGAATCCGGATCGTGAGCTACGGCGAGGAACGGCCCTTCGTGCTGGGGCACGATGAGACGATCTGGCGATGGAACCGACGCGCACACCTCGTGGCCGGTCCGCCCGAATAGCGCGCACGCGTCACGGCGAGGCGTGCTGAGCGCCCGGCCCCCCCCGCCTCCTGCGCACCACAAGCTGCCCCGGGGTCACACTCAGTCCGCCGGGGCACGGCTCCGGCCGTCAGCGCCCTTCCGCCCTCGGAAAGAGAATCGTCGTGCCCGCCGCGATCTTGTTCACGTCGCGTATCGCCGGGTTCATGCGCTGAATTCGCCGCAGGAGCGACTGGTCGCTGAATCCGTACACCTCTCGCGAGAGCCGGTCCAGGCTGTCCCCCGCCCTGACCATCCGGGTCGTCAGCAGGCTCTCCGTCTGCATGCCGCCGGCGGCTGACGCGGCCCGGCTCGACGTCCCCCCGTCGGGCGCCGCGGTGCCGGGGACCGCGGTGCTGGCGGGCTCCGCGCTGCGCGCCGGCGCATCTGCCCGTGCGGACGTCTCCGGCGTCCAGTGCACGCCGAGCGGCGCGCTCAAGGGCTGCCACGCATACAAGCCCGCCGCGGCGAGGATCGCCGCGGCGCCGGCCGCGACCCAGCTCCACGCGGGGAGCCGGCGGTCCTCTCCTCGGCCTTCAGCATCCCGGATGGCTTCACGCGCCATGGCCCTGGTGACGGGCTTCGTGTCCGAGGCGTACCCGTTGACCAGCGCGTTGTCGCAGAGAATGTTGAGCGTGCGTGGAAACCCGCGAGCCGTGCGGCTGAGGCATCGGACGGCGCCGCGCGTGAACACCTGGTCGAGCGTGCCGCCGGCTTTGCGCAGCCGGTACTCGATATAGCGGCGGCTCTCCCGCATGGTCAGCGGACGAATGACGGGGCGAAGGACCATGCGCTGGTTGAGCTGCCGGAGCTCGTAGAGGTTCAGCGTACGCTGCAGCTCGGGCTGGCCCACCAGGATGAGCTGGATGAACTTCTCGGTGGCGCTTTCCAGGTTGGAAAGGATTCGGAGGTCCTCCAGCGTGGCCACGGGCGTGTTCTGGGCCTCGTCGATGACCAGAACCACGTTCTTGCCCTGCTCGTGCCGCTTGATCAGGGCGTGGTGGAGCGCGGTGACATTTCCGGCAAGGTCACCGTCGGTCGCCGGCACGCCCAGCTCTCCACAGATCACCCGGACCAGCTCATGGAACGTGACGTTTGGATTGAGCACGTAGACCACCTCCACCCGCTCCGGGTCGAGACGGCTCAACGCCGATCGCAGGACGGTGGTCTTGCCCACCCCCACGGCGCCGGTGACGGCGACGAACCCCTTGCGGCGCTCGACGCAATAGACCAGCGCGCCCAGCGCGTGCTTGTGGCTGCCGCTCAGGAAGAGGAACTCTGGATCCGGGGTGATGTGGAACGGGGATTTCTGCAAGCCGTAGAAGCGCTCATACATGCCCTGCCTCCTCGAATCGCACCCGCGGCCTCCCTCCCGAAGATCTGCCCGGAGCCCGACCCTCGGCCGTCGAGAAGCCAGGGGTTTGTTGTCCGTACGCGGGCCGCCAGCCGCCCGCCAGCGCGCCGCCGGGCGGGACGCGCCTACTCGAAGCTCGTGCGATAGATCTCCACCCCCAGGCCATTCACGAGGGTCACGCTGCGCTCCCGCCGGAGCCAGGGCAGCCCGCCCAGTGCCTCCCGCAGTATCGGGTTGACGTAGACGATCCGCACCTGTCGCTTCGCCGGCCGGTGGGCGGCTTCGATCCGCGACAGCACCGACGTCATGGTCTTGGCTCCGAAGGGGTTGAACATGAAGAAGAGCGTCCCCTCGTCATAATCCGCCAGCGCCGCGTCCGTATTTCGAATCTCGATGGGGGCGACACGTCCCCGCAGGCTGCGCGCATTGGCTGCCGCACACGCGGCCAGCCGCGCGGACACTTCGATACCCACGACCTTTCGAACGCGCATCCTCGCGAAGTGGCATACGGTTCGTCCCTTCCCGCATCCCACGTCAAAACAGACATCCTCCCGAGTCAGCGGCAGCATGCGCAGTATCCGGCGGATGACCAGGTGTGAGGGGGCTTCGAAGCGGGACCCGTCAGCGTGCACCCCGTGGGCGGCCTCCTCCGGGGACGAATGGGACGTGGCGACGCCGAGCCACGTGTCCCATGCTGCGGCGTCCAGGGCGCGAAGGACGTCGCGCGCGCGGCGGAGGCGGGGGTGCCTCACGAACCTCGTGATGGCAGGCGTACCGGCACGGGCGCCCCGAGACCTCATGGTGCGGACCGCCGCCCCGGGACGGCGCGCCCGGGGCGTGCGAGAGACTCGCTCCGTCGTCCTAACGCTCCGCTCCCGTGGCTCCGGGTGCCGAACGCCGCTTGGTCGTCCCGAGGGAGAGTGTGACTTCTCCGAGTTCGCGGCCCGCGTATTCAAGCAGGGCGTACATGAATGTGACCACGCCCAGCATCTCCATGACCTCTTCGGCGGTCGCCAGCATCGCGTAGGCCAAGTTCCCTTCGCCGAACTGGGCCGCGTGCTTGCCGGTGACCGCCTCTGCGCCGATGGCCCCCCCTACGTAGAGGGCACCGGAGATCGCCGCCAGGATCCTCGTCTTCCACGGCAGGTGCAGGAGGAAGCGCAGATAGGCCACGGCGAGAAGGCACACGACCAGGGCCCCGGGCACGACCCAGGTGTAATGGAGAAAACCGCTGCTGTCGAACAGGGGGCGGAGCGGCTTGATCGCCATCTCGTGCAGCAAGGCGGCCTCGTCCAGGGAAAGGCCGAGGAAGATGACCGCCAGAGCGCTCCAGTGGCGGGCAAACGAGTCTCCTTCCCGGTTCTTCGCCAGGGCTATCAGCCCGAGCAGGGCCGCGCACCCGAGCAGCATGCTCGAAGCGAACCATGTGGGGATGTTCGCCTCCGAGTCCAGGTAGAAGAGCCGGATGAAGCTCTCCTGGGCTTCCCGCCAGAGACCGTTCGCGTGGGGGGCGAGGTGAGCGGACAGGCTTCCGATGAGGCTCGCCACGGTGAGCCCCGCGGCAGTCAACGCCAGCGCACCGGCGAGCTTCCCAGCCGCAATCTGCAGTGTCACCGCGGCGCTCCTTCTCGGCGCAAGCGCTTCAGCAGCACCCGCCTGGCGAGGGGGAGAACCTGGACCTTCGGCAGCACCTGCCGCCAGCCCCAGCGGAGGAGCGGGTGGTAGACATAGGCGCAGACCTCGGGGAGGAGGACGGGTCGGCCGCCAAACCCGAGCTTGAAGCTGCTGACGGTGTGCCGGGCCAGGTCCGGCGTTTCGCCCTGCAGCAGTGCCCTCGCGACCCCGGCGTCAATGCCCTCGAAGTCATAGTGACGGTACCCCTTGGATCTGGCCCACTGGATCATCTCCCACTGGAGCGCCTCGTTGGGGCGATGCTTCCCCTGGGATCCCGACCACGCCCCGCGCTTGTAGCAGACCGTGTCCCCGAAGCAGACGGCCAGCGCGGCCGACACCGGCTCGCCCTGGTATTCCGCAACGAACAGGGCGAGCCAGCCGCGAGGGGCGAGGAGCCGGTGCAGTTCGGCGATGTACGTCTCGGGTTCGGGCGCGAAGCCCTGCCGCTGTCCGGTGGCCGCCATCAGCCGGCAATACAGGGGCACATCTGCTGCCGTCCCCTGTCGAACCACCACGCCCCGGCGGAGACCCAGGCGGACGTTGTAGCGGGTCCGGGGGTGCATGCCGGCCAGGAGGGCCTCCGGATCCTTGCCCAGGTCCAGCAGGGCGGTCGCCGTGGGCTGGGGCAGCCGGAGGGGGCTGGGCGAGAAGCCCCACTCCGGCAGGCGGCGGGCGAGCGCGTCGCCGTTGTTCGGGGGCTGGAGCATCAGGCAACGCACGCGGCAAGCGCGGGCGAGACGGTGCAGCTCGCGGAGCACGAGCCTGGACAGGGAGAGATCCTCGTCGCCGGCGCATAGCGGCCCCTTGGGCACGTAGCCGATGGCGCCGATCAGGGGCAGGGGGCGAATCAGCAGCTGCGCCCCGCCCACGATCCGGCCGCCCCGGCGGGCGATGACCCGCGCGGACGTCCAGCCCCGGCAGCCCTTCGCCTGCCCCCACAGACTGGTCTGCGCGTGGTGGCCGCCGGGGGTGCGTTCCACGAACGCGTCCCATTCCGGGTGCTCGGCATCGTGCGAAACGCGGAGCTGCCAGGCAGCATCCTGGCGCGCCGCCGCGTCTAACACCGAGGGTGCGTGGCGAGACATGGCGCGCCTTCCCCGTGCGATTGCGACCTACCCGGCAGCGTCGCGGCGAAAGCCGGGTGCATGGTGCTTCCCTCCCCGCGGTTCGCTGAGCGCTCCCCCGCAGTGTTGCGTCGTTTGCCACACGTGCAGCAGGCCTTTTCGGCCCGATGCCCGGGAAAAATTACCGGCTTCGGCCAAAATGACAGGGACCCGATCAGAGGCCCGCTTTGGCGA
>JBHGAX010000132.1:0-10163 GCA_041946635.1 Methylomirabilales bacterium (SeqCode)
CAGCAGCCTGTTACGGCTGGATGACGCCCTGCCGGATTGCGTACCGCGTGAGGCTGGCGACGTCGTGGAGATCCAGCTTCTGCATCAGGCGGGTGCGATGGGCGTCGGCCGTCTTCACGCTCACGCCCAGGATGCTGGCCACCTCCTTGGTCGTCTTCCCCTCCGCCACGAGCTGGAGCACCTCGCGCTCCCGGGGCGTGAGCGCCGCCTCCGCCGGGGCGGGCGAGCGCAGCGCCTCCACCACCGCCGGGGAGATCTGCGGGCTGAGGTACACGCCGCCGGCGGCCACCTCGCGGATGGCGCGCACCAGGTCGGCGGCGGCGTCCCGCTTCAGCACGTACCCGCGCACGCCGGCCCGCAGGGCCGCCAGCACGTACGGCTCCTCGGCGTGCATGGTGAGCAGGACCGCGCGCGGCCCCCCCTCGGCCGCCATCTGGCGGGCGGCCTCCACGCCGTTCAGGAGCGGCATGCTGAGGTCCAGCGCCGCGACGTCCGGCCGGGTGGCCCGCGCCAGGCGAAGCGCCTCGCGCCCGTCGGCCGCCTCGGCCACCACCTGCAGGTCACCCGCCGCGGCCAGGAGGGCCCGGAGCCCCTCGCGCACCACGCCGTGATCGTCGGCCAGCAGGACGCGGATCATGCCGGCCGATCCAGCGGGATGCGGACCGCGAGGCGCGTCCCCGCGCCCGGCGCCGACTGTACCGTCAGCTTGCCCCCGAGGCTCTCCGCCCGCTCCCGCATGCCCAGCAGGCCCAGGCCGCGGTCCCCGGCGCGGGCCGCGGCGGCGGCATCGAAGCCGCGGCCGTCGTCCCGCACGACGGCCTCCACGCCGTGGTCGGTCTCGGACACCTCGACCTCGACCTTCCCGGCCCGCGCGTGGCGGACCGCGTTGCTCAGCGCCTCCTGCACGATGCGGTAGAGAGCGGTCTCCACCGGGGCCGGCAGCCGGCCGACGGGCGCCTGCACCCGGATGGTGATGCCCGCGCGCTCCGCCATGCCCTGCGTCAGCCATTCCAGTGCCGGGGCCAGGCCCAGGTCGTCCAGCACCGTGGGACGCAGCTCCCGCGAGAGCCGGCGCAGCTGGCCCTCCACCCGGTCCAGCAGCTCGTGCAGCCGGCGGACGGTCTCGGCGTGCTCCAGGATCCGCGGCCCCAGCTGGTCCAGGGCGATGTGGACGGACGCCAGGAGCTGCCCGGCCTCGTCGTGCAGCTCGTGCGCGATGCGGCGCGCCTCCTCTTCCCGGGCGCGCAGCGTGGCCTCGGCCAGCGCGCGCAGCCGGTCCCGCTGGGCGGCCAGCGCCTCCCGCAGCGCCGCGTTCTCCAGCGCCACGCCCACCAGCCCGCCGATGGCCTGCACCAGCGCCAGGCCGTCCGGCCCGAGGGCCGGCTCGTCCCGGCTGGCGAGGTGCAGCACGCCGAGCACCTCCTCCCGGCCCTCCACCGGCACGACGGTGACGTGGCGGAATCCCTGCGCCGCGTAGATGTCCCGCAGCGACTCCGCCGGATGCGCCTCCACCCCGCAGGCCATGACCCGGCGCTCCCGGATGGCGCGGGCGGCGATCTGCGCCTGCGAGAGCGGCAGCCGCTCCACCTGCTCGCGAAAGCTCGGCGTCGTTCCGGCGAACTGGCGCAGGATCAGCGCCTCGCCGGCGGGATCCACGAGGTGGAGCGCCACGGCCTCGATGCCCGTGGCCCGCTGCGTCTCCGCGATGGCGACGCGCACCACCTCCTCGGCGTCCCGGGTCCGCCCGAGCGCCACCGCGGCGCTGGAGAGCGCCCGCGTCAAGTGGCTCGACTGCGCCGTGGTGTCCATCACGGAGGAAACCTGCCCGGAAGCGTCATTGAATGACAAATTGTGCCAGGTGTCAAGCGCCAGCCGCGCGCCGGCGGCCGAAGGACTTGCCTATCCGGGCGGCACTGGCTATCCTCGGCGACCTCGGGACCATACCAAGGAGGGCTGGACGTGGCCGACCCCTGTGCCGAGCGCATCGCCTGCTTCGGGACGTCGGTCTTCACCGAGATGAGCCGGCTGGCCGCGGAGCACGGCGCGGTCAACCTGGGGCAGGGCTTCCCGGACTTCGCCGGGCCCGACTTCGTGAAGGAAGCGGCCGTCCGCGCCATCCGCGCCGACCGGAACCAGTACGCGGTCAGCCACGGCACGCCGCGGCTGCGGCGGGCCATCGCGGGTCGCTGGCGGCGGCTCTACGGGCGGGAGGTGGATGCGGAGGCCGAGGTCACCGTGGGCAGCGGGGCCACGGAGCTGCTCCTGGACGCCATGCTCGGGCTGGTGAACCCGGGCGACGAGGTCATCCTCCTGGAGCCGTTCTACGATTCCTACCTCCCGGACGTGCGCATGGCGGGCGGCCTGCCGCGGTTCTACACCCTGCAGCCGCCCGCCTGGGGCATGGAGGCGGACCGCCTGGCGGGACTCCTCACCCCGCGCACGCGGCTCCTGCTCCTGAACACGCCGCACAACCCCACCGGGAAGATGTTCACGCGGGAGGAGCTGGGCGCCATCGCGGCCGTCTGCCAGGAGCACGACCTGCTCGTGCTCACGGACGAGGTGTACGAGGAGATCCGCTTCGACGGCGCCGAGCACGTCCCCATGGCCACGCTGCCGGGGATGTGGGACCGCACGGTCACCGTGAGCAGCACGGGCAAGACGTTCAGCCTGACCGGCTGGAAGATCGGCTACGCGGTGGGCCCCGCGCACCTGACCCGGGCCGTGCGGTCGGTGCACCAGTTCGCGACCTTTTCCACCTCGACGCCGTTCCAGGAGGCCATGGCCGAGGCGATGGAGGTCGCGGCCGCGTCCGGGTACTACGAGCAGCTCCGCCGGGAATACGCCGAGCGGCGCGACCGGCTGGCCGCGGCGCTGCACCGGGCCGGCCTGCCGACCCTGCCGGTGCAGGGCGCCTACTTCCTGCTCGCCGACCTCGCCGGGCTGGGCTTTGCGGACGACGTGGCCTTCTGCCGCTTCCTCACCGCGGAGGTCGGCGTCGCCGCCATCCCGCCGTCCGCCTTCTACGCCGATCCCGCCCGCGCCCCGCTCCTGGCCCGCTTCTGCTTCGCCAAGAAGCGCGAGACGCTCGCCGCCGCGGCCGAGCGCCTGCAAGCCTGGCGCGCCGGCAGGCGGTAGGCGGCCGTGGCCTCACCCCCGGCTCAGCCAGCCGCACTCAGCTCTCGCCTCTCGGCACTCGGCCTCGCACGCGCTACGCCCGGCCGTAGCGGCGCAGGGCCAGGTCGACGATCTCCAGGATGGTCGCGGGCTGCGTGCGCCCCGAGGCGCGGGCGCCCTTGATGAAGTCGGCGCGGGAGTGGAGGTAGGGGTTGGGGTTGGCCTCGATGAGATACACCTGGTGTCCGGGCGTGACCCGGAAATCGAAGCGGGCGTAGTCGCGCAGCTCCAGCGCCTGGAAGCTGTGCACGGCCACGAGCTGGAGGGCGCGGATCACCTGCTCGGGCAGGTCGGCCGGCACCCTGTACTTGCTGCCGCGGTGCGCCTGGCTCGTCTCGTCCCACTTCACCTCGGCGCCCGCGATGCGGGGCGTCCCCGGCGGCAGGTGCGAGAGCGTCAGCTCCACGGGCGGGAACGCCTCGGGCTTGTCGTTGCCGATCACCCCGACGTAGATCTCCTGCCCCTCGATGTACTGCTCGATGAGCACGGGGTGATCGAAGTCCGCGTGCAGCTCGTCGATCCGCTCCATCAGCTCCTTGATGCTGTTCACCACGGCGCTGAACGTGATGCCGATGGAGCCGTCCTCGCGCAGCGGCTTGACGATGACCGGGAACTGGATGTCGTGCGCCCACTCCAGGCGACCCCGGTAGACGGTCACGAAGCGCGGGGTGAGCACCTCGTGGAACTGCAGGACCTTCTTGGTGAGCGCCTTGTCCATGGCCACACCGAGGGCGCGGGGGCCGGAGCCGGTGTAGCGGAGGCCGAGCAGCTCGTAGTAGGCCGCCACGTGCAGCTCCTTCGTGTCGTCCGCGCCGAAGCCCTCGACCAGGTTGAAGAGGAGGTCGGCCTCCACCTGGGCCAGGCGGGCCAGGGACTCCCGGCTGCCGTCCACGGCCACGGCGATGACCTCGTGGTCGGCGTGCTCCAGGACCTCCGTGATCTCCTGGATATCGCTCTTGCGTCGGCCCGGCGCTGCGGACTCCTCAGCCCTGTGGGCGATCCCGATCCGCAGTGGTCCCATTGGCTCCTCCGGTCGTCGGCGCGCCGGCCCCGCCTCCGGCCCTCGCCGGTCGCGCGGCAACGCGGGCCTGGGGCACGAAGGTTCCCCGCGTGAGGTAGTTCATGCTCAGGGTCGTGGCGTAGACCGTGAGCTCGAGCAGCGTGCGAGCCTCGGAGCGCGTGTCCACGTGAAGCTGGAGCCGCTCGGCCACCTCGGCGATGCTGTCCACCAGGGAGCGCACCACGCTGCGCCGGACGCCCGTCCAGTACTCCACGCGCCCGATCAGCTCCAGGCGGACGTCGCGGACCATCTCCCACGCCGGGCGGATCCCCGTCCGTCGCCGCCCCTTGCGGATGAAGAGGTCCGGCAGGTCGTTCTCCAGGGCGACGTCCACGGACGCTGGCTCGTCCCGCATCGCCCGGAAGAAGTCCTCCACGGTCATGTGCATCTGCTCCACCGTGACGTCCGTGGTGGCGAGGCGCACGGGCGGCTCCCGGTCGCGCACGGCGCGCACGGTGCGCTCCATGTACCGGAGCTTGCGCAGCGCGGGCCAGCCGCGGTAGCGCCGGCGCCAGGCCGAGCCCGGGGTCAGCCACACCGCGAACGTCTCGGCGAAGTCGTCGTCGGGATGCTTCTGGGCGTACCAGCCCTCGATGTGCCGCACGAAGTTCCGGTCGAAGGGCACGGGCCGGTAGCTGTCCCGATACGGGCGGTTGAAGGGCCCGAAGAGGGCCCGCCACTCGGGCGTCCGGTAGAGCTGGTAGGCGTAGTTGAAGGCGTGGCCGGCCTCGTGCCGCAGGTACATGCGGATCGCCCGCGCATCCTCGAGGTCGTCGACCTCCTTCTCGAGCTGGGCCAGGCTGGCGTCGGCCAGGTAGAAGGGGATGCCGATGATGGGCTCGCCGTCGGGGCAGCCCCATTCGTCGGTCAGGTAGCAGGGCGGCCGGAAGTGCTTCAGACCCTTGCGCTCCAGCTCCCGGTAGAGCGTGTGCACGTACCGCTCGACGGGCGAGCCCTCGAGCCGCAGCCCCAGCTGGCTGATGCGCCGGCTGAGGAGCGGGCGCAGGGCGTGCGGCGCGGCCTCGAACGCGGCCATGGCGGCTACCCGGGCGCGCCGCCCGGGCCGCCGGCCGGTCGCCGACATCGCCGGGGCCGCCGGCCCTCCTGCCGAGCCAGGGGGAGGTCCGGGCGTGGGGGAGCCGGGTGCGGGGGAAGGACGGGCAGGCCGTGTGCCAGCGCGGTGAGCATCAGGCGTAACTATAGCAACCGCGTGGCCTTTGTCAAACTGGCTGGGGCGGCCGCCGCCGCGCGGCGGCGGACGTCCGGAGGCAGGCTGGCGTGCGCGCCGCTCAGGGCGACGCCGGGCTCCGGGGCAGGCGAGTCTTCAGGTACTCGCCCAGCAGGATGGCCGCCGGGTAGAGCACCTCCTCCTCCAGACGCGCGTGGCGCATCAGCTTCTCGGCGAAGGCCGCGATCCTCGGCCTCCCCTCCGCCAGGGCCGCCTCGCGGAGCCGGTCCAGGGCCTCCCCGATCCTCCAGTGCTCCGCCTGCATGGCGGGAAGCTCGCCGCGCAGCCGCTCGACCATGGCGACCGCGGCCTGCATGGGGGGCACGATCTTGTCCTGGGCCACCATCCCGAGGATGCCGAGCGGCAGCAAGACGTAGTCGTCTTCCTTGCCGAAGTGCAGCCGCAGCAAGGATGCGAGCGCCCGCGCGGCCTCGCCCACCGCGCCCTCCATCCGCATGGCCTGCAGCAGCTCGACGCGGAGCTCCTCGTGCGCAGCCCTGAGCGACTCCGGAATGCTGAACTCCATGCGCGCCTCCTCTGGCGCCCGCCGGGGCCCCCGGGCAGCGTGGGGCGATGGCGCGGCGCCGGGCTCTGCCTGGGCCGGGAACGAGAGCACCCCGTCGGCCGGCATCTGCGGCAGCCTCAACGTGAAACAGCTGCCGCCCTGCGCGTCGAGGCTCAGGGTGCCCTGCAGCCCTTCCGAGAGGATGCGCACGATGCGCAGGCCGAGGGACATGCTGTGCTGGAGGTACTCGGGCGTGAGCTGACGATCCGGATCCCGGACGACCAGCGCGACCCCCTCCCGGTCTGGTTGCAGGCTGACCTGCGGGCCGCAGGCGGAGTCGCCGCCGACCGGCTGCAGGAGGGCGAAGAGCAGCAGCTCGCTCACGATCAGTCCGACCCGAATCGCTCGGTCGAGGTCGAGGCGCGCCTGCTCCTCGGCGATCTGCAGCCTGACGGACATCGCGCGGACGCCGGGCGCGAGGTTCGCGCATGCCGGGAGCCCCCGCACCACGCCGCGGAGGAAGTCGCCCAGTCGGACCACCGGCCCGTCCAGCGCCTCGTAGAGCTGCTCGTGCACGAGGGCGAGCACCTTGATCCGGGCGCAGCTCTCCTCGATCGCGTGCCTTCCCTCCACGCACTCCAGGCGCTCGATTTGCAGATAGAAGAGATCGGCGAGGATCTGCAGGGCGTTGCGGGTCCGGTGGTGCACCTCGTGAAGGAGCAGCTCCTTTTCCGCCAGAGCGTTCCCGAGGCGCTGTTCGAGTGTCCGGGCGCCCGCGCCCACCTCGCCCGCGCTCCCCGGCCGGGCCGGGTCGTCCTCGCCGCGCGCCATGGGCCTCCTCTTGCTTCGCGAGCCGAGAGCCCCGATCGCCCCGACCTTCCGCGCGCCCCGCAAAGAGCGCCGAGCCGAACGGCGTGGCGCTGGGCTCAGCCTTCAGCCTCCTGCTCGGGGCTTCGCGGGCGACCCGGGCCGCCCGTCGCTCGTGGCTCCTTCTCGGCACTCGGCACCCCGCACTCGGCCCTACGCCACCCGCCGCTCCCGGCAGTACTCGGCGAGGCGGACCGACTGCCGGCGTAGCGCCCAGAGCCCCTCGGCACACCCGGCGAGCTGCCCCGGCGGCAGGAGGGCCACGTACCGGCCCAGGTCGTCGCAGGCCACCACGTGCTCCACCGTCAGGCTCCAGTGCTCGTGCGCCGCCGCGCGCTCGGCGCCGGACCAGGCCGGGAGCCCGGCCAGCTCCCCCAGCCGGCGCAGGCTGCGATGGACCCCGTCGTGCTGGGTCATGAGGCGCTGCACGCGCACCTCGCCGACCACGCCGCCCAGCGCGGGATAGAGGAAGATCTCTTCCCACTTGCAGTGGGGGCCGAGCAGGCGGTCGGCCGCGTCGAGGGCGGCACGGAGGCGAACCCGGTCCGCGTCGCAGAGCGCCCGGCGCAGCGTCAGCAGGGCGTCAACGATCTGCTGGTGGTCGGCGTGAAACTCGTGGAGCAGGCGATCCATGGCGCGACCCCCTCCCCCCTTGTCGCGCTCCCCGGGGGGTCACGTGTTTCGTGCCCGACGGTCGCCTGGATCCGGCCCCGTTGCCCGCCACGCGCAGCCAGGCGTGCACCGGCCCGTCGTCCGCGGCCGTTCCGCCCCTGGCCAGCGCCTGGAGCGTGGTGCCCCCCAGCAGCCGGTGTATCTGCGCGCGCAGGCGGCTCCAGCGGTCGTGCAGGGGGCAGGGATGCTCGTCCCCGCACGCCTGGAGCCCCAGGGCGCAGATCTGCACCTCGGACGGGCCTTCCACGGCCCGGACCACGTCCCACAGGCTGATGGCGCGCGGCGGGCGGGCGAGGCGCAGGCCGCCGCCGGGTCCGCGCTGGGCCACGACCAGGCCGGCCGCGGTGAGCTGCTGGATGACCTTGGCCAGGTAGGGCCTGGGCAGGCCCAGGGACCGGGCGATCTCGTGGATGGGAGCCAGGCGGTCGGGAGGCTGCAGGGCCAGGAAGAGGGCGGCCCGGGTGGCCAGGGCGACGGCGCTGCCGGAGAGCATGCTCGGCGCCTCCCATTGAGGAGTGATCAGTCCTCACAAATGAGGACTTGACTGTCCCGTATGGTGCCTCCGCTGTCAAGACGAAAAATCTTCACGGCTCCGCGGCCGCCTCGCCGGAACGAGGCGGCACGCGACGGCGTCCGGGGCCAGACTCCCGGGCGCCGTCGCCGTTTGCGGACTGCATCCGTCAGGCGGCTGCGGCCAGCTCGCCCAGCAGCGTGAGGGACCGCTCGTGCACGCCCGCCCTCTGCGCGCTTCTGTTCGAACGCCTTGGCCTGTCGTCCTGCCGTCTCGCTGATCGCTGACCGCTGATGGCTGATCGCTGGCTCACTCCGCGTGGTGCCCGCCCTTGGTGGCCTGGTAGATCCCCTCCGCGTACCCCACGAAGCCCAGCTCCGCGCTCACGCGCTTGCGGGCCGCCGGCACGTCGGCCTTGGACTTCGGCTCCACCGCGCCGTGCCCGGCGTGCCGGGCGTGCTCGAACTGCTCCGCCAGGCCGTGCTCGACCTGGTGGGCCAAGAGCTCCACCAGCGGCTTCAGCTCGCCCGAGGCCAGCGCCTTCTCGGCCGCGGGGATCGCGGGCCCGAAGTCGCGGCCGGCCGGCTTCAGGCCGGTGTACGCCGCCTTCTCGCCGGCGCGGTGCAGGCGCACCACCGTCTCCATGAAGTACCGGTCGGCCAGCGCCTTGGCCTCCGGCCCCTTCGCCCGCACCACCAGCGCCTGCTCGTAGGCCGCCGTGATCTCCTCCTCGGCCTCCGCCGGCGCGAACGGCAGGACCAGGTTCACGTTCTTCGCGTCGAGCGCCCGCACGGCCGCCGTGGCCACCGGTCCGTCGATCGCGTCGCAGTGCGCGAGCGCCGCCTGCGGCGCCAGGACGACCCCCAGCATGAGAACCCCGAGTGCCATCAACGTCTTCATGACCGTCCCTCCTTCGAATGGAGACCTCCGGGATTCCGCGAGCCCCATGCCCGCCTCCCGCTGTCGAGGCGAAGACTAGCGGGACACCACGCCGCGGTCTGCGACGAAAGTCGCACGTCGTCGCGGGAATCCCGACCCCGGCTCGTCCCTACGCCGGCGGGGCCGGAGGCGCAGCGCCGGGCGTGGGGACGGGATCCACGTGGATCAGGCAGCCCTGGCAGCCGGTGGCCTCCTCCACCCGTCTCTGGACCTCGTGGGCGATGCGGTCGGCCTCCTCGACCGGAAGGCTCCGCGGCACCTCGATGTGCATGGCCGCCCGGACTACGCCGGGCCCCGTCTGCTCGGCCCGCAGCTCGTGGACGCCCCGGACGCCCCTGACACCGCGCGCCACCCCCTCCACGCGGCGCAGGAAGGCGGTGCCGGGGGATCGCCGCAGCAGGACGTTGGCGTTCTCGCGGAAGAGGACGATCCCGTTGAGGATGATGATCGGGGCGATCGCGATGGCGGCAATCGGATCCGCCACCGGATATTCCCTCTGCACGAGCACCACCCCCGCCAGGGCGATCAGGAGGCAGACCATGTCGGTCACGAGCTCCACCACACGCACCTCCCCGAACCGGCCCGGCGGCCCCTGCGCCAGGAGCCGGACCAGCGGCGCGGCGGTCAGCAGCATGGCGAGCAGGACCGCCCCGGCGGCAAACGGCAGGTGGCGGTAATCCACCATGGTGGGGCGGAGAAGCCGTGGGACGGCGCCTTCGAGGACGAGCACGGCGGGAAGGGTGACGAAGAGGACGGCGGCGACCAGCCCGGCGAGATTCTCGACCGAGGCGTGGCCCCACATGGGCCGGCCGGTCCTGGCGGACCGGCGGGCGGCCGCGAGCAGGAGGGCGGCGACCACGAGATCGGTCAGGCTGTGGAGCGCCTCCATCAGGAGGACCACGGCGCCCGTCGCGAGGTAGGCGCCGAGCTTGAGCGCGGCGAGCAGCGTGGAGACTGCGAGGCAGGGTTTCAGGGGGGGAAGTGGGTGGGCCGCCTTCACGGATGATCCTCCACGTTCATCCGGCCCCGAGGAACGGCGCGCCGGCCGCCACCCGGGCAGTCGGCGCGCCGTGTTCCGGCGGGGCTACTTCTTCTTCCGCTCCTCGGGCCCCTCCGTCCCCTTCCCCTGCTTCCGCACATCCGGGCCCTCGGTCCCCTTCGGCTCCTGCTTGCGGATGTCCGGCCCTTCCGTGCCCTTGGGCTTCTG
>JBHGAX010000133.1:0-10135 GCA_041946635.1 Methylomirabilales bacterium (SeqCode)
CTAGCAGCCGCTGAAAACGGCCCATCTGCGGCGTTGCCGCGCTCGCGCACTCGTTGCGGCGTACCACAGTACGCCTCACTCGGCGCTTCGCGCGGCGCCTTGCATCTGGACCGTTTTGAGCGGCTGCCTCAGGTAAGGAAACGGGCACCGGGGGTGGGGGGTCCAGGGGCCGGTTCTGTCTCGTTACGTGTTACGCGTTACGGGTGACGTCTTACGTGAGCGCCCAGGGGTCGAGGTCGAAGAGGCGGAGCTGGGAGCGGTCGTCGGTCGGGAAGGCGACCGGGTACTCCAGGCTGAAGCAGGCGTGGCAGTACTGGCCGGGCTTGCCCACGCTTTCCTGCAGGCCCTCCAGGCTGAGGTAGCCCAGACTGTCGGCCCGCAGGTACTTGCAGATCTCCTCCACCGAGTGGCTGGCCGCGATCAGCTCGCGGCGCGTGGGCGTGTCGATGCCGTAGAAGCAGGGCGAGACGGTGGGCGGCGAGCTGATGCGCATGTGCACCTCGCGTGCCCCGGCCGCCCGCAGCATGCTCACGATCTTCCGGCTGGTCGTGCCCCGCACGATGGAGTCGTCCACCACCACCACGCGCTTGCCTTCCAGGATCTCCCGCACCGGGTTCAGCTTGATCTTCACCCCGAAGTGCCGGATGCTCTGCTTCGGCTCGATGAAGGTCCGCCCCACGTAGTGGTTGCGGATCAGGCCGTGGTCAAAGGGGATCTTGGCCTCCTCGGCGTAGCCCAGCGCGGCCGGGACGCCGGAGTCCGGGACGGGGATCACCAGGTCGGCCTCCGCGGGCCATTCCTGGGCCAGCCGGCGGCCCAGCGCCCGCCGCACGGCCGCCACGTTGCGGCCGAAGAGCGTGCTGTCCGGGCGCGCGAAGTAGATGTACTCGAAGATGCACTGGGCCGGACGGGCGGCCGGCAGCGGCCGGTACGAGCTGAGGCCCTGGGGGGTGACGCGCACCATCTCGCCCGGCTCCACGTCGCGGACGAACTTCGCCTCGATGAGGTCGAAGGCGCAGGTTTCGGACGCCAGGACCCAGGCGTCGCCCAGGCGGCCCAGGGAGAGCGGCCGCAGGCCGTGGGGGTCGCGGACCCCGAGCAGCTCCGTGGCGTTCATGAGGACCAGCGAGTAGGCGCCGCTCACGTACCCCAGCGCCTCGGCGGTCGCCTCCACCAGGTCGTCGCTCCTGGCGCGCGCGATGAGGTGGACGATCACCTCGCTGTCGCTGCTGGAGCTGAAGATGGAACCCTGCCGCTCCAGCTCCGCCTTCAGCGGCTGGGCGTTCACCAGGTTCCCGTTGTGCGCCAGCGCCACGCTGCCCTGGCGGTAGGTGGCCAGGATGGGCTGGGCGTTCTTCAGCTGGGAGCTGCCCGCCGTCGAGTAGCGCACGTGGCCGATGGCCAGGTCGCCCCTCAGCTTCTTGAGGCGCGCCTCCGTGAACACATCGGCCACCAGTCCCATGCCCTTCTCGAGATGGACCGCCTTGCCGTCGGACGCGGCGATGCCGGCGCTCTCCTGCCCGCGGTGCTGGAGCGCGTAGAGGCCGAGGTAGGCCAGGTTCGCCGCCTCCGGGCTCCCCAGGATCCCCACCACCCCGCAGGCATCCTGGAACCGATCCGGGTCTGCACCGCCCAGGCGCCGGGGCGCCACCGGAGTCATGCCGACAGTCTCCCGGCCCCACGGCCGCGCGGGCCGTTCATTCCGCATTCCGCACTTCGCATTCCGCATTGGTCTTACAATGCCCGTTTGATGCCCTGGATGGCCTGGCGGGTGCGCTGCTCGTTCTCCACGAGGGCGAAGCGGACGAACTCGTCGCCGTACTGCCCGAAGCCGATGCCGGGCGACACCGCGACCTTGGCCCGCTCCAGGAGGAACTTGCAGAACTCCAGCGAGCCCATGGCGCGGAACTGGTCCGGGATCCGGGCCCACACGAACATGGTCCCCTTGGGCTTCTCGACCTTCCACCCGATGCGGGTCAACCCGTCGCACAGCGCGTCGCGGCGCGAGCGGTAGGTCTCCGCGATCTCGCCCACGCACTCCTGCGGCCCGTTCAGCGCGATGATGGAGGCGATCTGCACGGGCTGGAACATGCCGTAATCCAGGTAGCTCTTGATGCGGGTGAGGGCGGCGATGAGCCGCCGGTTGCCGACCGCGAAGCCCACGCGCCAGCCGGGCATGTTGTAGCTCTTGGACAGCGTGAAGAACTCCACGCCCACGTCCTTGGCCCCCGGCACCTGGAGCAAGCTGGGGGCGGTGTAGCCGTCGAACACCAGGTCCGCGTACGCCAGGTCGTGGACCACGATCAGGTCGTGGTCCTGCGCGAAGGCCACGATCCTGGTGAAGAAGTCCAGGTCCACCACGGAGGTCGTGGGGTTGTGGGGGAAGCTGAGGATGAGCAGCTTGGGCTGCGGCCAGGACTCGCGGAAGGCCGCCATGAGGTTCTCGAAGAAGTTCTCGTCGGGCCCGAGCCGCACGTGGCGCACGTCCCCGCCCGCGATGATCACCGAGTAGGCGTGGATGGGATACGTCGGATTGGGGACCAGGGCCACGTCGCCCGGCTCCGTGATGGCCAGCGCCAGGTGCGAGAGGCCCTCCTTGGCCCCCATGGTGGCGATGGCCTCGGTCTCCGGGTCGAGCGCCACCTGGTAGCGGCGCGCGTACCAGTCGCAGATGGCGCGGCGCAGCTTGGTGATGCCGCGGGAGGCCGAGTAGCGGTGGTTGCGCGGGTTCCGCGCCGCCTCGCACAGCTTGTCCACGATGTGCGGCGGGGTGGCCAGGTCGGGATTCCCCATGCCGAAGTCGATGATGTCCTCGCCCCGCGCCCGGGCCTTCACCTTCAGCTCGTTCACGATGGCGAAGACGTAGGGCGGCAGCCGCTTGATGCGCTTGAACTCGTCCATCTCCCCCTACCCAGCCGGGTGCTGCGGGTTGACCGGCCCGCCCCGCGACTTCTCCGCCGTCAGCTCGGCGTGGTAGGAGCTGCGGACCAGGGGGCCGGCGTAGACGGCACGGAAGCCCACGGCGTAGGCCGCCTCCTCGTACGCGCGGAAGCGGTCGGGGTGCACGAACTCCACCACGGGCAGGTGCTGCTTGGTCGGCTGGAGATACTGGCCGATCGTCAGGATGTCGCACTCCACCGCGCGGGCGTGCCGGAAGAGGGCCAGGACCTCCTCCTCCCGCTCGCCCAGGCCCAGCATGATCCCGGTCTTGGTGAGCGGCTGCCCCTGGGCCTTGGCCAGCCGCAGCACCTCCAGCGAGCGCGCGTAGCGCGCCTGCACGCGCACCTGCTTGGTCAGCCGCTCCACCGTCTCCAGGTTGTGGTTGAAGACCGTGGGCCGGCTGGCCACGACGGTCTGCACGGCGGCCGGGTCGCCCTTGAAGTCGGGCACCAGGACCTCCACGCGGGCCCCGGGGTTCGTCGCGTAGATGGCCCGCACCGTGGCGGCGAAGTGCGCCGCCCCGCCGTCCGGCAGGTCGTCGCGGTTCACCGAGGTGACCACCACGAAGCCCAGGCCCAGCCGGCGGCTGGTCTCGGCCACGCGGCGGGGCTCGTCGGGGTCCACGGGCTTGGGGCGGCCGGTGGCCACGGCGCAGAAGCCGCAGCTCCGCGTGCAGGTGTCCCCCAGGAGCATGAAGGTGGCGGTCCCCCGCGTCCAGCACTCCCCCTGGTTCGGGCAGCGCGCCTCCTCGCAGACGGTGTGCAGGCCCGACCCGTGGAGCAGCGCCTGCATCCCGTGCACCTTCTCCCAGTGCCCCGAGCGCGCGCGGAGCCAGGGGGGCAGGCGGCGGGGAGGAGCAGGGCGACCCTCGATTTGCAGGAGGTCGGTCATGGGTACCTCGAACCAACGCGTAACACGTAACGCGTGACCCGGACCCGCGCAAGGACTTGTTCTGAGTGACGTGTTACGGGTGACGAGTTACGCGGCCCCTGCCCGCAGGCGCGCCTTGTGGATCGCCTGGCCGTGCACGTCGTGGGCGGCCTCGCCCACGGCCTCGGGCAGGGTCGGGTGGGCGTGGATCGTCTCGGCCAGCTGGCCCGCCGTCAGGCCGTGCCGCACCGCCAGGGCGCCCTCGGCGATGAGGTCCGTCACGTGCGGGCCCACCATGCCCACGCCCAGCACCTGGTCGGTGGCGGCGTCCGCCACGACCTTCACCATGCCGGCCGTCTCGCCGATGGCCATGGCCCGGCCCAGCGCCGCGAAGTTGAAGCGGCCCACCTTCACGGCCCGCCCCTGCTCCCTGGCCCGGGCCTCGGACAGCCCCACGCTGGCGATCTCGGGGTCGGTGTAGATGCAGTTCGCGACCGCGGAGTAGTCCATGCGCGCGTCGCCGCCGGTGGCGTTCTCGGCGGCCACCAGCCCCTGCATGGAGGCCACGTGGGCCAGGAGCCACTCGCCGGTCACGTCCCCGATGGCGTACACCCCGCGCGCCGAGGTCTCCATCCGCTCGTTGACCCGAATGGCGCCGTTGGCGGTCTGGACGCCCGCCGCCTCCAGCCCGATGCCCTCGCTGTTCAGCCGGCGCCCGGTGGCCACCAGCACCCGCTCGGCCTCCACGGCCGCGCCCCCGCTCAGGGCCACGCGCACGCCGGCCGCGCTGGTCTCCACCCCTTCCACCTTCACGTTCACGTGGAAGGCCACGCCCTGCTTCTGCAGCGCCGCCTGCACCACGCGGACGAGCATGGGGTCCTCCATGGCCAGGATCTGCGGCAGCATCTCCACCACCGTGACCCGGGTGCCCAGGCTGCTCAGCATGGAGGCGAACTCCATGCCGATGACGCCCCCGCCCACGATGAGGAAGCTCTCGGGCAGCGCCGGCAGGTTGAGCGCCTCGGTGCTGGAGAGGATGCGCTCCCCGTCGATATGCACGCCCGGGATCGAGCGCGGCTCCGAGCCGGTGGCCAGGACGACCGCCCGGCCGGTCAGCGACTCGGCGCCGCCGTCGCCCTGCACCTGCACGGTGCGCGCGTCCAGCAGGCTCCCGCTGCCGCGCTTGACGTCCACCTTGGCCGCGCCCAGCAGCGTCTGGATGCCCTTCACCTGGTAGCCGACGACCTCGTTCTTCCGCGCCTGCGCCTGCGCCCAGTCGAAGACCCAGTTGTCGGCCCGGACGCCGAAGGCCTTGCCCTCCCGCGCCCGCTTCCAGAGGGCCGCCGAGTGGATCAGGGCCTTGGACGGGATGCAGCCCCGGTTGAGGCAGGTCCCCCCGACCGCGTCCCGTTCCACCAGGCACACCCGGGCGCCGCGCTGCGCGGCGCGGAGCGCCGCCACGTACCCGCCCGGCCCGCCCCCGACCACGATGACGTCATACGCGCTCATCCCCGGCTCCCTCGGCGACGGAATGCACCCGGAACAAATAAAGCCCCCGGCCGGGGGCTCCCATGCGGGACACGCGTCCTGGAAGGGCGATGCGCAGGCCCACCCGCAGCCGCCCCGCCAGGGATCCGCAGGTCACCGCACGCGAAGGCTACCAAAGCAGTCCGGAGGTGTCAAGGCGCCGTGTCGCGCTCATCGGTAGTGCCGGAAGTGCTCCACCTCCTGCTTCAGCCAGTCGGGCCAGAAGCGCTCCGAGATCGGGTAGGAGGCGTCCAGCGCCTGGTAGCAGCCGGGGCCGATCACGGCCTGGACGTTCTCGATGGTATTGTAGCAGACGCGATCCACGCCCAGCAGCCTGGCCACCCGCGCGTTGATCTCCTCGGTGGTCTTGTCGTACGGGTTGTCGCCCCGGAAGGCGCGCTGCACCGCCAGCTCGTCCAGGCACTCCCGGCCCCGCCGCCACTCCTTGAAGGACGGGAAGAACATGGGTCCGTAGGACACCCAGAACTCCAGCCGGGTGGCGCCCGCGTTGTAGACGCTCCACACCGCCCCGCCCTCGCTCACGCTGCCCTTCACGATGGAGTCGTCCCCCATGATGATGGCGCGGCCGGCCAGGACGGAATCCATGGCGGCGAACTTGACGGCCACCTGCCGCATGCGCTGGCTGCGCCCCGCCTCCTGGAACGTGCGGATGGCCTGCGCCTGCTTCACCAGGCCGGGATAGAGGGGCTTCCGCAGGCCCTCGGCGATGCCGCAGGAGACGCCGCGGCCCGAGTCGGGGTTCGGGATGACCACGTCGGCGTCGCTGGCGTAGAGCTTGGTCAGGGCCCGGCCCAGCCCCATGCGCAGGCGGAAGATCTCCTCCCCCTGGTAGCGCGAGGCGCTGTTGCCGAAGTAGACCGGCTGGAAGGCGTCGGGCATGGCGGCCTCGACGCGCAGGCGCCGCGTCTCGATCCCGCGCGCCGAGCAGATGGTCATCTCGGCCCCGGCGTACTCGCGCTCGGGATGGCCGCCCAGCCGCCGGTGCGAGCAGCTCTCCGAGGACGCGAGGAACCCGTCCCCGACCCGGCCGAAGCAGAAGGGCTCGAAGGCGCGGGTGTCGTTCAGCGCGATCAGCGCGGTCTCGGCGCCGTCGTGCACCAGCGCCGTGAGGCTGAAGGTGGCCCAGCCGTGCAGGAGGTCCACCAGCTTGCGGCCCGCCGCGAAGCCGAGGCCCTCCTGCTCGATGAACCGGTGCAGCAGCGCGCCCATGACTTCGGTCTTGTTGACGGTGTCGAAGACGTAGTCGTCTTCCAGCTCGGATTGCAGCTCGTCGTCCTCCAGGATGCGGCCGTTCATGGTGAGGGCGAGCGTGTAGCGGGAGGCCCGCTTCGGCTTCACCAGGATGGGCTCCGCGTTCCGCTTCTCCGGGATCTTGTTCTTCGTGTAGCCCACGTTGCCGATGGCCGCCACGGGCTCGAGGTCCTGGAAGATCTGCAGGATCCCCTCGTCGGCCACGTCCACGATGCCGCCCACGCCCTTGTGGATGTACAGCCCCTTGGCCCCGCCGACCGCCAGCCCGGCGCTGGCCTTCCCGCGGTGCTGCAGCGCCCCCGTGGCCAGGAAGACCTTCTGGACCAGGTCCTTGTCGTGCGGGCTGTAGCAGCCGGTGATGCCGTCCATGCGCGCCCTCCAACGTCCCCCGTCCAACGTCCCCCGTCCAAGGTCCCCCGTCCAAGGTCCGCCGAGGTCCCCTGTTTCCGTCAACCGGCGTTCGCGGCGCCGGACCTTGGACCTTGGACCTTGGACCCTGGACGTGCCTTCACATTCGCTCCGGCGCGCTCACGCCCAGGAGGCGCAGGCCGTTGGCCACCACCTGCCGGACGGCGGCGACCATGGCGAGGCGCGACCGGCTGAGGTCGTGGTCCGCCGAGATCACGCGCTCGTCGCTGTCCCGGTAGCGGGTGAAGTAGCCGTGGAAGGCGGCGGCCAGCTCCTGCAGATAGGCGGTCACGCGGTGCGGCTCGTGGCCCAGCGCCGCCCCGCGCACCAGCTCGGGAAAGAGGGCCAGCCGCTTCAGGATGTCCAGCTCCTCCGGCAGCGTGAGCCGGGACAGATCCGCCGCCGCGGGCTCGCCCGGGATGCCGGCCTCCTGCGCCCGGCGCGCCACGCTGCAGGCGCGCGCGTGCGCGTACTGGACGTAGTAGACGGGGTTGTCCAGGCTCTGCCGCTTGGCCACCTCGATGTCGAAGTCCAGCTGCGACTCGGGCCGCCGGGTCAGGAACAGGAAGCGGGCGGCGTCCTTGCCCACCTCCTCCACGACCTCCCGCAGCTCCACGAACTGCCCGCTGCGCTTCGACATGGGGACGGGCTGCCCGCCCCGCAGCACCCGGACCATCTGCAGGAGCAGGACGTGCAGGATCTCCGGATCGTGACCGAGCGCGTGGATGGCGGCCTTGACCCGGGGGATGTAGCCGCCGTGGTCGGCCCCCCAGATGTTGATCAGGCCCGTGAAGCCCCGGGCGATCTTGTTGGCGTGGTAGGCGATGTCCGAGGTGAAGTAGGTGGGCTCGCCCGTGCCGCGGATGAGGATGCGGTCCTTCTCGTCGCCGAACTCGCTGGCGCGGAAGCCGACGGCCCCGTCCTCCTCGTAGAGGTAGCCGCCCGCCTTCAGCGTGCCGAGGGCCCGCTCCACCTCGCCCGACTCGAAGAGCGACCGCTCGGAGAACCAGCGGTCGAAGCGGACCCCGAAGGCCTCCAGGTCGGCGCGGATCTCCTCCAGCAGGATGCGCGCGCCCTCCTCCGCGCAGGCCGCCGCCATCTCGTCGGGCGGCAGGTCGGCCAGGCCGGGCACCCGCTCGGCCACCTTGGCCGCCACGTCCCGGATGTAGTCGCCGTGATAGCCGGCCTCGGGAAACTCCGCCGGGCGCCCCAGCGACTCCAGGTACCGGGCGCGCACCGACTCGCCCAGCAGCTTCACCTGCGTCCCGGCGTCGTTGATGTAGTACTCGCGCTCGACCGCGTACCCCACCGCGGCGAGCAAGGCCGCCACCGCGTCGCCCAGCGCCGCGCCGCGGCCGTGGCCCACGTGCAGCGGGCCGGTCGGGTTGGCGCTCACGAACTCGACCTGGATGCGCCGGCCGGCGCCGATCTCGGCCCGGCCGTAGGCGTCGCCCGCGGCCAGCACGTCGCGGACCACGGACTGCCACCAGGCCGGGGCCACGAAGAGGTTCAGGTAGCCCGCGCCCGCCACCTCCACGCGCGCGACCACGCCCGGGTCCGGGCGCAGGGCCGCCTGGACGGCCGTCGCGATGTCCCGGGGCTTGCGCTTCAGCTGCTTGGCCAGGGCGAAGCAGAGGGGCGTGGAGAGATCGCCGAAGGCGGCCGAGGGCGGGTACTCCCAGGCGACCTCGGGCACGGGTGCCGGCGGCCAGCCCTGCGCCGCCGCCGCCCGCTCCAGCGCAGCCGTCAGCTCCCCGGTCAGCAGTGCCTTCAGTCGGTCCACGGCTCCCTCTCGTCGCCCGGCGGGCTGGCGCCCGCCTCCGGAAAGCGGAAGGTCCGCACCTCGGCGGCCGCCAGCGCCAGCTTCACGAGCTGCTCCACGTCCAGGCCCGCCTCGGCGCGCTCCACCTCGTCCAGGCGGCTGGTGGTGGCCGGGTGGCGCGGCACGAACAGGCTGCAGCAGTCCTGGTCCGGGAGGATGGAGATGTCGTAGCTCCCCAGCGCGCGGGCCTGCTGCACGATCTCCTCCTTGTCGCTCCCGATGAGCGGCCGGAGGACCGGCAGCTTCACCGCCTGCTCGATGACCGCCAGGTTGTCCAGCGTCTGCGAGGCGACCTGCCCCAGGCTCTCCCCGGTCACCAGCGCCCTGGCCCCTTCCTGCTGCGCGATGCGCTCCGCGATGCGGGCCATCAGCCGGCGGTAGAGGATCACGCGCAGGTGCTCGGGCGCCCCCACCACCACCGCGCGCTGCACCTCCCCGAAGGGCACCAGGTAGAGGCGCGAGCGATACTGGTAGCGCGTGAGCAGCCGGGCCAGCTCCTCCGCCTTCGCCCGCGAGGTCCCGTCCTGGAACGGGAAGCTGTGGAAGTGGACGAAGACCACCTGGCAGGCCCGCTTCATCAGGCGGAGCGCGGCCACGGGCGAGTCGATCCCGCCCGACAGCAGCGCCACCACCCGCCCGCTCACGCCCACGGGGAGCCCCCCGGCCCCCGCCTCGCGCCCCAGGGAGAAGTAGATGTCCCGCGGCAGCACCTCCACGTGGATGGTCAGCTCCGGCCGCTCCAGGTCCACGCGCGCCGGGACCCGGCTCAGCACGAAGGCGCCCAGCTCCCGGTTGATCTCCTCCGAGGTGCGGGGAAACGGCTTGTAGGCGCGCCGGGTGCTCACCCGGAAGGAGGCGAAGCGCCGGCCCTCCAGCGCGCGGCCGACGCCGGCCTTCAGCGCCTCCATGTCCGGCGCCACCCGCTCGGCGAAGGCGAAGTTCGCCACGCCGAAGACCCGGCGCAGCCGCTCCCGCAGCGCCCCTGCGTCCGCATCCGCGGCGAGGTCCAGGACCATCCGGCCGGCGCGCGGCTCGACACGCGTCACCCCGGCGCCGGCCGTGGCCCGGCGCAGGTTCGCGGCGAGCCGCCGGACGAACACGGGCTGGTTCTTGCCCTTCAGCCCGATCTCGTTGTAGTGCACCACGATGCGCTGCATGACACCAGGCGCGTAGACTACCTCAGCCCCGCCGGGGGCCCAAGCGGAAAGTCGGGCGGCGCCTCACGGCCGGCAGGGCCGGATGGCCTCCACGGGCGGCAGGCGGTCGGGCGGCCGGAACGCCGCGACGTAGGCCGCC
>JBHGAX010000134.1:0-10070 GCA_041946635.1 Methylomirabilales bacterium (SeqCode)
CCCGGCCGGGCCGCCGGCATGTGGGATTTCCTCGACCTGCTGCCCGTGCTGGACCGGTCCGCCGTGGTGAGCCTGGGGGAGGGGGCCACCCCGCTCGTGCCATCCCGGGGCCCGTGGGGCGGCCGGGTCCTCTACAAGCTGGAGCTGCAGGGGCCCACGGGATCGCAGAAGGATCGCGCGCTGGCGCTGGCGCTGACCCGGGCCCGCGAGGTCGGCGCGCCGCGCGTCATCATGGCCTCCACGGGCAGCGCCGGGCTGGCCGGCGCGGCCTACGCCGCCCGCGCCGGGATCCCGTGCGTCATCCTGGTTCCTCGCGGCACGCCGGAGGAGCGCCTCCGTCCCATGGAGGCGCTCGGCGCGCGGATCGCGGAGGTGGACGGATCGTTCGAGCAGGTCGAGCGGATCCTCGGCACGATCGCCGGCCAGCCCGGCTGGTACGAGGCGACCACGAAGCGCTCCGCGAACCCCTACCAGGCCGAGGCGCCCAAGACCATCGCGTACGAGCTCGTCCTGGACCTGGGCGGCGCGCCGGACTGGGTGGTCGTGCCCGTGGGAGGCGGCGCCACGCTGTTCGGAATCTGGCGGGGGTTCATGGACTTGCTGCAGATGGGGCGCATCGCCCGCGCACCGCGCATGCTGGGCGTGCAGCCGGCCCGCTTCAACGCCCTGGAGATCGCCATGGCGCGCGGCCTCCACACCCAGGCGGAACTGGCACGCATCGGGCTCGACGAGCATGGCTCCACGGTGGCGCGCAACCTGAAGCACGCGGTGCCGCCCGACGGCGCCGACGCGCTGCGGGCCATCCGCGAGTCGAACGGCCTGGCCGTCTCGGTGACCGACGACGACGCCCTGCGGGGGCAGCAGGAGCTCGGCGCAGGAGAGGGCATCTTCTGCGAACCCTCCTCGGCCGTCGTGCCCATCGCCGTCGAGCGGCTGCTGAAGGACGGCGTGGTGCAGCGAGGCGAGCGGGTGGTGGCCGTGATCACCGGCTCCGGCCTGCGGGATACTGCTGCGCTGGACGCCCCCGCTGGCAGGAGGCGGATCCGCCTGTCGGGGACCGCGGGACGCGCAGAGCTGGAGCGGTGCGTCGCATAGCCGGGGGAGCGGAGAAGCGCGGCTCTCACCCCGCGGCCCCTCACCCTGGGAGAGGGGGAGGAGAATGCGGGGGAAGGGGGTGGGGGCGTTGGCGGGCAGCGGTGTCGGGATGAACCCCACCGCCACGACTGCGGCGGCCGACCGCATCAAGGTCGGCGCGGAGGCGCTCCGGAAGACGTGCACGGCGCTCTTCCAGGCGCTTGGCGTTCCGCCGGAAGACGCCGACCTGTCCGCCGACGTCTTTCTGAACGCGGAGCTACGGGGCGAAGAATCGCACGGCATGCGACTCCTCCTGCACGTGCTCGGGCGGTTGAAGGCGGGCAGCGTGCTGGCCAGGCCGAAGGTCACCGTGCTCATGGACCGCGCGGCCGTGGCGCTCTTCGACGCGCACCACAGCATGGGCCAGGTGGTGGCCGCCCGGGCCATGCGGCTGGCGATGGACAAGGCCCGCCGCCACGGGGTGGGCCTCGTGGGCGTCCGGAACGCGAACTCCTACACCTCGGCGAAATACTACCCGCTCATGGCGGCGGGCGAGGGCATGATCGGGATGACGTACACCAACAGCATCCCCATGATGCCGCCGGAAGGCGGCCGCACCCCGATCCTCGGCAACAACCCGCTCGCCATGGCGGCACCGGCAGCCACGGAGTTCCCCTTCGTGCTGGACATGGCCTGCGCGACCGCCAAGGAGAAGATCTTCCAGGCGCAGGAGCGCGGCGAGCGGATTCCGCCGACCTGGGCGCTGGATCGCGAGGGCAATCCGACCAGCGATCCGGGCGAGGTCCTGCAAGGCGGCGTGCTCCTGCCCTTCGGGGGCTACAAGGCCTTCGGGCTGGCCATGGCGCACGAGGTGCTCACCGCGCTGCTCACGGGCGGGCCCCTGTTCAACGGCGGCTCCACCGGGTTCCTGCCCTACGAGGGGCCGATGAACGTCAGCCAGTATCTCCAGGCGATCGACATCCGGTGGTTCGTGCCCCTCGCCGAGTTCAGGGCGCGCATGGACGAGCTGATCCGGGCCGTGAAGGCCTCGGCGCTGCGTCCGGGGGTGCAGCGCGTCTACGTGCCGGGCGAGCAGGGGTTCCTGGAGGAGCAGCGGCGCCGCCGGGACGGCGTGCCGCTGCCGAAACGCGTCTTCCATGAGCTGCGGCGGTGGGCGGTCGAGCTGCGCCTGCCGCCGCTCGAGGCGATGGCCTAGCCGAGCTGCGGTGGCTGGGAGGAGGAGCGTCATGCGACGCATGGGCTGCGTGGCACTCGGGATCGTGCTCGCGGGGCTCGTGCTCGTGCACGGGCAGGCAGGCGCGCAGGTCAAGGCGCGTCTGGGCCACGGCGGGAGCGAGACCCATCCGTTCCACATCTGGTCGGTGAAGTTCGCGGAGGAGGCGAAGCGCCTCTCGAACGGGAAGCTGCAGGTCGAGGTGTACCCCAACTCCCAGCTCGGCAAGGAGCGGGACATGGCCGAGGGCCTGATCCTCGGCACGCTGGAGATGGCCGTGGTGGGCACCGGGACCATCCTGCCGAACTGGGTCCCCGAGATCGGCGCGCTCGACGCGCCCTTCGTGTACCGCGACTTCGAGCACTTCTACAAGGTGCAGGATGGCGCGGTGGGGGCGGACCTGAAGGCCAAGCTGGAGGCGAAGGGCATGAAGCACGTCGGCTGGGCCGACATCGGCGCCCGCCACATGACGAACAACAAGCGGCCCATCACCAGGCCCGAGGATCTCGTGGGCCTGAAGATGCGGGTGCCGGACAGCAAGGTGTACGTGGCCATGATGAAGGCCCTGGGCGCGACGGTGGTCCCGGTCAACTTCGCCGAGCTGTACATGGCGCTCCAGCAGGGGGTGGCGGACGGACAGGAGAACCCGACCACCACCATCCGTTCCATGAACTACTGGGAGGTGCAGAAGTACCTGAGCCTGACCGGCCACATCTACTCGGGCGCCTCGGGCCTGGTGAGCACGCGCTGGCTCGCGCAGCAGCCGGCGGACGTCACGGCCGCCATCCAGCAGGCGGGCCGGGCCGCCACCGAGTACACCCGCCCCTGGGTACGGGAGGACAACCAGAAGTCGCTGGAGTTCATCCGGAGCAAGGGGGCGGTGATCAACACCCCGGACCGGGAGCCCTTCCGCAAGGCCACGGAGGTCGTGTACAAGGAGTTCCCCGGCGACATCATCAAGCGCATCCTGGAGACCCGGTAGCGCACGATGGATCGGCTGCTGTCCTGGCTGGTGGGGGCGGCGCGCTGGTCGGCCGTCGGCCTCTTCGCCGTCCTCACCCTCACCCTCTTCTGGTCGGTGGCGATCCGCTACTTCGCCGTGTTCGGCGGCTCGCTCCCCTGGGTGGAGGAGTTCGCCCGGTTCACGTTCATCTGGATGACGTTTCTCGGCGCCGTGGTCGCCCTGGAGCGGGCGGAGCACATCTGCATCGACCTGCTCGTCAAGCATCTCCGCCCGCGCCTCCAGCGCATGGTGGCGGCCGGCGTGGACGCCGTCATCCTGGCGTTCCTGGTCGTCTACACGCTGACGGGGGTCCAGCTGGTCCGGCTCACCGCCGACCAGACGTCTCCCCAGCTCGATCTCCCCATGTCGCTGGTGCACGCCGTCATCCCGGTGACGGGCGGCGTGATGATCCTGCAGACCCTGCGGTTCGCCCTGCGCCGGTGGCGACCGGCGCCGGCAGGCGTCGCGCGCAAGTAGGAGCGCCATGGCCGCCCTGATCCTGGTGCTCATGCTGCTGTTCTTCGCGACCGGCATGCCCGTCGCCTTCGCCATGGCGGCCAGCTCCCTCGCGTACATGCTGGCCCAGGGGGGTCTGGCCTTGATCTCGATCCCCCAGCGGATGCTGAACGGCGCGGACAACTTCCCCCTGCTGGCCATCCCCTTCTTCATGCTGGCCGGCTCGCTCATGAACACCGGCGGCGTGACGCGCCGGCTGGTGGACTTCTCCTCGGCGCTGGTCGGCCACATCACCGGCGGGCTCGCGCACGTCGTGGTCGTGGCGAACATGATCATGGCGGGCATGTCGGGCTCCGCCGTCGCGGACGCGACGGGGACGGGCAGCATCCTCGTCCCCAGCATGCGCCAGAAGGGCTATCCGGCCGACTTCGCGGCGGCCATCGTCGGCGCGGCGGCCACCATCGGGCCGATCATCCCGCCCAGCATCCCGATGGTGATCTTCGCGAGCATCGCGGAGGTCTCGACCGCCCGGCTCTTCGTGGGGGGCGTCGTCCCCGGCGTCCTGATGGGCCTGTACCTCATGCTGGTGGCGTACCTCGTGGCGCGGCGGCGCGGCTACGGCCGCGAGCGCCGGCGCACGCTGCGCGAGGTGGGACTGGCCTTCGGCCATGCCATCCCGCCGCTCTTCTGCCCGGTCATCATCATGGGCGGCATCCTGGGGGGCATCTTCACGCCCACGGAGGCGGCCGTGGTCGCCAGCGTCTACGCCTTCGGGCTGGGCGCCTGGTGGTACCGCGAGCTGCGCTGGCGCGACCTGCCGCGCATCCTGGAGGAGGTGGTGGTCCGGTCGGCGGTGGTGCTCTTCATCGTGGCCGCCTCATCGCTGATGGCCTGGCTCCTGGCCCTGGAGCGCGTGCCCCAGCAGCTCATGAGCGGATTCCTGGCCATCAGCACGAACCCGTGGGTGATCCTCGCCATCATCAACGTCTTTCTCTTGATCCTGGGCATGCTCATGGACTCCATCCCCATCCTCATCATCCTGGTGCCCGTCCTGGCACCGCTCATCCTGAAGATCGGCGTCGACCCCATTCATTTCGGGGTCGTCATGGTGCTGAACCTCATGATCGGCCTGCTCACGCCGCCCGTGGGAATGGTCATGTACGTGGTGTGCAGCCTGTCGGGCGTCGCCATCCGGGACTTCGTCCGCGAGTGCTGGCCCATGATCACCGCGCTCATCCTGGTCCTGGCCATGATCACCTTCTATCCACCCCTGGTCGTCTGGCTCCCGAACGCGCTGCTCGGCAAGTGACGCGGCGGCGGAGGAGGAGCGCGGATGCCGTGCAACCGGGCCCGGGCTGCGGCGCTGATGCAGGAGAAGCGCCTCGACGCGCTCGTCACCAGCGGGCAGGCGAACCTGACCTACCTGCTGGACTACCCGACCATGTCGAGCTGCCTGTCCGAGGCGACGGTCTTCGCCATCCTGCCGGCGGACCCCGGCCAGGGGCTCAGCGTCATCGCCTCGCGCAACTCCGCCGCCATGGTGGCCGAGTGGGCGCCCGAGGTGCGGGACGTGTGGCTCTGGGGCATGTACCACGTGGCGTTTCCGGACGACGTGGATCTGGACCGCTTGCCGGATCTGCCCCGCCGTCACGCGCTCATGCTCCGGGATGCCAAGCCGGTCCCGACCGCCCTCGACGGACTGCGGGAGGCCCTGAAGTCCCGCGGCCTGCTCGGCGGCCGGGTGGGCTTCGACGAGAAGGGGCTGCCGAGCCCGGCGTTCTTCGACAAGGTGGCCGAGACGCTCAAGGGGACCGAGGTCCTGCCGGCGAACCACGTCTTTCGCCGGAGCCGCATGATCAAGACGCCCGAGGAGATCGCCCGGATGCAGCGCGCGGCGGAGATCAGCGACGCCGCCTGGCAGGCCGCGGCCGGCGCCATCCGCGAGGGGGCCACGGAGAACGAGCTGGGCGACATCTATCGGCAGACGGTGCAGCGGCTCGGCGGCCGGGCGGTCTACGTCTCCATCAACGGCGGCGCGCGCGGTTGCCTGGCCACGGCGGAGCACGGCGACTACCGGCTGCGTCCGGGGGAGCCGATCCGCTTCGACCTGAACGTCACGTTCCGGCACTACTTCGGCGATACGGCGCGCACCGGGTGCGTCGGCGCCCCCGGCCCGAAGCTCAAGCGCTACCACGCCGCCACGGCGGCGGGCATGCGCGCCGCCGAGGCGACGCTGCGGCCCGGCGTGAAGGCCTCGGAGATCTTCCGGCTGTGCCAGGAGAGGATCCGCGCGGCGGGGATGCCCGAGTTCACGCGGAATCACGTCGGCCATGCGCTGGGCGTCGAGTGCTACGACCTGCCGCTGCTCGGCCCGCTGGACGACACGCCGCTGGAAGAGGACATGGTGGTCAACCTGGAGACACCGTTCTACGAGGTCGGGTTCGGCGCGGTGCACCTGGAGGACACCTACCACATCACCGCCACGGGCGCGCGTCGCCTGGCCCGGAGCCCGCGGGACCTGGCCACAGGGTGAGGCGCAGCCGCGGAACCGGCGCCGCAGGATGGGACCACGCTTCGGGAACAAGCCTGATGGGGGAGTCTCGCGCAGCGAGAGGGGAGGATGCGATGCGAATGGCGAAGAGCGTGGCAGCCGTCTGCCTGGGCGTGTGCCTGGCCGTGGCCGCCTCCACGCCGGCGGCCGCGCAGCAGTCGGTGCGGCTGGGCCACCTGTTTCCCGCCACCCACTTCGAGGGCCAGGGGCTCAGCCAGCTGGCCGAGATGATCGGGCAGAAGACGGGGGGCAAGCTGACGGTGGAGGTGTTCCCGGCCAGCCAGATGGGCAGCGAGAAGGAGCAGACCGAGCAGGTGCGCTCCGGCGCGCTGCACGTGCACAGCAGCGGCGGCTCCATCCAGCAGTACGTGCCGGAGCTGCAGATCCTCGGCCTGCCCGGCCTCTGGAAGAGCCACGACCACGTCCAGCGGGTGGTGACGGGCGAGGTGGGCAAGCAGCTCATCGAGATGGCCGAGAAGAAGAAGGTGGGCATCAAGGTGCTGACGTTCACGACCATGGGCGAGCGGTACTACCTGGGCCGGAAGCGCCCGGCGCGGCAGACCAGCGACTTCGCGGGGGTGAAGATCCGCGTGGACACCCAGCCCGCCTCGGCGGCCATCTGGCGCGCCGTGAACGCCAACCCGGTGCCCATCGCCTTCGCCGAGGTGTACTCCTCCCTGCAGACCGGCGTCATCGACGCCGCCGAGCAGCCGCCCTGCGGCGTGCTCTCCATGAAGTTCTACGAGCAGGCCAAGTACATCACCACCACGGCGCACCAGCTCACGCTCATGGCCTTGCAGGTGAATCAGCGCTGGTACGACGGCCTGCCCGCCGAGACGCGCGCGCAGGTGAAGGCCGCGGTGGACGAGTGGGTGCCCGTCCGCTACCGGATGGCGAAGGAGGCGGAGGCGGGCTGCATCGCCAAGCTGAAGGAGCTGGGCGCCGAGCTGTACGACCTGAAGGACCCGGACGCGTTCCGGGCGGCGCTCACGCCGATCCAGAAGGAGTTCGGGGACAAGCACAACCTCAACGACCTGATCGCCAGGATCAAGGCGGTCAACTGACGGGCAGAGGGCACGGACCATGGACCATGGACTACGGACGACGAGCACCGATGGAGGTGTGATTCGTGTGGTCCATCGCCCATGGTCCATGGTCCTCGAGTGAGCGCATGGAATCCGTTCTCCTGACCCTCGATCGACTGGCCGGGCGGCTGGCCCGCCTGACCGAGGGCGCGCTGTTCCTGCTGGTCGCCACGTTTTCGCTGCTGGCCTTCGTCCAGGTCGTCCTGCGCTACGGATTCAACCGGGGGCTGTTCTGGGCGGACGAGCTGACGCTCTTCGCCTTCACCTGGGCCATCTTCCTGAGCGCCGCCCTCGCGCTGGAGCGCAGGCTGCACTTCGGCGTGTTCCTGCTGGTGGACCGCCTGCCCGGGCGGCTGCGGCACGGCGCCGGCCTCCTGGCCGAGGCGGGCATGGCCGGCGTGGTGCTCTTCTTCCTGTGGTTCGGCGTGTGGCACGCCTGGACCAACTGGATCCAGGTGTCGGACGTGCTCCGGATGCCGATGACCTGGTGGTACGCCTCGCTCCCGGTGGCGTGCCTGCTCATGCTCCTCAGCCTGGCGCGGGACATCTGCCTGCTGCTCACCGGGCGGGACGTGCCGCGCGCGCAGGAGGACGTGGTCTGATGCTGCTTCCCCTGGGCGCGCTGTTCCTCGGGACCATGCTCCTGGGCATGCCCATCGCCTTCGCCATGGCGGCCAGCGCCGTGGCGACGCTGGCCCTCTTCGGGAACATCCCGCTCTCCGTGGTGGTGCAGAAGGTGTTCGCCGCCGGCAGCAGCTACCCCTTGCTGGCCATCCCGCTGTTCGTGCTGACCGGCGAGCTGATGACCCAGGCCGGCATGACCGCCCAGCTCGTGCGGTTCTGCGACTCCCTGGTCGGCCACTGGCGCGGGGGGCTGGCCGGGGTGGCCATCCTCTCCTGCATGGTCATCTCCGGCATCTCGGGCTCCGGCGTGGCGGACTGCGCGGCCATCGGCACCATCATGATCCCGCAGCTCGTGGGGAAGGGCTACCCGAAGGGCATGGCGTCCTCCATCGTGGGCACGGGCAGCGCGCTGGGCCCCATCATCCCGCCCAGCATCCTCATGGTCATCTACGCCTCCATCGCCGAGATCTCGGTGGGCGCGCTGTTCCTGGCCGGCGTGCTGCCCGGCGTCATGATCACGGCGGGCTTGATGGCGGTGGCGTACGCGATGAACCGCCGGGCGGGATGGGACAAGGCCGGGCGGGCGCGGGCCTCCTGGGGGGATGTCGCGCGGGCCACGCGCGAGGCCACCCTGCCGCTCCTGGCCCCGATCATCATCATCGGGGGGATCGTCTCCGGGATCTTCACCGCCACCGAGGCCGGGGTGGTGGGCGCCGCCTACGGGCTCCTGGCCTCCTGGTGGTTCGGGCGGTGCAGCTACCCGGAGATCCGGGCGGTGTTCGTCCGCTCCGCCCTGATCAGCACGCTCTCGCTGTTCATCATCTCCATGGCGTCCATCTTCGGCTGGATCCTGGCCGTCGAGAACTTCCCGCAGGCGATGCGCGCCCTCTTGATCCGGCTGGGCCTCGGCAGCCCGGTCCTCACCACCCTGTACGTCCTCACCTTCCTGGTGCTCCTCGGCTTCTTCGTCGAGGTCATCTCCATGCTCATCATCTTCACGCCCATCCTGGCCCCCATGGCGCCCATGCTCGGCCTGGACGCGGTTCACTGGGGCCTGCTGCTGGTCATGGCCATCAACATGGGGGGCGTCACGCCGCCGGTGGCCGCCAACCTCTACGTCTCCAGCAGCATCGCCAAGTGCCACCTGGACGAGACCAGCCGGTACGTGTTTCCGCTGGTCGCCGTGCTGTATGCGGCGCTGGTCGCCACGATCTTCGTGCCCGGCGTGGCCACCTGGCTTCCACGCCTGGTGATGCGGTGAGCGCGACAGGGGGACCTGCCATGCCCGGGGACCTGGACCTCACGCGGCGCATCGCCGAGGCGGTCGACGCCGGCCGTGCAGAGCTGGTCGCCCTGGCCCGGCAGCTCATCCAGATCGAGAGCGTCACGGGCCACGAGGGGGCCGTCCAGGACTTCATCGCCGGGGCGCTGCGCGAGATGGGCCTGAACGTGGACGTCTGGGTCCCCGAGCTCGCCGCGCTCGAGGGGCACCCGGCCTACCAGCGGGTGGAGGGCCTGGACTTCCGCGGGCGCCCGAACGTCGTGGGAGTCTGGAGGGGGACCGGGGGCGGGCGCTCGCTCCTCCTGAACGGGCACGTGGACACCATCCCCGTGGAGCCCGCGGCGGCCTGGACCCACGGCCCGCTGTCGGGACACGAGGCGGGCGAGCGCCTGTACGGCCGGGGGGCCTCCGACATGAAAGGCGGGCTCGCCGCCATGACCATGGCGGTGCGGGTGCTCCAGCGGCTGGGCCTGCGGCCGCGCGGGGACGTCGTCCTGGAGTACGTGGTGGACGAGGAGCTGACGGGGTACGGGACCCTCTCCGCCATCCTGCGCGGCTACCGCGCGGACGCCGGCATCTGCCTGGAGACCAGCGACCTCTGCATCCAGCCGGCCTGCATCGGCCGCCTGTGGTTCACGGTGAGGCTGGCAGGGCTGGCCGTGGGCATCGCGCGCCACTGGGAGGGCGTGAGCGCCATCGACAAGGGCATGAAGATCGTCCAGGCCGTCAAGGACCTGGAGCAGCTCCGCTGGGCGACGCTC
>JBHGAX010000135.1:0-10060 GCA_041946635.1 Methylomirabilales bacterium (SeqCode)
TCTTCGCCGTGTCCGTCCGGTGCGCGCTCTGCTAATCTTCGCAGGGCGGTGCCGGGCTCCCGCCGCGGCGCTCGGCGCCCGAGGGATCGTGTCCGGCGCAGGCGTGCCCCGCGGTGGAGCAGCAGGCCGAGACGCGAGATTGCCTCCCGGCGCTTGAAGCGCTAGGCTGCTCCTGTCCCCGAGAGGAGCGCATGAACCCGACCTCGACCATCGTCTCGGAGCGGGGCGCGGCGCGCGGCCTGTTGCCCTGCGCGCTCGCCCTGCTGGCGCTGCTGCTCTCGGGCGCGCCGGCCGTGGCCGGACCGCTGGAGGACGGCGTGAGCTTCCTGCAGGCCGGCCACTACCGCTGGGCCCTGGAGAAATTTCTCGAGGCCGTGGACCGGGCGCCGAAGGATGCGGAGCGCCGGCGCTACTTGGCGGAGACGTACGAGCACCTGGGTGAGTTTCCCGCCGCGATCCACGAGTACCGCTACATCCTCCAGCTTGCGCCCCAGAGCGCGGCGGCCGCCGCCGCGCGCAGGGCCCTGGGCGCGCTGGGCGAGCCGACGCTGGCCCGCATCCAGGTCCCGCTTCAGCGCGCGGGCAACAGCGTGCTGTTGCCCGCAAGGGTCAACGGCCGGGATGTCGGCGCGTTCATCCTGGACACCGGCGCCAGCTTCACCAGCCTGAGCGCCGCGGCCGCCGCGAGCCTCGGCGTGACGGCGAGCGGAGGCACCGTCCGCCTGATCACGGCGAACGGCTCGATCCAGGCGCCGCTGGCACTCCTCGACGAGGTCGAGGTGGGCGGCGCCGTGGCGCGCCAGGTGCCCGCCGTGATCCACGACCTGCCCAACCTTCCGCCCACCATCGTGGGCCTCCTCGGCCTGAGCTTCCTCGAGCGGTTCCGCGTGAGCCTGGATATGAGCGCCGGCGTGCTCACGCTCGAGACGGGCGAATAGCGCCTCGCCGCGCGCGGCTCCCACCTTCCGTCGTCCTTCACCATCCTTCGGGGTCTTGGGCCGTCCTCGGCGTGCACGGAACCGCGCGGCCGTCCGCGATGTGCCACACCGGCAGGCCGCCTGCCTGCGGGCTGGCAGAACGACGCAGACGGCCGCCTGCCTCTCCCACCGGCTCTGAATCCGTCTGCCGGCCCGGGCCGGCTCCGGCGCGCCGTTCCTCGCGGAAGAACCGTCAGCCGCCCGGCGGGGTTTCGCGGAGTTTTCGTGAGCATGGGACTTGCAGCCCAGGCCGGACAACCCAGCCAATCGTGAGCGCGGTCATGAGGGCCATGCGAGGAAGCACGTCGGGCCGATTGCCCCAGGGGTCGCGCGCCTTCTCCAGACGGCGCGGCTGCCGCCGGCGGGCGCGGACGAGCGCCGCCGGCTTCACCCTCATCGAAGTCGTCGTCTCGGCGGCCATCCTCTCCGTCTGTCTCCTGGGCATCATCAGCACCTTCGCGGCCAGCTACCGGGACGTGAGCTTCACGGGCCGCAGCTCGCGGGCGGTGCAGCTCGCACAGCAGCGGCTCGAGGAGCTGAAGTCCGGGCCCTTCCCCCCGGCGGACGGCGCGCAGACCGTGGACCAGTACCGCGTGACGTGGACCGTGTCGAGCGTCGGCTTCGGCGCGGCTGCCGACGACCTCCGCCGCATCAGCGTGCGGGTGGTCTGGCCCCAGCAGGCCCGGCCAGGGAGCTACGATCTTGTCGGCTTCGTCAGCAAGCCGTTCTGAGCGGTTGCGCCGAAGGGCCTGGCTGCGGCGCTGTCGCGCGGCGGCGCTCGCGGGGCTGTACACCTCGCTCGGCCTGCGGCGCCCCGCCTCGCCGTGCGACGGGACCGCCCCGGGCCCCTCGACGAGCTCGGGGTCGCGGGGCGGCGCGGACCAGCCTGGGAGCGCCGGGGCCCCGCTGCCTTCCGGGAGGGGTGCGGCGGGACTCTCGGTGCCCGAGGTCCTGGTCGGCATGTCGCTCTCCCTGCTCCTCGCGTCCGGCGTGTACACCGTGTACGAGACCTGCCAGGCCAGCTACTGGCGGACCGCCTCGCGATCCAGCATGAACCAGGCGGCGCGCACGGGCCTCGAGCAGCTGCGGCGCGAGCTGCGGCTGGCGGGGAGCGATCCGTCGGCCACGGGGCAGGCGGCGGTGCAGACGCTGGGCGGCAGCGCGGTGGAGTTCATCGCGGACGTCGACGACGACAACGTGAGCGACCTCGTGAGGTACGAGCGGGATGCCGGGACCCGCAGCATCCGGCGAACCGTCCGCCGGTGGACCGGTACGGCGTGGGGCCCGGCGCAGGCGGCCACGGTGGCGGACGGCGTGCAGAGCCTGACCTTCCAGTACTTCCCCGCCGCGGCGGTGCCGGGCCTGAAGCGGATCCGCGTGCGCGTGGAACTCTCCGCGTCCGGCCTGATCATCGGGTCGCTGCAGCACGCGGTGACCACGGACATCCAGCTGCGAAACCTCTAGGAGGCGGGCCGCCATGCGCAACCTCGCGCGGCGACGACCTGCCGCCGGCCGCACGGGCGGGCCGGCGGGCAGCGTGTTCATCCTGAGCCTCATGTCCATGCTGGTCCTCACCGTGCTCGGCATGGGCGTCCTCACGGTCTCGTCCACCGAGGATCTGAACG
This sequence comes from Methylomirabilales bacterium (SeqCode), assembly GCA_041946635.1. Lineage (GTDB taxonomy): Bacteria > Methylomirabilota > Methylomirabilia > Methylomirabilales > 2-02-FULL-66-22 > 2-02-FULL-66-22. The sequence continues at coordinate 2,603 of JBHGAX010000135.1, forward strand.
CCCGCCGGGAGCGCGCGGCGGTGCTGGCGTTCTTCGCGGCCGAGGGCGGCGTGCACGAGGCGGTGGCGCGCATGAACCTCAACCCGGCCGGCGCGGCGGACGACGAGACGGAGGTGAAGGCCGGCACCGGGCCGGGGCCGGACTCCGTGCGGGATCCCCGCCTGCTGCAGGGCGCGGCGCCGGAGCCCGACCCGGCGAACTTCTCCGACTCCAGCGCCAACCTGTGGCGCTTCTGGAACTACGACCCGGCCTGGCGATACTCGGGGACGAGCGCGGGCGGGGAAGGCAACTACCCGGGCGCCACGGCGGCCCAGGCCGCCAACCTCGACGTGGCGGGGCGGGAGTTCACCCACCAGAGCGCCTCCCTGCGGTCGCTGCCGGCGGGCTCGAGCTACGGCGTCCGCGTCGTTCCCCTGGTGCGCAACTTCGCGGGAGTCTGGAAGTTCGCGGACGAGCGCGGGAACCCGGCGCCCACCCAGTACTACTACTACAAGGTGAGCGGGGCCGGCACGCACGCCGGGCAGACGGCCACCGCCCTCGTGGTGACCCGCAAGTTCTTCTTCGGCGTGAACGTGCCCGGCGCCCTGACGGCGGGCGGGGCGGTGCAGATCGGCGGCAACGCCTCGGTGACGCTCGGGGACCCGGGCGATGCCAACCCGACCGGCGTGGCGGTGCAGTCGGCCGGGACGGTGAACGTGAGCGGGAGCGGGACGCTCACCGGCGCGGAGGTGGAGCACGCCGCCTTCCCCGGCTTCGAGAGCATCTTCGGCACCACGCCGGCCGACGTGAAGGCCATGGCCACCGTGACCGCCACGTACACCGCCAGCCAGACGACGCTCGGCTCCTCCGAGCCGCCCTCGGGGACGGCGGGGCAGGTGATCTGGCTCACGGCCAAGGACGGCACCCTGAAGCGGGACATCACCATGAACTCGGGCTTCCGGCTCGGGTCGCCCTCCGAGCCGGTGATCCTGGTCGTGGACGGGAACCTCACGCTGAACAGCGTGACCATCTACGGCGTGATCTACGTGACCGGGGCGTTTCGGAACCAGGGCGGCTCGCAGGTGAAGGGGGCCATCCTGGTGGAGGGCACCGCGGAGACGGATATCCTGGGCACGGGGAGCGGCGAGGGCACCAAGATCGCCTACAGCGCCCAGGTGCTGCGCAACGTCAACCGCAACCAGAACATGTTCCCCTTCCGCATCGTGCAGGGGAGCTGGCGGATGCGCCGTGGCTGAGCCCGCCAGGCGGCCGGCGCCCATCCCGCCCGGCCAGGCCGGCAACTACGTGGGCACCTACGCCGCACCCATTCGCGGCCACGCCCGGCCGTGTCCCCGCCGGCCGCCCCGGTCCACCGCGCCGCTCTGGCTGGCGGCGGCCGTCCTCCTCGTCGGGCTGGGCCTCCTGTTCGGCTGGCGCGCGGGACGGGTCCCCGTCATGCCGCCTCCGGCGGCGCCGGCGGCCGGGCAGGCCGCTCCCGCCCCACCCGCGGGCGCGGCCCCGGTCGCCCCGGAGCGGCCGAGGGCGGAGACCCCGCCCGCCCGCGAGGCAGAGCCGGCGTCCGCGCCGCCCGGCGGCCTGCGGGTGCTCGCGGTCAGCCCCACGCACCGCACCTTCAACTACCGGGATGTGCCCGTCACGGTGGAGTTCAGCCGCGCCGTCAAGCCGGACACGGTGGCCGCGGCCTTCCGCATCGTGCCCGCGACGGGTGGAGCGCTGGAGTGGCCGACCGCCGCCCGCCTGGTGTTCCGGCCGGACGGGCTGTGGGCGCACGCGGCCACGTACGTGGTCACGCTCGGGTCGGGGATCACCGACCCGTCGGGCCTCGACCAGCTGGAGCCGATGAGCTGGGAGTTCTCCACGGTGGGAGGGTACTTCTTCAGCCGGGACATCCGGCCGCTGCTCGCGGTCGAGTGCGCCGGGTGCCACCAGCGCGGCGGGGCCGCCGCGCGCGTGCCGCTGGCCACGCACGGCGACGCCATGCGCTGGGTGGTCGCGGGCGACGCCGGCCGGAGCCGCCTGGTCACCGCGCTGGAGGACCAGAACCACCGCGGCCGGCTCAGCCCGGAAGCCCGGCGCAGGCTGTACCGGGTGCGGGACTGGATCACCCTCAACCGGGCCGCCGACTGAAGAGCAGCGGTCAGCTTTCAGCGGTCAACCACGAGCCTCTCGCCAGCCCTCTGGCTGATCCTGACTGCTGCCCGCTGCTGCCTCACGCCACCCGCAAGCCCACGGGCAGGGTGTCCCCCAGGGCCCGGGCCTCGTCCGCCGTTTCCATGGGCACGACCTCGGTGAGCAGCCGCTGCCACGAGGCGGGTGCGGCGGCCGCCTGCAGGGCGGCGAGGGCCTCGGCCCGGGGCCCGTCCGCCAGGTCGCGCGCCCGGTCGCCGGAGAGTCGGGCCAGCTGCACGGCCGCGAAGAGAGCGCCCTCCGCGTCGCGGGCGCGCGCGGCCAGGACGAGGCGCAGCCATCCGGCGGCCTGCTCGGCCGGCACCACCCGGTGCACGCTCCCGTAGAGCGGCACGCGGGCGCCCAGCCGGCCCAGCGCCCAGGCCCACGGGCCGCCCGCCGCGTGCGGGTCCGCGAGGCGGGCGGCGATCCAGTCGCCCAGCCGCACCTTGTGCTCCGCGGGCAGGTGCTCGAGCGCGGCCGCCAGGCGCACCATCTCGTCCATCCCCTCGGGCTGGACCCCCTTGGGCCTGGGCGCGTGCTTGGGGCGGTCCGGCGCCAGCCGGTGCTCCAGGTGCGGGGCGAGGAAGGCCCACAGCTCCGCATGGCGCGCCTCGGTGAGCCCGCCCGCCAGCCGGCGCCACATCACCCAGAACTCGCTCCAGACCGGCTTCTCCTTGAGCGCGTGCACCCCCTCGCCGAAGAGGCGGACGGCCTGCTCGCAGCGCCAGTCGTCCAGCGGGTAGCCGTAGCCCGGGCGGAGCGTGTAGCCGAGGAGCTGGAAGAAGACCCGCTCGTGATCCGGCGAGCGCCGCCGCCGCGCAGCCCGCGCGAGGAGGACGGCCCACAGCTCCCGCAGCAGCGGCGCGCTCCACCGGTCGCGGGGGCCCAGGAGGCCTTCCAGCCCGCTCCAGAGCTGCTTGGCGTGCCGGGCCGCCGCGCCGGGCTCCACCGGCTGCTTCTTGCCGAAGACCTGCTCGAGGCGCCCCACGGCCTCGGCCAAGCCCGCGGGCAGGGCCGCGACGGCCCCCTCGGGTCCGGGGCCGCCGGCCCGCAGCGCGAACTCCAGCCGCCAGCGCTCCCGGCTCGCGTCCGACACGCAGACCAGCTCCAGCGTGCCCACCTCCGTGGAGGTCGCGCGCAGGTGCACGGGCACCGGGCCGCTCGCGCCCCCCGGGCTCCCGAGCAGGGCGTGGAGCGGCGGCAGGAGGTTGAAGTCCTCCCGCACGGGGACGATGGCGCCCGGCCGGTCCACCCGGTCCGCCGTGCTCGTGAAGAGGGGGAACTGCACCGGCCGGCCGAGCGTCAGGTGGAACACCTGGTCCCCCAGGTCCACGCTGTCGCCCTCTGCGTGCCCGCGCGGAATCACGCAGAGCGCCAGGGCCTGCTCGGCGCCCGCCTTCTCCAGGCCGACGTAGAAGGCATGGCCCGCTCCGCCCCCGATGCGCCGCCCCAGGCCCCGGCGCACCAGCCCGTAGTACGCGGCCCCCCGGGCCACGGCCAGGTCCAGCGAGTCGTGCGCCAGGAGCGGGATGGGCGGCGCCGCGGGCCACCAGCCGGAGACGACGTCCACCAGGCGGGCGGCCAGCTTCGCCGAGTTGAACACGCCCCCGTTCAGCAGGAGGGCGTCCGGGCGCGGCAGCCCGGTCGGGTCCGCCCGGCCCAGGGCGGCGAAGCCGACCTCCGCGTGCGCGCGCAGGAAGGCCGCGAGCTGCCGGGTGATGGCCGGGTCCTGCGCGTACGGCAGGCCCAGCTCCTGCAGCCCCGTCCGGCCGCCGCGCCGCGGCGCCTCCGCCGGATCGCAGCGGGGGAAGAAGCCGTCCAGGAGGATGCCCTCCGCCTCCGCGCGCGCGAGCTGCGTCGAGAAGGCGGCCCCCACCAACCGGCTGCCTTCCCCGGCCACGGCGAGGTGGTACTGCGCGGGGCCGTCCTCGCGGAGGAGCGCCTCCTTCGCCAGTCGGCTCGCCTGGACGAGCTGGCTCCACTGGGCCGCGCCCAGCCTCCGCCCGCCCGCCAGCATGCGCTCCTCGGCCCGCCGGCCCAGCGCGGCGTCCATGTTGTCGCCGCCCAGAAGGATGTGCTCGCCCACCGCGATGCGGCGGAGCGCCGGCCCGTCCGGCGTGGCGCTCACCTGGACCAGCGTGAAGTCCGTCGTACCCCCGCCCACGTCCACCACCAGCACCAGCCGGAGGCCGTCCAGGACCGCGGCCAGGTCGCGCCGATGGCGGGCCGTGAAGTCGTAGAAGGCGGCCTGCGGCTCCTCCACCAGCCGGAACCGCTCCAGCCCGGCCTCGCGCGCCGCGGCCACCGTGAGCGACCGCGCGGCCTCGTCGAAGGAGGCCGGGACGGTGATGACCGCCTCCTGCGCCGCCAGCGGATCCTCGGCGTGCGCCGCGTCCCAGCTCCGGGCCAGGTGCCGGAGCAGCCGGGCGGAGGCCTCCACCGGGGAGATGCGGGACACGTCGGCCGGGGCACCCCACGGCAGGATCGGCGCCGTGCGATCCACGCCCGGGTGGGAGAGCCAGCTCTTGGCGGAGACCACCAGCCGGCCCGGGACGCGGGCGCCCTGCCAGCGGGCGAACTCGCCGACCGCGTACCCGGGCGCGGGGTCCCAGGGCAGGCGCAGCGCCTCGGGGGGCAGCTCGTGCTCGCCGGGGAGGTAGACGGCCGAGGGCAGCAGGGGACGGGGCGCGACCTCGCCCTGCCCGACCAGCTGGGGGATGGCGAGGTCGAGCACCGGCGCCCGGCGGCCCCGGGAGGGGTCGACGAACGCCACGGCGCAGTTGGAGGTGCCGAGGTCGATGCCGACGAGGTAGCGCGATGCAGACACGTATCGCAGATTACGCAGATTACGCAGATTCTCGGACGGGGCAGGAGGGAAGCCGGCTGGCGAATGGCCGAGGTCCGCTCCCCGATACCCCCATGCCCCCATGCCCCGATGCGGTTCTCACTCCTCCCCCTTCATCCGCACGTTCAGCTCCAGCTTCCAGCGGCCGGGGCCGTCCTTCTGCAGGCAGCGCAGCTCCAGCGTCCCGACCTCGGTGACGGCGGCCTGCAGGTTGACGGGGACCAGGCCGCCCTCCTGCCCCGGCGCGGCCGGCAGCGTGGTCTCGATGGGCGCCAGCTCCTCCAGCTCGTCGCTCCGCGCCACGTCGGGCAGCGTGGTGCCGACCCGGTCGTCGCGGCGGACCGAGGAGGCGAAGAAGCGGAAGCGGCTCGCCTCGCCCACCACCAGGGCGAACTCCTGCGGCGGCACATCGGCCTGGGTGCCCTCCTCCATGCCGAAGGGCGCCACGCACAGCGCGTTCACCGGGGGCTCGAAGCCGGGCACGGCGGGCATGGGCGGCTCGACCCCCACGTAGTAGGCCCGGGCCGTGCCCCCGCGAATGCGGAGGCCGTGCCCCTGTCGCACCCACCCGTAGTAGGCGGCGCCCCGCGCCACGGCGAGGTCCAGGTCTGCGCCCTCCAGCGCCCGCGCAGGCGGCCCGCCGTCCGCCGCCAGCCAGTCGTTCAGGAGCTCCATGACGCGGGCCTGCAGCAGGCCGGCCTTGAACACGCCCCCGTTGAACAGGACGGCCGTGGGGTGGACGAAGGCGCGGCCCTCGATCCGGATGGGCGCGTCGGCGGAGGCCGACAGCGCCCGGGCCTGGCGGGTGAGGAAGGCCGCCAGGTGCCGCGTGATCGCCGGATCCTGCGCGTAGGGGAGGGCCACCTGGGTGAGGCCGATGCGGCGGGCGGCGCGGGGCGCCTCGGTCACCGCCACCTTGGGGAAGAAGCCGTCGGTGAGGAGGCGGGTCAGCTCCTCGCGCCGGAGCTCGGCCCGGATGGTGGCCCCGACGAGCGCGGAGCCGCGGCCCGCGACCGCGATGGGCGCCTTCTTCAGCTCCGGATCGCTGAAAAGCAGCTCCTTGGCCTGGCGGCAGCCGTGGGTGAGCGAGGCGAACTGCCAGGCGTCCAGCGTCTTGCCCGCGGCCTGCAGCTCCTGGCCCAGGGCGTGCGCCAGGGTGAGGTCCATGTTGTCGCCCCCCAGCAGGATGTGGTCGCCCACGGCGATGCGGGTGAGCTGGACCTCGCCCTCCTGCTCGGTGACCGCGATGAGCGACAGGTCGGTGGTGCCCCCGCCCACGTCCACGACCAGGATGACGTCGCCCACCTTGAGCCGCTGGCGAAACCGGTCGCCCATGGCCTCCAGCCAGGCGTAGAGCGCGGCCTGGGGCTCCTCCAGCAGCGTCGCGTGCGCCCAGCCGGCCTGCCGGGCGGCGTCGAGCGTCAGCTCGCGCGCGGCCGCGTCGAAGGAGGCGGGCACCGTGAGGATCACCTCGGGCGTGTCCGCCGACTCCCGGCCGAGCTGGGCGGCGAGCGCGTCGCGCATGTGCCGGAGGTAGCGGGCCGACGCCTCCACCGGGGACACCCGCTCGACGTCCGGGGGCGCCTGCCACGGGAGCAGCGCCCCGGCGCGATCCACCCCGGCGTGGACCAGCCAGCTCTTGGCGGAGGCGACCAGGCGGGTCGGCACCTTGATCCCGTGGGTGCGGGCAAGCTCCCCCACGACGTGCGCCGCCCGCGCATCCCAGGGAAGCGCCAGGCCGCCCGCGGGAAACTCCTGCGGCCCCGGCAGGTAGAGGAAGGACGGCAGGAGCGCCCGCGCCTCCACGGTGCCCACCGCGGTGAGCTGCGGGATGGCGAGCCCCGAGGCGGCCCGGTCGCGCGGCTGCCCCGCGGGCAGGTCCAGGTCGTAGACGGAGAGCGCCGAGTTGGTGGTGCCCAGATCAATGCCGACGGCGTAACGACCCATGAGGCGACTCGTAACTCGTAATGCGTAACCTAGAACCTTGCCTCGAACCTCGAACCTCGAACCTGGAACCGCCGCATTACGCCAGCTCGACTTCCGCGGGTGCCACGATGCGCGGGTCCAGGGCGTCGGAGGCGGCGGGCAGCCGGATGGCTCGGGCCACCCAGCCGTGGTGCTTCAAAGTCCCCCGGAAGGGCGGCCGGCCGGTCACGTTCCCGGTGAGGCGGATGCGCTGGGCGTCGAAGCCGGCCGGGACGGTGATGGGCGCGGCTTCAGCGCCCTTGACGGCCGGCTCGAACTCGAAGGCCTGCTGCAGCGCCTTCCGGCAGCCGGCGTGCACCACGCGGGCGGCGGCGCCCACCTCCTCGTCCGAGAATCCGGCCACCTCCTGCTCCAGGAAGTCGATCAGCCGCCCCTCGCGCTGGAGTGCGGCGAGGAGCATCAGGCCGGAGGCGTGCACCCGCTCCGGGGGCGGGGTGGCCCGCGCCTTCCCGGCCTCC